>CANRLV010000052.1 GCA_947631565.1 uncultured Gemmiger sp. | reverse complement strand
GGTATCGAGCGCGGCGGTGTTGAGCGCCATGCCGCCCCAGCCGCAGATGCCGATGATGCCGATGCGCTCCGGGTCAATGTTTTCCTGCACGGAAAGGAAATCGACCGCCGCCATAAAGTCCTCGGTGTTGATATCGGGCGAGGCCATATAGCGCGGCGCACCGCCGCTCTCGCCGGTGAAGGACGGGTCAAAGGCGAGGGTCAAAAAGCCGCGCTCGGCCATCGTCTGGGCATAGAGGCCCGCGGCCTGCTCCTTGACGGCGCCGAACGGCCCGCACACGGCAATGGCGGCGAGCTTACCGGCGGCATTTTTGGGCGTATAGAGATCCGCTGCCAGTGTGATGCCGTAGCGGTTGGCGAAGGTCACCTTGCGGTGGCCGACCTTGTCGCTTTGGGGGAATGTCTTATCCCATTCGTTGGTGAGGGTCAGTTGTTCGGTCTTTTGCATACGGCTGCACCATCCTTTCCACCTTCTACTATACACGCTTGACCGCCTGCGCGCCAATGGTTATAATTTATATCACAGTATTCTTTTTTGGCATATCACAAAGGAGGGCTGTGCGGTGGAGATACGGACGCTGCGCTATTTTCTGGCCGCGGCACGGGAGGAGAACATGACCCGCGCCGCGGCATATCTGCACGTCTCGCAGCCGACGCTGTCCAAGCAGGTGCAGGCGCTGGAGGAGGAGCTCGGGCAGCAGCTGTTCATCCGGCACAGCTTTCGCATCGAGCTGACCGAGGCGGGCCGCCTGCTGCGCCGCCGGGCCGAGGACCTGGTCACGATGGCGGACAAGGTGCTGGGCGAGTTCGCAGCATTGGACGATGTGACCGGCGGGGACGTGTTTTTCGGGTTGGCGGAATCCTATCAGATACGGGATCTGGCGCGGGCGGTCCGGCGCTTGAAAGAGACGTGCCCCGGCCTGCGCTACCACATCACCAGCGGCGATACCGAGCAGGTGACGGAAAAGCTGGACAAGGGCGTGCTGGATTTCGCCGTGCTGGTCGAGGAGCCGGACACCGCCAAGTACCATTATCTTACTTTCCCGCAGGCGGATGTGTGGGGGCTTGTGTTGCCGCAGGAACACCCGCTGGCGAAAAAGCAGAGCATCACCGCCGACGATCTGGTTAATCTGCCGCTGTTCTGCTCCGAACAGGGGTGGCAGAAGGATATTCCCCACTGGGCGGGGAACAGGATGGATGCGCTTCATTTGGAAGGGTCCTTCCGCCTTTCCTATAATGCGTCCCTGTTTGTCAAAGAGGGGTTAGGATTCCTGCTCACCTTTGACCGCCTGATCGATACGGGTCCCGGCAGCGGGCTGGTATTCCGCCCGCTGGCGCCGCGGCTGGAGACGAAAATGTATCTGATCTGGCGAAGGCATCAGGCGTTCACGCCCATCGCCGGGCGCGTGCTCGCGGCGCTGAAAACGCAGCTGGCGTAAAGATCCCGGCCGGCCCGGCAATTTTTACCTGCCGCGGACCCCGCAGACCCCTTGCCATCGCGGAGGTTTTCTGATATACTGATGATAATTATAAGCCGACAGGAGTGCTGATCGAGAATGAGTACATCTGCCAACAAAAAATTCTGGGGCAACGTTGCCTGCGCGGCGGCGCTCGTCGCCGTGTTCGCCGGCAGCATGGCCAGCCAGGTGGCACAGGCCAACGCCAAAGCGTATGCCGCCGTCACCAGCGTCAAGGACGTGCCGGTGCCCAACGTGCCCAAGGTGACCCCGACCGGCGCCAACGGCGTGGCCACGGCCGCAGACTGGAGCAAGGCCTACCCGGACATCTATGCCAGCCATATGGCCAATGCCGACAACACCGGCCACGAGGGCGGGCGCATCAAGTACACCGAGCAGGATCCCGATATCCAGACCCTCTACCAGGGCATGGGCTTCAGCTTTGACTACACCGAGGCCATCGGTCACGCCTATACGCTGCAGGACATCGCCGAGACCACCCGCCCGCACAAGCTGGCCAACTGCCTGACCTGCAAGACCCCGGACCTGACCGCGCTGGTCAACGCGCAGGGCACCGGCGTCTACGCCATGGACTTTGAGGAGGTCATGGCGCAGATGAGCGAGACCGTGAGCTGCTACAACTGCCACGGCAACACGCCCGGCACCATCGTCATCGAGAGCGATTACATGAAGAACGCCATGCAGGACGAGATCGACGCCGGCACGATGGACGCCGTGAACGTGAGCTGCGGGCAGTGCCACATCGAGTATTACTTTGACCCCGACACCAAGGCGACGCTGACCCCCTACGGGACGCCCGAGGAGATGAGCCCGGACGCCATCCTTGCCTACTACAACGGCATGGGCTTCTCGGACTACACCAACGAGAACAGCGGTGTGCAGCAGATCAAGGTGCAGCACCCCGAGTTCGAGACCTACACCGGCGCGGGCAGCGTGCACGCCGGCACCTTCAACTGTGCCGACTGCCATATGGGCGTGGCCTACAACGCCAAGGGCGTGCCCTATGTGAGCCATGAGTTCACGAGCCCCTTGGACAACCAGCACCTGCTCGACACCACCTGCGCCGCCTGCCACAGCGACCTGGCCGGCATGGTCAAGGGCATCCAGGACGAGATCACCGGCCGCGAGACCGAGATCAGCGCGCTGCTGGTGGAGCTGAACGCCAAGCTTGCCGCCGCCGTCGAGGCCGGCGAGATGAGCGAGGCCGAGCTCGACGCCATCCGCGCGCTCGACCGTGACGCGCAGTTCTACTGGGATTTCGTCTACGTCGAGAACAGCGAGGGCGCCCACAACTCGGCGCTGGCGCGTGAATGCCTCGACAAGGCCGAGGCGCTGGCCAACGAGGCGCTGGCCAAGTTCTGAACTGTATTGACCACCGCGCGGGGCGGGCAACCATGCCCGCCCCGCGTTTTGCTTGAGAGGGAGAAATGCCTATGCCGGAAAAAGCTTCCGACAACGTCAGCTGGCGGCAGGTGGGGCGCAAGGTGTTCGCGGCCTTATGCGGCATGCGCTTCAGCCTCGTGCTGCTGGGCCTGATCCTGGCCGCCTGCACGGCGGGCAGCGTCATCCCGCAGAACGCCGGGCAGGCGGCGCTCGCCGCGCAGTTCGGCGAGGGACCGGCGCGGCTGTTCGCGCTGCTGGGGCTGGACCGCGTGTTCACCTGCTGGTGGTTCGCGGTGCTGGCGGCGCTGCTCTGCCTCAACCTGTTTTTGTGCAGCGTGCGGCGCCTGCCGCAGGTGTGGCGGCAATGGCGCGGCGGGTTTACGGCGGCGGCACGGCTGCAAAGGCAGGATGCCGCCTTCACACTGCCGGCGGCGGAGCCCGGCACTGGAATGGGCCGCGCCGCTTTGCAGGCCTGGGCCGGGGCGCGCCCGCTGACTGCCGCGGCCGGGCCCGATGGCAAAAGCTATCTGTACTGCGTCAAGAACCGCTTCGGCGTGTGGGGCAGCTGGCTGTGCCATCTGGGGATGCTGCTGCTCATCCTCAGCTTTGCGGCCGGGCAGCTGCTGCATAAGGAGTACGTCGTCTACGGCATCCCGGGCTCCACCCAGCCTGTCGGCGACACCGGCTATATGCTGACCATCGACGATTTCACCATTGATCTGCGCGACGACGATACCGTCGAGCAGTACACCGCCGCCCTGACCGTGACGGCGCCGGGCGGCGCCGTCACGGCGGGCACGGCCAGCGTCAACCATCCGCTGGCGGCCTTTGGCTACGAGCTCTATCAGGACAGCACCGGCTGGGCCAACTATGTCGACATCACCTGCCGGGGCGAGCTCATCGGGCAGGACCTGCTCTGCACCGGCGAGTACACCGCCCCCGCCACGCTGCCCGACCTGGTGCTGCTGCTCAACGCCTTTTACCCCGACTTTGTGATGACCGGGACCGGCCCCGCCACCGCTTCGCCGGATTTGGAGAATCCGCACGCGCTGTACAGCCTGTTCTACCAAAACCAGATGCTGGCCATGGACGTGACGGCGATGGGCGCGCCTATCACGGTGGACGATTACGCTTTCACGCTGCACGACCCGGTGCCCTACACCCTCATCGTCATCCGGCGCGACCCTACGGCCTGGCTCGTCGGCATCTCGGCGCTGGTGCTGCTGGCGGGCATCCTGCTGGCCTTCTATTTCCGCCCGCAGGAGGTCTGGTGCGAGGCGGACGGCGACACGCTGTACGCCCGCGCCGCCAAGGCCCCGGCCCTGCTCAGGACCGAGCTGCTCGCCGCCTTACACAAAGCCCGGGCCGCGGCCCCCGAAGACAAGGAGTGATACGAATGCAAGCGAACCCGCTGCTCAGCCAGGTGGAGAGCGTCTGCTTTACCGCCGCGCTGGTGCTGTATCTTATCGCCACGGCGCTGTATTTCGTCCATTTCGCCGCCCGGCAGGAGAAGGCCGGCCGTTTTGCGCTGTGGGCGATGGCCGCCGGCTTTGCGGTGCACACGGTGTGCATCGCGGCGCGCGGCATCAACGCCGGGCGCCTGCCGCTGACCAACCAGTATGAGTTTGCGGCCAGCTTTGCCTGGGGCATCGTGCTGTGCTTTTTCCTCTTTGTATGGCGGTTCCGTTTCAACGCCCTGGGCACCTTTGTGGCGCCGGTGGTGTTCCTGGTCATCGGCTATGCGGCGATGCAGAGCAGGGACATCCACGCCCTGATGCCGGCGCTGCAAAGCAACTGGCTGGCCTTCCACGTCTCGACGGCCATCGTCAGCTACGGCGCATTCGGCGTGGCGTTCGGCGTGGCGATGGTCTACCTGCTGGCGGATAAGCTGCAGGCGGCCTTCGCCAGGCGCCATTTCCCGGACAAAGAGACGCTGGACCTGATCGTCTACCGCGCCGTGGCGCTGGGCTTTCTGTTTTTGACGCTGTGCATGATCACCGGCGCGATCTGGGCGCAGCGCGCCTGGGGCAGCTACTGGAGCTGGGATCCCAAGGAGACCTGGAGCCTGATCACCTGGATCATCTACGCCATCTTCCTGCATCTGCGCCTCAACCGCGGCTGGCAGGGCAAAAAGGCCGCCGTGTTCGCGGCCGTCGGCTTTGTGTGCGTGCTGTTCACCTATGTGGGGGTCAACACGCTGCTGGCCGGCCTGCACAGCTACAAGTAAGGAGCCGCCCATGAACATCGCCGCTTTGCAGCATGAGGCCACGGCCCGCTGGTGCTTTGCGCTGGCCCCCGGGCGCTTCTGTGTGCGTTTGCAGGCCGCCGCGGGGGACCTGCGTGCGGTCACCCTGCACGCGCTGGACAAATATGCCCCCGACCGCACGCCGGAAAACCTCCGCACCGTGCCGATGCGCAGATTTGCCTGCGACGGCCGGCGCGATGCCTTCGAGGCCGTGCTGGAATTTGACCTCGTCTGCCTGCGCTACTATTTTGAGCTGACCGACACCGCCGGGCAGACGGTGTATTTTGCCATGGACGAGGTCACCGACACCCCGCCCGAAAACATCGAGCGTCTGTTCGACTGCCCGCAGACCTTAAGGGAGGAGCAGTGCTTCACCGTGCCGGACTGGGCCGCCAACAAGGTGGTATACCAGGTGTTCCCGGCGCGGTACGCCGCCAGCCGCCCGGTGCCGGACGCCGTGTGGTACCAGGCGCCCATCGGCCCCTTTGCCGCCCTGGGCGGCGACCTGAAAGGGCTGACCGCGCGGCTGGACTACATCGCGGACCTGGGCGTCGATGTGCTGTACCTGACGCCGGTGTTCTGCGCAAACACCCAGCACAAGTACGATACCGTCGACTACTACCGTGTCGACCCGGCCTTCGGCACCAACGCCGACCTGTGCGCGCTGGTGGCCGCCGCGCACGCGCGCGGGCTGCGGGTGATTTTGGACGGCGTGTTCAACCACACGGCGCCGGAATTCTTCGCCTTTGCCGACGTCCGCGCGCGCGGCGCCGCCTCGCCCTACCTGCACTGGTACTACACCGACGGCGACATCCAGATGCCGCGCAGCCGGCGCGAAAAGCCCAACTTCAAGTGCTTCGGCTACTACGGCGGTATGCCCAAGCTGAACCAGTACAACCCCGAGACGGCACAGTATTTCATCGACGTGGCGCTGTATTGGCTGCGCACGGCGCACATCGACGGCTGGCGGCTGGACGTGGCGGACGAGATCGGCCACGCTTTCTGGCGCAGCTTCCGCGCCGCCGTCAAGGCCGAGTTCCCGCAGGCGCTCATCGTCGGCGAGGTATGGCACTATGCGCCGGACTTTTTGGCCGGGGACGAGTGGGACACCGTGATGAACTACCCGTTCTACAACGCCCTGCTGGACTATGTGGCCCGCGGCACGCTGCCGGCCAGCGGTTTTCTGGCCCGGCTGGGCTTTCTGCGCGCCAATCTGCCCCCGGCCGCCGTGCCGCTGCTGTGGAACCTGGCCGGCAGCCACGATACCCAGCGCCTGCTGCACGCCTGCGGCGGCAGCCGCCCCAAACAGCGGCTGGCGGCGGCGCTGCAGCAGCTGCTGCCCGGTATGCCGATGCTCTATTACGGCGACGAGGTCGGCATGAACGGCGGCCGCGATCCCGACTGCCGGCGCGGTATGCTGTGGGACCCGGCCCGGCAGGACGCCGCCACCCTTGCCTGGTACAGGCGCCTGCTGGCCGTGCGCCGCGCCCACCCGGCGCTGACCGGCGGTGAACTCGTGGCCGAATGGGCTGACGATGCCGCCGGGCTGGTCGTGACCGAGCGCGCCGATGGCGGCGAGCACCTGGCCGCCGTCTTTTTGGCCGGTGACCGGCCGGCCGCGCTGCCGCAGTACGCCGGCCGCACCGACCTGCTGACCGGCGCCGCCTTCGGCGGCACACTGGGCCCATGGCAGGCCGCCGTGCTGGCGCTGTAAACGCAGACATAGCTCCGGGGCCGCCCCCTGCAAGGGGGCGGCCCCGGACGCTTTGTTGGCCCCGGACGCTTTGTTTTCGGTCAGGCAAGGTCCGAGAGCTGCGCCTGCACGCTGGCGAGGCGGTCGGCACAGAAGGTTTGCAGCTGCTCGACGCCGGCCGTAAAGGCATCGGTCGTGCAGAATTTGGTCGGGTCCCGCTCAACGTAGGGCGCGATGAGGGCGGCCGTGTCGTCGATGAGGGCTGCCAGCCTGCCGTCGGCGCAGCATTCGTCAATAAATTGTTGGTATAACGTATAGTACTGCTCCGTGTAGGCCGTGTCGGCAAAGATCCAGGCCAGCATCGGGCGGTCCTCGACCGTGCCGCTTGAGACCGGCGCGGCGATGCTCTCCTGCGCCGTGCTGCCGCCGCCGAAGCCGCCGAAGGCAAGGTTATAGTCCCACGGGATCATCGAGAGCCTGCCGTCCTGCTCGTGCAGGTAGTAGTTGTGCACGATGGAACCGGTGTAGCTGTCGCCGTTGCAGACAAAGCCGTGCACGACGAAATAGCGCAGCACCGCTGCCGTGTCGACGGCCGTGGCCGGGTCGGCGTCGGTCCCGCCGTTCAGCGTCTTGAGCGCCGTCAGCAGGCGCTGCTCGTCGGCGGCGGTGACATCGGTCTTGGCGTTGTCAAAAATGTTGGGGTAGTCGGCGGCATCGTCGCTGCTGTAGCGCAGCAGCACGTCGTCGGCCGCCATGTTGGGCCCGCCGCCCATACCGCCCCGGTCGCCGCCCATATCACCGCCCATGCCGCCGGGGCGCTGGCCCATGCCGGCTCCGCCGGGGCCGCGGCCAAAGCCGGCGTCACCGTCCGCGGTGCCGTCCGGCTGCTGCGGCATTTCGCCGTCTGCCCACGGCATCTCGCCGTCCGGCCGCTGCGGTCTTTCGCCGTTCGGCCACTGCGGGCGGTCGCCGCCCTGCGGTATCGTCCCCTGCGGCAATTCGCCGTTCGGCGGCGCAAAATCTGTCGTGCCGTCCGGCGCAGCGGGGGGCTGCTCGCCGAAGTCGGCCGGCGGCTCGCCTGCCGGCAGCTCGGGCGGGGTGCTGCCGTCCGGCGCGGCGCCCTGCGGCGGGTCGGTATCTTGCGGCCCCTCGGAGGCAGCGGCGTCCGGCTGCTCCGGGGCAGCGGCGTCCGGCTGCTCCGGGGCGGCGGCATCCGGCTGCTCCGGGGCGGCGGCATCCGGCTGCGGCGCCGCATCGCCGTCCGGCAGCTGGGGCAGGTCCGCGCCCTGCTCCTCCATCCGGCGGCGGAAATCGTCGGCGTCAAAGTCGCGGCCGTTGCCGCGCCCGCCGCCCATGTCGGCACTGTCGGGCTTGTAGAGCTCGCCGGCATCGTTGCCGTAATTGCGGGCCAAAAACGCGTCCTCGACGGCCTCGACGGCCAGGTACAGCCCCCAGTCCGCGCCGTTGACGGTGACCCAGACGTAGCTGCACAGCGGCGCGGCGACGCCGAACTCATTCATGAGCTGATAGACCGTGTAGTCCTTGAGCATGGAATCGTCCGATATGAGGTTGTTGAGGCTGAGCTTATCCAGGCCGTGCCAGGTGTTGGCGCTGTCGTAGTGGTCGAACTCGATCTTGAAGCTGTAGCGGTCGTTGCCGTAGCGCGCCACGTCGCGCAGGCTGGTGTTGCCCTTGGCGCGGATGGCGACGTTGCGCGCGGCGTCGCCGTCGATGACGACGGCGCAGGGGGAATACTCCTCGTTCTCGCAGGTGGCCAGAAAGCCGTCCCAGTCGTCCATCACGATGTCCAGCGTGTGCACGCGGGAGGTATCGAACAGGCGGCTCACATAACCCGGCGCCGCGTGCGCGGCGGTGATGGGCAGGCCGAGCGCCTCGCTGTTGGCAAACAGCAGCGTCAGCACCAGAGCCAGCGCCAGCGCCGCGCAGGCGATGCGGTCAAAATGTTTGGCGGTGGACATATGCCGTCACCCCATATAGTCGCCGTTGTAGCTGACGAGCACGACGTTCTGCACACCGGGGCAGGCGGCCAGCTCGTTGACGAAGGCGGTGTCGGGGGTCTTTAACCGCACCTCAACGTTGAGCTCGATGCGCCCGGGCTGCACGGTCTTGCTCTTGGTCACGCAGCGGCGGGTGTGGGCCTGCAGGCAGGCCGTCGCCGCCTGCTCGGCGCTTTGGTCGGCGCAGGTGAGCACGACCATATAGGGGTCGGCGTGGGGCTTGCGGTTGACGAACACCAGCAGCACGATGCCGATGAAGGCGCTGCCGAACACGGCCAGCGGCACCAGCCCGGCCGCCAGCACGATGCCGGCGGCGATGCTCCAGAAGAGATAGGCGATGTCGAGCGGCTCCTTGATGGCGGTGCGGAAGCGCACGATGGACAAGGCGCCCACCATGCCCAGGGACAGCACGACGTTGGAGGTGACGGCCAGGATGACCAGCGTGGTGATCATGGTCAGGGCCACCAGCGTGACGCCGAAGGAGGAGGAGTACATCACCCCCGAATACGTCCGCTTGTAGATGAAAAAGATGAACAGCCCCAGACAAAAGGCCAGCACCAGCGCCAGCGTCATGTCGACGAGGCTGACGCCGGCGACGTTCTCAAGAAAGCTGGATTTGAAGATGTCGTTGAAGGTGAGCATACGGATAACTCCTTTGTTATAAAATTGGCAAAGTGCTTGGGTCAGGGGGTGTGCGGTTGATGGCATATAAAGAGCAATACAGATTGTTTTCTGGACGGCGAACAGCGCAGCTGTCCGACGGCCAGATACTGCTGTATTGCGTTGCCCATCAACGCACAGCCCCCTGACCCTTACACGGCTGTGCGTCAATCATACATCCGGCAGGCGGCGTATTTGCTGAAAGAGGCCGCCCGGCGCCCCGGCAGCTGCACGGCGGCGCGCACAAGGTCGGGCAGGTACGCGTCCCACTTGACCTCCAGCAGGGCCGCCGGGCCGGGCGCGGGGACGGTGGGGCAGGCGGGGTCGAGGAAATCGGTGCGGCGCAGCCCGGTGCGGATGTCGCTGTCCAGCGTGACGCGCACGTTGCCGGGCACATACACATAGGCCTCGCGCCGGTAGTCGACCAGCGTTTTGGGGCTAAGGCCCTGCCCGCGCATTTTCGCATAGAGCTCGCGCACCAGCGGCGCCGGGTGATTGGGCATCCAACCAAGGTCCCCGGCGAGCAGCGCCGCCGTCTGCCCGGCGGTGAGCGCGGCCTGCGCCTTGCTGCCAAGGCCGCTCTGCTTGCTCTTTTTTTCGAGATGGATGAGCGCGGTGTCGCCGTTATAGCAGCGCAGGCGGAACTTTTCGCGCCGGTCGACGCCGTCCAGCTTTTCCCGCAGGGCGGTGTCGGCCGGGGTGTCAAAATACAGGCTGCGCACGGCGTAGCACCCGCCGGGCGCGTGCGGGTCGGGCGCCAGCAGCGCCGAGAGGCGCGCGCGCAGCGCCGGCACGTCGCCGGGGGCGAGCTCTATCTTATGTTCGTGGCGGAGGTTCGGCATGGCAGCAGCTCCTTTGCAGCAGTTTGCGCTTATTACGATACCGGCCAGTCATGAAAAAGCTGTGAAAGCGATTTGAAAAAAGTTTGGAAATGCAGCCCCTTTGTCCGCTTTGCTGCCTTGTGCGCGTGCGCTTTTTGCGGTATAATGGCAGCACCGCACACAAAACAGGAAAGGATGCGTGCCCTATGGTCCCATGGCTCAACGACGCCGTATTTTATGAGATCTACCCCCAAAGCTTTTACGATACCAACGGTGACGGCATCGGGGACATCCCCGGCATCACCGCCAAGCTCGATTATGTGCGCTCGCTGGGGTGCAACGCGCTCTGGCTCAATCCCTGCTTTGATTCGCCGTTCAAGGATGCCGGCTACGATGTGCGCGATTACAAGCAGGTGGCCGCCCGCTACGGTACCAACGAGGACCTGAAAGCGCTGTTCGCCGCCGCCCATGAGCGCGGTATGCGTGTGCTGCTGGACCTTGTTCCCGGCCACACCAGTGAGGAGCACGCCTGGTTCAAGGCCAGCGCCCGGCCGGCGCCCAACGAATGGTCCGGGCGCTACATCTGGACCGACAACTGCTTTGGCGGCGGCGACGGGATGCCCTTCATCGGCGGCGAGGCGGAGCGCAACGGCACCTATATTTTGAACTTCTTCAAGTGCCAGCCGGCGCTCAATTACGGCTACGGCGAGCGCCGCCAGCCCTGGCAGCAGCCCATCGACAGCGCCGACGCGCTGGCCACCCGCGACGCGGTGTGGGACGTGATGAAATACTGGTTGGACGCCGGGTGCGACGGCTTCCGCGTCGACATGGCAGACAGCCTGGTCAAGAACGATACGCCGGACAAGGCGTACACCTGCACGGTGTGGAAAGACCTGACCGCGCGCCTGAAAGCCTATAAGCCGGAGGCCGTGATGGTCAGCGAGTGGAACCGCCCGACCCAGAGCCTGAAAGCCGGCTTTGACATGGATTTCATGCTGGAATGGCAGGGCAACGGCTACAGCTGGCTGCTGCGCAACTATGACGGCGCCACCGACAGCGAGCCCAAAAACATCGGCAAGGCGTATTTCTGTAAAGACAGCACGACCGACATCACGAAATTTCTGGACGACTGGCTGCCCAGCTATGAGGCCACCAAAGCCGACGGCCTCTACTGCCTGATCACCGGCAACCATGACACGGTGCGCGTGGCCGCGGGCCTGGACGAGAGCGAGCGCCGGCTGGCCTTTGCCACGCTGTTCACGCTGCCGGGGGCGCCGTTCCTCTATTACGGCGACGAGATCGGGATGCGCTACCAAAAGCTGCCCACGAAAGAGGGCGGCTACTTCCGCACCGGCTCCCGCACGCCGATGCAGTGGGACCAAGGTGCCAACCTCGGCTTTTCGACCGCCGCGGCCGAAAAGCTCTACCTGCCCGTGGACCCGGCGCCGGACGCCCCCACCGTGGCCGCGCAGGACGGCGTGCCGGGCAGTTTGTTGGAGACTGTGCGCCGCATTTTGACTTTCCGCCACGCACAGCCCGCGCTGGGCGCCTGCGCGCCGTTCCAGGTTTTGTACGCGGCCAAAAACCAGCGCGCCTTCGCCTGGCAGCGCGGCGACGCGGACACCGGCGTGCTGGTCTGCGCCGTCAACCCGGGCACCGAGCCCTGCGCCGTGCCGCTGGCCGGGCGCAAGGTCATGGCGCCGCTGTTCGTGCTGGGCGAGACGCCCTCCTGGCAGGGCGGCGCCCTGACCCTGCCCGGACAGACCTTTGCCGCGTTCGGGGCGTAACGCCATATAAAGAATAAGGAGGAACGAACGATGCCCTTTATCGACGCGCGGCTGACCGTGCCGGTCAGCGAGGAACAGCAGGAGCGCCTGAAGACCGCCTTCGGGCAGGCCATCACCGCCCTGCACAAGACCGAGACCTACCTGATGGTATCTGTTGCCGGCAACGCCCCGCTGTGGCTGGGCGGCCGAAAACTCGACAAGGGCGCCTATGTGGCGGTGAGCCTGTTCGGCAGCGCCCCCGCCGATGCCTATGAAAAAATGACCGGCAAAATTTGCGATATCCTTGCCGACCAGCTCGCCATCCCCGGCGACGCGGTGTATGTGACGTACCACCCCATCAGTGATTGGGGATGGAGTGGAAGTAACTTCTAAATCCGTACAGAAAGGACCGCCGAGGCGCATACCTCGGCGGTCCTTTTGCGTTTCCAATCTTATCCCAACAGGTGTAAAATCTTGTCCCCGTCGGCATCCGGCAATGCCTTTTGCAGCCGCGCGGCCAGCCGCTGCCGGGCCTCGGCCGGCGGGCGCTGGTAGGCGGCGGCGATGGCATCGTACCCGTACAGGTGCTCCGGCGTCGTGTACTGCGCCACGCCCCAGCCGTAGGTCTTGCCGTGCTTGTCCTGCAGATACACAAAATCCCCGATGACGACATAGGTCTGCATCTGCAGCCGCGTGATGACGGTATCAAAGCCCTTGTTGCCGCCCTTGCGGTAGTTGCACAGGTCCTTGAGCTCTTTCGAGAGCAGCGCGCCGTGCGCCGCCACCGTGTCATAGACGTCCTTGTCCCTGCGGGCGGCGAGGCCGTCGTCATAGCGGGCGTCAAAGTCATAGCCGTCGCGGCGCAGGTCGGCAAAATCCGGGAAGCAGTCCCGGCTGACAAAGCCGGCCCTGCCGCCGAAGAATTTGCCGTACAGGCAGCGCCCGCTGCGCGCGGCCGGGCCCTTCCACTCCCACGGGCCGTCCACGGTATCGCTGAACCACAGCTCCCGCGGGCAGCATTCCTCAATGGAAAAGCCGCGGATGCCGTTGGCGAAGAAGGGCAGAAAGCCCAGCTCTTCGACCAGTGCAACGATGTCCTGCGCGCTGCGCAGCTCCCGAAACCGCATGGGGTCCGCCTCCGAACAAAAATTCAGCTCTTGCGGCGGCTGAAGGCGAGGTACAGCACCAGCCAGGCGGCGATGAGGCAGACGACGATCAGCAGGCCCAGCATACGCCAACTGTGCACGAGGTTGGGCACGGTGGCGTCATACATATTGCTGTCCAGCCCGGCGCGCAGCCAGGCCAGGCGGCTGTTGATGTCGGTGATGGCGCCCAGCGCGCCCATGCCCCAGCGGCAGACGATGATGGTGCTGATGTAGGTCAGCGCGCCGCCGACGTCGAACATGACGCCGCTGAACACCACCTGCCCGATGATGAGCACCAGCACCAGCAGGATGGCGCTCTCGCTGCTCTTGAGGGCGGAGGAGATGAGCAGGCCCATGGCCGAGGAGCAGAACATCATCAGCAGGACCGTGATGTAAATTTCCACGTTGGTGCCGATGAGCAGGTTGTTCTGCGGCACATGGATGATGCGCAGGAAGCCGAAGGTCAGGATGCCCGCCTGCACGATCTCGACCAGCAGCAGCGTGACCGCCTTGGACAGCACGGTGGCCAGCAAACTGACCCCGACCGACGCTTCGCGGAAAATGACCTCGCGGTCCTTGCAGATCTCGCGGTAGGAGTTGAGGATGCCCATGAAGGTGGACACCGCGCACAAAATGAACAGCATGGTGCGGCTGCCGACGTTGACGAGGTTGGAGGTGAAGCAGTCGGGGTCGCCGACGAGATAGATGACCAGCACCATCAGCGGCGACTGCAGGATAAGGCTGCCCAAAATGAGCTTGTCGTTCCAGATGAGCTGGAAATTGCGGGCGATGAGCACGCCCAGCTGACGGAAGAATTTGCCCGGTCTTATTTCCTGCATCGTTTGTCCGCCTCCTCTGCCGCTTGCGGGAACCTTGCCACCAGGTCGTTGAATTCCGGCGTGGTGTAGTATTTTTCCCGGTAGAGTTCGATTTGGTCCGGCTGGCGCAGCTTTTCAAAGATATCGCTGGTCATGGCCACGTCAAAGTAACTGTTGAGGTGCTCCGGCGCGCCGTAGTAGCACAGCACGCCGCCGACGCCCAGGAACGCGATCTTGTCGCACAGGTTGATGTTGGACATATTGTGCGTGACCATGAGCACGGTGCAGTTCTCCTGGCTCAATTTGCGGCACAGCTCCATCATGCTGCGGTCGAGATCCGGCGACAGGCCGGAGGTCGGCTCGTCCAGGATCAGCAGGCGCGGGCTGGCCAGCAGCTCCATGGCGATGGAGACGCGCTTTTTCTGCCCGCCGGACAGGCTGGAGATGAGCGTCTTTTCCCGCCCCTGCAGGTCCACGGCGTGGATGGCCCGGGCCACGGCGGCCTTGATCTCGGCGCCGGTGGCGTCGTGCGCGATGCGCAGGCGGGCCGTGAACAGCAGGCTCTGCTCGACGGTCAGGTTGTCGTGCATGATGTCCTGCTGGGGCACATAGCCGAGCACGGCGTCAAAGGCGTTGCGGTTGCCCTTGGTGTCGATGCCGTCGAACATGACCTGCCCGGCCGTGCAGGGCGAGGAGCCCGTCACGCAGGTGAGCAGGCTGGATTTGCCGGTGCCGGAGCCGCCCACCAGCACCACAAAGCTGTTAGGCTCGATGACGAGGGACGTCCCGTCGACGAGGTTGAGCGGCTTGCCGGTGTTGCGGTTCTTGACCGTCTTATAGACGTTGATGAGCTCGACGCTGATGCCCTCCTGCCGGTCATTGTAGTGCAGCAGCCCGCCGCTGAAGGCGAACACCTGCGTCGGCACGTTGATGACCGAGCCGTTCTCCAGCACGGCCGTGCTGATGCGGCGGCCGTTCAGGTAGGTGCCGTTGGTGGAGCCGAGGTCATGCACCTCATAGTGGCCGTTTTTGTACAGCACCTCGCAGTGGTGGCGGGAGATGCGGTCGCTGGAAAGCTGGACGTCGCAGTCTTCGCCGCGGCCGATGAGCACGCGGCGCTTTTTCCGGACGTCGATCTCGCGCAGGATGGCGGTGTCGGCAGCCTCCTGCCGCAGACCACCGCCGGCGGTGCCGCTGACCTTGTTGATCTCCTCGACACGGAAGGTGATCTCCTGCGTCGAGGTGTCGCCGTTGGTGTCCAGCCCGATCATGTCGCCGACCTGCAGCGGGCAGCTCTCGCCGGCGTGGATGTAGCGGTTGTTGTACCAGGTGCCGATGGCGCTGCCGTCGTCGCTGAGGTGCCAGACGTCCTTGTCGTCACAGCGCAGGGTGAACTGGCGGTCGCCGACGTTGTTGCGGCGCAGCACATACTCACACTGCGGGCTGCGGCCAAAGCGGTAGGCCTTGCCGGAGGTCAGCGTGATGCGCTGGCGGGTGCGGAGCTCGGTGATGAGCAATACGATCTCGCTTGCCAAAATGGCACCTCCTTACCTGGCCTTGGCCGCCGGCTTGGCGCCCTTGGCGGGCGCCTTGCGGGCGGGCTGCTTTTTGGCGGCAGGCTTCTTTTCCGGCGCTGGTTTTTTCTCTTCGGCCGGGGCGGGCTCCGGCGTCTCGATGACGGGGATGGGCCCCGGCTTGACCGGCTGGGCCTTGGGGGCGGCGGGCGCCTTGGGTACGGCCGCCTCCGGCGTCTGCCAGCGGAAATCCGGCCCGCAGAAGGGCACGAACACCAGCGCCGACCCGCCCAGGGTGACGATGTCGCCGGCGGTCAGCGGCTTTGCCTCCAGCACGGCGGCGCCGTTCAGGTAAGCGAGCGCCTGCGCGGTGCCGGGCAGCAGAGAGAAGGCGTTGGCGGCCGGGTCATACACGACGCTGGCCAGCCGCGCGCTCAGGGGGCTGTCGGCGCTCAATGTGACGGGGGCGCCGGCGGCGTTTTGGCCCAGCGCGGTGCGGCCCTCGCCCAGGCGCAGGTCCTGCCCGCGGGCGGCGCCGTCCAGCACGACCAGCCAGCCGGAGACCGGGCCGGCGGGCAGGACCTGCGCCTGGG
>CANRLV010000051.1 GCA_947631565.1 uncultured Gemmiger sp. | reverse complement strand
AAAGCAGCCAGCAGTTTCCCGCTGGCTGTGAAAATCCTTATTCTTTTTCATTGTCCTCTTGACGGGTCGCAGTTCAGAGTGGCGGTTCCCGCTTTTTACGATGATGATCGTGACCCGAAAGCCCTTCACATGGAACGTAATCCGCATGAGCTCACCCCCTTTCGGGTGGTGTAGCTAACCGCCTACCGTATATGGCAACGCTCTGCCCCCGCAAGGGGGCTTTTTTATTATACAAAATCCGACCCGCCTCGTCAAGCCGGCGCGGGCGGGAAGGTGACCGTCGCCGTCGTGCCCTGGCCCGGCATGCTGTCGTAGGTCAGGGCGGCGCCGTGCGCCTCGACGATGGCGCGGCACAGCGCCACGCCCAGCCCGGCGCCGCCCTCGGCGCGGGATCGGGCCTTGTCGGCCCGGTAGAACGGCTGGCCGATGCGGGCCAGCGCCTCCGGGCTCATGCCGCGGCCGGTATCGCGCACGCGCAGCCACACCGCCCCGTCCGGCCCGGTGCCGGCCGCCAGCGTGACGCGGCCGCCCGCCTCGCAGGCCTTGACGCCGTTGTCGCACAAATTGACGAGCAGGCTCTCGACGAGGTCCGGCTGGGCCCACACGGTCAGGCCCTCGCCGCCGCGGGCGATGCCCACCTTGATGTGCCGCCGCGCGGCCTTGGGCACCACGGCGCGGGCGGCGCGCCGCAGCAGCGCGCGCACCGGCACGGCCTCCGGCTGCGGCGGGTCGTGCCGGATGACCGACAGGCGCACCAGCTGGTCGGACAGGTTGAGCAGGCGCCGGCTCTCAAAGCGGATGGTCTCGGTCGCCTCGGCCAGCTCGTCCGGCGTCAGGTCGGCGCGCTGGATATACTCGGCATAGCCGCCGATGGCGGTGAGCGGGGTGCGCATCTCGTGGCTCAGGTCGTCGACCAGCGCCTGCTTGGTCTGCGCCTCGGCCGCCAGCTCGTCCAGCTGCGCGGTGACGGTGGCGGCCAGCTCCTCCAGCGTGCGGGCCAGCTCGCCCAATTCGTCCCGGCGGGCGGTCTGACCGATCTTGACCGTGTAATCGCCGCCGGCCATCGCCCGGGCCGAGCGGGTCAAGGCGCCCAAGGGTCGGTTCATGCGGCGCAGCATGGCGTACAGCCCGACCGCGAACAGCACCGCCACCGCGCCCACCAGCGCGAGCACCAGCGCCGTGACCCTCTCCCACTGGTCATAAAAATCCTCGATGTCGGCGCAGGCGGCGACGCTCCAGCCCTCGAGGGGGTCGCCCAGCACCGTGACGGCGAGCAGAAAATGCCGGCCGGCCGCCTCGACGGTACGCCAGCCGCGGCGCCCCGGCGCCACGCCGTCCAGCCCACCGCCCTGCCCGGGCAGCACGGCGGCAAAGGCGTCCGGCGCCTGCGGCGGGGCATAGACGGCCTGCCACGGCTCCGATCCGGGGCCCCACACGGCCAGGTACAGTCCGTCCTGCGCCAGGCTGGCCGCCGCCCGGTCCCCGACGAGGCCGGCCAGCGCGTCCGGCCGGCGGTCGAGCAGGGCAGCGATGTCCTCGGCCAGCGTCTGGGTCACGGCGTGGTGAGCGGTCAAAAAGGTGTCGCGCCGGGCGTCAAAGGCGACGCGCATCCCCACCTGCACGACGGCGAACAGCCCGCCGCCCAGGCAGACCAGAAACAGCGCCAGCACGGCAAGGTACAGGCGCTGCCAGAACTTTAAGGTCGGGCGGAAGTGCTTCATGCTTTATTAAACGGCGCGCTTTTCATGCCTTGGTGGCCCGGGTGTTGAGGCGGTAGCCCAGCTTGTACACCGTTTCGATCTCGCGCTCCAGTCCCAGCTTGCGGCGCAGGCGCTGGATGTGCACGTCGACGGTGCGGCTCTCGCCCTCATAGTCATAGCCCCAGGCGATCTCCAGCAGCTTTTCGCGGCTGAGGGCCAGGTTGCGGTTGAGGACCAGCGCCTCCAGCAGGCCGAATTCCTGCGGGGTGAGCGTGACCGGCCTGCCGCCGCGGGTGACGGTGCGGGCCGTCAGGTCGATGTGCAGCTCGCCCAGCACCAGCTCGGTGGTGTTGCGCTGCGTGCGGCGCAGCACCGTCTCGACGCGGGCCACCAGCTCGAGGATCTCGAACGGCTTGACGATATAATCCTCGGCCCCAAGGCCCAGGCCGCGCAGCTTGTCCGGCAGGCCGGCCTTGGCGGTGACGAAGATGACCGGCTGCTGCACGGGCAGGCTGGTCTTGATCTCAAAGCCGTCCTTGCCGGGCAGCATCACGTCCAGCAGCAGCAGGTCAAAGGCCGTGCTCCGGGCCAGGCGCAGCGCCTCGTCGCCGGTATAGGTCTGGGTGCAGGTGTGGCCGACCAGCCGCAGGTTGGCCGCCATCAGGTTGTTGATGGCGCGCTCGTCCTCGGCGATCAGGATATTGGCCATGCGCGGACCCTCCTTTGATAGCGATAGGTAAGTCTTTGATATTATCTCTGACTTTTCCCCCGCTTCACACGGAACGTGCGGCTTTCGTCGCATTCCGCGTTCCATCATTACAGCTTATTTCCTTCTATACAAACTAACATAGGTGATTTTAGGGTTAGTTGCTTTGTGCGATTAAATTGCCTTGTTGCCAGCCATTTCGCGGAGTTTGTTCAGCTTCTTGATTTGGTCAGCATTGAGGTTCAGCAGGTAGAGGTAGAGTTGAATGGTGTCCGCTGCCGTGGCATGAATCAACCTGTGCATAGGTTCAGAGACCAGCACCAGATTGTCATACTTGTCAGACCCACCCATAGAGCGAGGTTTGATATGATGGCAGTGAATATCACTCAGGCATTGGAAGGCTGTACCCATTATTGCACATTTGCCCCATTGGGCGGAGAACATCGAGATGCGGTTATCCGCGTACTCAACACTCCTGCCATATAGGGGTTGTGCCATCAATGCATTTATAAAACCCTTATTGGGGAAGCTGAGATTTGAATGAATCGCCTCTCGCCCTTTCGGGGTATATGCATTGATATTGCGCCTGTGCAACATTGGTGGGTGGTGCCGTACATATCCTACCGGATAGATAGGCTCTTCTGTGCCAGCTACATATCGTAACTGCTCCGATTTGCCATATCTCTTTCTTTCGGCTTCTGTCAGCTTTCTGCCTTTCTTTCTAAGCCTACTACCTTTCTGGGCTCCAAGCCGGTTTTTGAGGACCGTGTTTACTTCTCGCCCGATTTTTCCGCAGTCCAGATTGATGTGAGTTGCAATGCAGTAGTAATTCTGCATCCCGGTTACCTTCGAGTTGTAGAGGCGGATTTCGTCTGCCTCCGTCTTTCCAGCTTCGGGTTTTGCGACTTTTTTGGCCTGTTCTGCAAGAGCCTGCTTTTGCTTCTTTAGGGCTTTATCACACATATGGGACCTTACAACCCATTTTTCCTCTTTGGGTCTAAGTTTGAACTTAAATCCGAGAAATTCAGAGTTGTGACGCTTGACATTGACTATTCGCGTTTTCTCCGGGGACACGTCCAGTTTGAGTCTTTCCTTCAACCACAGTGTAACTGCGGTTTTAGTTCTGACTGCATCTTTTCGCGTCCGGCAATAGATTCGGAAATCGTCCGCATATCTCACTATATACATCTCTTTGAGGGCTGTTTTTCGCATAGCTTTATAGCTGTTGTTGCGATGTTCTGTCCCTTTTTTGTCCTTCCACAACTTGTACCTGTACACCACCGGGTTATCCTGCCAGTTGCTCTCAACCCAATGGTCGAGTTCATTAAGCACAATGTTTGCCAGCAGCGGGGATATAATTCCTCCCTGCGGGGTTCCCTTTGTGGGGAACAGCATCGTGCCTTCTGGCATTTTAACCGGGGCTTTTAGGATACGTAGAAGCACATATATGAGATGCTTGTCGCGGATGCCCAGCGCCCAGATTTGGCGAATCAGTTTCGAGTGGTCCACATTGTCGAAGAAGCCCTTAATGTCAAACTCTATCACCTGAGTAAGATGACTGAGCTGCATCAGTTTATAGCTTTCTGCGATTGCGTTTTCCACTGACCGCTGCGGGCGGAACCCGTAGCTGTGTTCGCTGAATTTTGCCTCACATATAGGCTCCATGACCTGTTTGATGCATTGCTGCACCAGTCGGTCCCACATACATGGGATACCGAGAGGTCTGGTAGACCCATTGGGCTTTGGAATGTCTTTGCGTCTTACCGGCCGGGGCCGGTAGCCATAAGGGCTGCCTGTGACGATGAAGCGTACCTTTTCAACGATTTCTTCCGGCGAGAGCCTTCCAATGTCGTCGATGGTTACGTTGTCCGTCCCACGGGTTTTGCTGCCTGAGTTCGTTTTAATGTTCCGATATGCCAGCAGGATATTTTCTCTACTGAGAATGATACCCATGAGGTCAGTGAATACCTCACCTTCCTTGCTTTTGGCGTACAGTTCATCGAACGTTCCTTGAAGGCCATAATACTCCGCATGGCGTAAATCATCTACGCACAGGGCTTTTTGCGAAATCACCTTTGCCGTAGGCATCACCTTCCTTCTTGCGAATTTTGGGTGACCCTTTTGGTCATGCTCGAATCCTACATCGTTTGCATGATTCTTTTTAGCTGTAATGACTTGAGGCCATTCCTACTTCTCCCATTACAGGAGCTCTCAATGGTTCGACCTCTGCTTTTCAGCACCGGTTCAGCAGCTTATTATTCTTCGTCTGCTTATACTTTATAGATAAAGTACCCGATACCTTTCCTTGTTCCGATAGTCCTATCTATACATATACCCTTAGGTGCTTACTCTGAGCCCGTCAGCTTGAACTGTCCCGCCACCTTTGCAGGCTTCGACAATTATGGCTATTCATAGTCTACATTCTTACTAAGCCACACTGACCCGGATTGAACCAGATGTACATTTCTATACATTAAACCTCTGGACCCGTACATTCGTAAGTTCGTCAGGTTTTTCAACCATTCTCACCATAGATACCTTATAGACCTCCGGCATATAGGCGCCACCATCCACCTCTGAACAGCTTTCGTAGTGTTGTTTACCACAGCCACCTTACGGGCGCTCTCTGCCGACCTTACCGAGCTTCTGACAATTAGTGTTTCCACTTATATTGCCAGTCGGGGATTAAGGGAAGCGTTTCAGGGCGTTACTCCATCATTCCACTTCTCAGACTATCAGTTCATCCTTTTTATAGGATGCCTCTTTTCATCTTTTCAGACTTGTAGAGGAACAAGTCGCACGGGGACAGTTTTCCGGGTATCCGCCTTTTATTATAGCGGCAAATGTTTCCAACTTGTAACAGCGCGCGCATTTTTTACCAAATTTTTGCGCGGCGCGCCTGTTCCCGCCGGGGCAGGCGTAAAATCTTGCTAAAATAAAGCAAAATCTTTCTGTAAATTTTGGGCAAAACGCGCTACAATACCGTTATAAGGCCGCAAAGGCCGATTTTGTCATGCTTGTCATGTACTGCCTTGAAAGGAGAAAAACGATGCGCACTGTCACCCCCATCACCGCGGCGAAGTTCGCCCTGCAGGGCGAGGCGTTTGCCCCCGTGGCCCTGCCCCATACCTGGAACAATCTGGACGGCCAGGACGGCGGCAACGACTACCACCGCGGCCTTGGCACCTATCTCATCGACCTGCCCGACCCCACCAAGGGTATGCAGCAGTACATCGAGATCCGGGGCGCCAACCATGTGGCCACCGTGTGGTGCAACGGCCGTGAGCTGGGTACCCACAAGGGCGGCTTTTCCACCTTCCGCTATGACCTGACCCCGGCCATGAAGGAGACCGGCAACGTGCTGACGGTCACCGTGACCAACGCCCCCAGCGACATCTACCCCCAGAACGCCGACTTCACTTTCTACGGCGGGCTGTACCGCGATGTCAACTTCATCGAGACCGACCCCGTCCACTTTGACCTGCTGAAAGACGGCACGAACGCCGTGTTCGTGACGGCCCGCGGCAACGGCAAGACCCGCGTCGACCTGTTCCCGGTCGGGGCCGAGGGCCACACCGTCGTCGTCACCCTCAAGGACGCCGACGGCAAGGAGGTCGCCAACGCCAAGGCCAAGGCGGAGCCGCACACCGTCCTCAAGCTGGACGTGAAGGCGCCGCACCTGTGGGACGGCATGGCCGACCCCTACTGCTACACCGCCGAGGCCAGCATCTACGCCGGCATCGACGTGCTGGGCGTCTCCCCCATCGACACCGTGACCGTGACCTACGGCTACCGTTCCTTCCACGTCGCGCCCGACACCGGCTTCTGGCTCAACGGCAAAAACGTACCGCTGCATGGCGTCTCCCGCCATCAGGACCGGCTGGACAAGGGCTGGGCGCAGAGCAAGGCGGACCATGAGCAGGACATCGCCCTTATCAAAGAGATCGGCGCCAACACCATCCGTCTCGCGCACTACCAGCATGACCAGTATTTCTATGATCTGTGCGACCGCACCGGCTTCGTGTTGTGGGCCGAGATCCCCTTCATCAGCTCCTTCATCCCGAGCAAGGAAGGGCACGACAACACCCTTTCCCAGATGCGCGAGCTGGTGGCACAGAACTACAACCACCCGGCCATCTTCTTCTGGGGCATCTCCAACGAGATCACCATCAGCGGTGAGACCGAGGCGCTCTACCGCAACCTGTGCGAGGTCAATGCCCTGGCCAAGACGCTGGACCCCAGCCGCCTGACCACGATGGCCGAGGTGAGCATGGTGCCGATGGATTCCGAGCACGTGTACATCACCGATGTGCTCAGCTACAACCACTACTTTGGCTGGTACGTCGGCGAGGTCGAGGACAACGGGCCGTGGCTGGACAAGTTCCATGCCCTCAACCCTGACCGCTGCCTGGGCGTTTCGGAGTACGGCGCCGAGAATATCCTCAAGTGGCACACCGCCTTCCCCGATAACCATGACTATACCGAGGAGTACGCCAGCCACTACCACCACGAGATGCTCAAGACCTTTGCCACCCGGCCCTACCTGTGGGCGACCCATGTGTGGAATATGTTCGACTTTGCCGCCGACGCCCGCAACGAGGGCGGCGTCATCGGCCGCAACAACAAGGGCCTTGTCACCTATGACCGCAAGACCAAAAAGGACGCCTTCTACATCTACCAGGCCTACTGGACCAGCGAGCCGATGATGCACGTCTGCGGCGAGCGCTTTGTCGACCGCGCGCCCGACGAGCGCGACATCACCGTCTACACCAACTGCCCAAAGGTGACGCTCATCGTCAACGGCGAGGAGGTCACCACGCAGGACGCCGTCGACCATGCCGCCGTGTTCAAGGCCGTGGCCCTCAAGGACGGTGAGAACACCGTGACCGCCAAGTGCCCGGACTGCGGGCTGCAGGCCAACACCATCAAGCTCAACGCCGTGGCCGAGCACAACTATGCCTACGACCTGCCCGAGGGCAACCAGGGCGCCAACTGGTTCAACGATCCCGCCGCCGTGGCGGCGCGCCAGGCGCTCAAGTTCCCGGCCGGGTACTATTCCATCAAGGACAAGGTCAGCACGCTGATGGCCAACGCCAAGACCGCGCCCATCGTCAAGGAGGCGATGGCCAAGATCGCCGGGTCCGGCGCGTTCAGCATGGCGGGCGACGCCACGAGCGCCGACAACCCGATGGCCGAGTTCATGAGCATGATGCGTCTGAG
Source organism: uncultured Gemmiger sp. (assembly GCA_947631565.1). Taxonomy (GTDB): domain Bacteria; phylum Bacillota; class Clostridia; order Oscillospirales; family Ruminococcaceae; genus Gemmiger. Next base: position 8,815 of record CANRLV010000051.1, on the reverse strand, counting down.
CGATATGCTCAAGATGGCCGGCGACCTGGCCACCGAGGCCAAGGTCGCCCTGAACGAGGCGCTGAACAAGATCAAGAAAGAGTAAGCGCGTTTTCCGGGCTGCTTTGTTCAAGCATACGGTCGGCGCCGGCCCCAGAAGGGCCGGCGCCGATAATTTCGCTTAAAATCTTTCCAGCAGCGTGTGCTCCACGCCGCCGCTCGTATAGCCGGGGAACGTGTCGAGGCAGACGTTGTGGATGGCGTTGAAGATGCTTTTTTCAACGTTGGGGTTGGTCTCGTGCAGGGTGCGCAGCAGCTGCTTCATCTCCTGCCGCTTGCCGCCCGCCGGGGCGGCGGTGAAGCGGCAGGCGCACTGTAAAAAGCGCAGGTCATGGTGCCGGCACCAGGCGATGATATCCTGCTCGCGCACGCAGTACAGCGGACGTATCAGCTGCATACCGGGCCAGCGGCTGCTGTGCAGCCGCGGCGGCATACCTTGCAGCTGGCTGCCGTAAAAAAGGCCGAGCAGCGTCGTTTCAATGACGTCGTCCATGTGGTGCCCGAGGGCTATCTTGTTGCAGCCCAGCGCCTGCGCCTGCTTGTACAGGTGCCCGCGGCGCATCCGCGCGCAGCGGTAGCAGGCGTCGGGGCCGCCGTCGTCGGCGCGGGCAAAGACGTCGCTGGCAAAGATGTGCAGCGGCACGCCCAGCAGCGCGGCGTTCGCCTCGAGCTGCGCGCGGTGCTCCGGCGCATAGCCGGGGTCCATGCACAAAAATTCCAGCTCGAACGGCACATCGCTGTGGCGGTGCAGCTCCTGCATCAGCTTGGCCAGCAGCATACTGTCCTTGCCGCCGCTGATGCAGACGGCGATGCGGTCGCCCGCCTCGATGAGGCGGTAGCGCTTGACAGCGGCGACGAACGGCCCCCACAGCCGCTTGCGGTAGGTCGTGAGCAGGCTGTGCTCGGCCTGGCGGCAGGTCTCGGTTTTTTCCGGCATACGGCGCGCCCCCTCTTTCCGGGGATATTGTACCACAAAGCGGACCTGCGGCACAAGGCCGGGCCGGGGGCCGCGGCCGGCCGGCAAAAATGCCGCCGTTTGAAGAAATCACTATAGCATATGGAAGAGAAAAATGGTATAATTTTGTATATATGGAGAGATTTGCTGAAAGAGGGGCGCTTTATGGAACAGCTTTTGCAGGATTTTGCATCCCATGTCAACGCACTGCAGCAATATTTTGCGGCCATGACCGAGCAGATGGACGGCGGCCTCGTACCGGACGCCGCCTGCCTGCAGGGGGTAAACGCCTCCTGGGAAAAGCTCCGGCAATGCTATGACGACATCCGCGCCACGGCGCTCCGCCTGTGTGACGGCTCGCTGCCTGACGGGATGCTGCCGGTCCGGGAATACGCCCGCCTGGCGGAGGAAAGCTGCCGCCGGCAGATGGAGCAGACACGGTCGACCGCCGTGCAGGTCCTGCAAAAATTCTTGCAGGTGCAGGCGGACCAGCCGACCTTTGCCGCGGCGCTGGAGCCCTACCAGCGGCAGAGCGCCGAATTGCTGGAAACGCTCGGCGCGCAGGACGCGGCGCTCCCCGACGTGGACGGCCAGAAATACTTTTTGCAGCTGCTGCGCGTCGCCGACCTGGACGAGGCCGAGCGCGAGAGCCTGCTGGACAAGGTGGACGCCTATTTTTCTGCGAAGGTATCGCGCGGGCTGGACCGGGGCCATTACTATCTGCCCGATGACGCCGGCGAGGCAGCGCCCGCCGCGCCGCCGGCCGCGGTAACGGAAGCACCGCCGCCCGCCGCGGCGGACGAAGCGGCCGCCCTGCCGGAAGCGCAGGTCCCGGCGGCCGATGCCCCGGAAGAGAAGGCTGCGGCGCCGGCGCCGCAGCCGGAAACGCCTGCCCTGCCGGAAAAAGCGCCGGCGCTCGCCGCCCTCGTAAGGCCCATAAAGCAAAGCACGCCCAGCGCCAGCAGCCTGAAGAAGGAGCTGAAGGGATTGGGCGCCGGCGCCTATTTTATCTTCCCACTGCTGTCCCGGTTCGGTCTGCTCACCGAGCAGCAGATCGTCGATTGCGGTAAGATCCTCAACGTCCCGGAACGGCAGTGCAAGCCGGCCGTCGTCGCCGCCTCGCTGGAGGCCATGGCGGCGCGCGGCTATCTGAGCGAGTATCGCCTGCCGCTGCGCCAGGAATCGCTGTATTGCTATTCCCCCTACGGGGCGGGCTGTGTAAAAAAGGAAAGCAGCCTGCAGCGGCTCAACGCACAGGCCCAACTCTCATTTGGCGACTTTTCTTTTCTTGCCCGGGACGACCTGCCCGAGGCGGAGCTGGCCCGGTACGCCAGGCAAGGCCACGCGCTGCTCCTGCTGCTGCAGCGCGTGGCGGCCCATGCGCCCGCCACACTGCCGGCGCTGTGGGATTCGCTCGCCTGGGAGCCGGCCGGGTACCGTCTGTACGCGCCCGGGACCCAGGTCTTCTGCCGCCTGACGCAGGCCGCCGACCTGCCGCAGTATGCGCAGGACCTGCCGCCACTCCTTGCCGACGATGTGCTGCCGCCGCCGGAAATGACGGCAGGCATCCCGTTGGCGTATGCCTTTACGGACGGCCTTTGTTGTGGGGTGACGGACACGCAGGACGACCGTGCGGCTGCGCCCGGGGAAGCCCCGGCCGCCCCGCCGCAGGATGGCGGGTCCGGCCCGGCCCCGGAGGCGGAGCCCGCGGCGGCTATGCCGGCCGCCCAGACGCCGGCTGCCGCGCCCGAAGCGCCCGCGGCGCCGGAGCCCGCGCCGCAGCCGGGCGGGGAAGCCGCGCCGGATGCCCCGGCGGAGGAGGAAACACACCCGGAAACGGGCGGCCGCATAGGGGTCCCGGACCCCGACGAAAACTGCCGCACGCCGCAGCAGATGGCACAGCATTATCTGGACGTCTGCCGCCAGGACCGTTACCCCACCTGCGAGCAGCTGCAGCGGCTGGTCTATGCCCTGCTGGACAGCGGCATCGTGGAGCGGACGCCGGAAAAGGTCCACGACCAGCCCATCGAGGCCGTGATGCTGGCCCGCACCGCCGCCCTGCTGCAGGAGCCGGAGGACACCCGCCTGTACCACCAGCTTTTGACCGCTTTCGGGCTGCCGGAGGCCCGGGGCCTGTATCTGGGCGAGACGCTGGACGACCTGTTCGATGCCAACGAGCAGGAGGCCCTGCCGCTGATGCTGGCCGCCTATATGCAGGCCATGCTCTTCCCGACCCAGGCCTATGACCCCACCCTGCGCTCAAAAACCGAGCACTATTTCCGGGAGTACGATACGGTATTCGCCGCGTATCCGCATATAAAGCCTCTTTTCAGCACGCTGCGGGCGTTCAGCACCAGCGATCTGGCGCCGAACGGCTTCACCGCCGCCATCCTGAGCCAGCTGGGGACCGCCGAACGGCGGGAGGAACGCATCCGGGATATCCGCCGCCGCGCCAACGACCTGATCGAGCCCCCCAAAACAAAGATCCGCATCAACGGTCTGGCGGTCATGGCAAAGGTATGCTTTGGCGCCGACAGCGACCTGCAGAGCTGCATGATGCTGATCGCCGAGGACAAGCGCAGCAAGGCCGATATCGAAATGGTCAGCATGGTGGCGGAGTTGTTCTGCCAGGACGAGGAGCACGACAGCAGCGGCGCCTACACCCAGGACAGAGAAAAAATCAAGGCATATGTGCGCGACGAATGGAGCAAGGTCCGCGCAGACAGCTTTAAGCTGGCCTATGAGGCCAACAACCAGATGGTTCGCAATGTGGAACAGCGCTTAAGTGTCATCCTCGATTGGCTGGCGCTGGTAAAGGCCCCGAGGCTGCGGGATCTGGATGCCCTGCAAACGCACCACAACAAGATCCTGACCGAGATCGGCAATGCCCTTGCGGAGCTGAAAAATCAGTACCGCGAGGAACGCCGGCGCGACTGGGTCGTGCTGCGCTGCGCGCTGAAGCGCATCCAGGCGCGGCTGGAAAACCGGGAGGAGCTGCCCGCCTATGCCGGTATGCTGCGCAGCGGTTATTTCTCGCTGGATGACGAGCTTTGCCCCGTTGTCGACACGGCCCTGGCCAACGTGCGCTATGCGGAGCCCTGGCGGCTCATGCTGTGGCACATCGCCAAGCCGGTGCTCCGGCTGGAGGAGATGACCGCCCAGATCTTTGGCCAGGGTCCCTACGGCAGCTTCTGTGAGGCGCGGGACAACCTGCGCCAGCTGCGGCACATCAACCGGCTGTGCGGCACCCGGGACAGCATCGCTGCGGATACCGCCCGCCACGCCGCCGAGGCCGCGGCCGCCGAGCTCAAGAACGATCTGGAGCTGGCCTATACCTACGGCCGCTTCAACGAGATGGAAAAAGAGACCCTGTTGAGCGTCATGGAGCAAAGCCGGGACAGGATGTTCGATCGGGAGGATTTTGGCTGCTGGCATACCCTGCTGCGGGCGCTGCGCGACCAGATGGAGGATATCACAAACACCAACTACCGCCGCCTGCGCAGTATGCTGAACGGATGCCGTACCCCTGAGGAGGACTGTTCGCTGTTGAACGCGGCGGAGGAATTGCTGGAGCAGGAGAAAAACTTTGCCGTGGCGGAGGAGTATCTCAACCGCTTCGAGCAGGGGGAACGCAACCTCGTCACCAGCATGGAGATGTTGGAAAACGACTCGTATTTTGACCGCTTTCTGAAAGACTACCAGCAGATCCATACCTTCTGCGCGGAGCACCAGCGCGGGGAGTTCCCGTCGTTTGCGTTCGGCTATGCCGAGGGCAGGCGCCGCGCGTCCGGCGGGAGCTGGGACTCCGACGATCAGAACGATGCGCGCAGCTTCTTCGGCGCCTGGCCCTTTGGCAGCCCTGCAGCCGGCGTTCCCGACCGGGGTGAACATATCAAACGGCTGCTGTGTGCCTGGCAGTTCCATGTGCGGGATGTGACCGCGCCGGGCGACACGGCGGAGGAGCATTATGTCGTTACGGTAGACCCCGCGCCCAAAAATCACATAGCGTATCCGCATCCCATCCGCCAGTTCGGCACCGAAATGCGCAGCAAGCTGCATGTCGTCTGCCTGCATGGCGACAAGAGCGCCAAGGTCCTGATCGACACCATTGTCGGCATGAACCTGACGGCGCCGGTCATCGTTTTGCTGGACACGGCGATGGACCTGCAAAACCGCCGCAGCCTGGCAGAGGGATATTTCCGCAAATCCATGACCAGCCGCCAGCCGTTTTTGTTCATCGACCGGGTCCTGATGCTGTATCTGGGCACGCTGCAATCCACCGAGCGGCTGCCCGCCATGCTCCAGTGCACGCTGCCGTTCACCTATCTGCAGCCGTTCACGGACAGCGATGCGGGGACCACCTCGGACGAGATGTTCTTTGGCCGCAAGGAGGAGCTGGAAAGCATCACCAACTTTACCGGCGCCAGCCTGGTGTACGGCGGGCGGCAGTTGGGCAAAACGGCGCTGCTGCAGCGGGCTGTCAGCCTGTGCCATGCACCGGAGGACAAGCAGTGGGCGATCTTTATCTCGCTGAACAGTGCCAATTCCACCGAGGCGGGCGTCACGGCCCTGATCTGGACCCACCTGAAAAACGCGGGCGTGCCGATCGCGCCGCGCCCGCCCGAGGCCGATACGCTGCAGGCGCTGTGCAATGCTTTGGAGTCGCTGCTCCGGTCCGAGCAGACGGCGCAGCTGCTGTTGCTGCTGGATGAGACGGACGCCTTTTTGGAGATCCTGAGCCAACAGAAATATACGGCCCTGCAGCCGCTGATCGACCTCAAGCGGGCATATTCCAGCCGTTTCAAATTCGTGCTGGCCGGCCTGCACAACGTCAGCCGCGCTCGGGAAGCCACGGAGAAGAACGGCCGGCTCAGCCAGCTGGGCACGGCGCTGTGCATCCGGCCTCTCAAGCCTTTGGACGCGCAGCGGCTGCTGCTGCACCCGCTGCGCTATCTGGGGTTCCGCATCGGCAACGACCTGCATCTGGAAACGCTGCTGACCAACACCAACTATTACCCCGGCATTTTGCAGTTCTTCGGCGCCAAGCTGGTCAAGACCCTGACGGACGACTACAAGAGCCATTACAGCGCCAAACAAAACCCGCCCTTTGAACTGAAGGAAAGCCAGCTGCGCGTCGTGCTCGGCAAAAGCGATCTGCAGGAAAGCATCCAAAGCCGGCTGCGGATGTCGCTGGAGATGGACCCCCGGTACTTTATGCTGGCGCGGTGCATCGCGATGCTGTACCACCTCGGCACGGACAGCGAGGACGGTCATTTCTACGGCTTTTCCGTGCAGGAGATCCGGTCCATCGCCGAGGCGCTGGACATCCATATGCTGGCCGGTCTGGATGACAACGAACTGGGCCTGCTTTTGAACGAGATGGAAGAAATGGGCATCCTGATGAGCAGCCAGGGCAAAGCACAGCGGACGTACCGTCTGCGGCGGTACAGCTTTATCGACGTTATCGGCAAGGACCCGGACCTCATCGAAAAGCAGATCCGCGATGAACAAAAGCGGGATGAGGGAGGTGACCGGCTGTGATCGTTTCGGATTGGCCGCAATACTGGTGGGACCAGATCACGGGGCCCCATACACTGGTCGAGGAGGTGGCCGCCTGCCTGAAGAACGCCCGCAATGCGGTCCTGCTCGTCCCGGACGACCTGCCCTGGCGGCATGATATGCGCTTTGCGGTCGAGCGGGAATGCGGCACCCTTACCGCCGCCAGGGAGCTTGTTTTCACCGAAATCGATGTCGAAGAGGAATGCCCCGACCGTGAGGACGTGGGCCAGTTCCTGCTGGACTGCTACAGTGACCCGCAGGTCCGCCACGGGTTTCGCCCCCGGGCCGGGGACACGCGGAACAGCATCCAGGCCTATATCAAGGCCAACGGCGTGTTGAAAAACCGCATCCTGTGGGTCAAGGGCCTTGGTCCCGGGCAGGCGAAGCTCTGGCTGGATTTCTGCCGGGAGTACCCGGTCACCGACAGCGAGAACGGACTTTTTGTGCTGGAGGTGCCACAGGCGCTGTCAGGAGAGTTGGCGCCCGCCGGCAGCCGCAGCCTCGCGCCGGTGCGCTACGATGACTGTGTGGACGTTCTGGACGTGCAGCTGTTCAATGATATCTTCCTGCGGCAAAAGAAAGGCGGCCCGGTGCTGCGCCAGCAGTATATGGCCCTGCTGTGCGCCTCTTTGTGCGGCACGGACGCCGAGGTCTCGTTTGCGCTGCTCGCCCTGCTGGACGCCGGCACCGGGGATCCGCTGTCTGCGTTGGCGCAGCTGGCAGAGCAGCCCGGGCTTTCCCGCCGCGGCACCAGCCCCGGCAGCCGCCATGTGCTGGCGCTTGTGCGCGGCGGATGCCAGGCGGAGCTGGAAAAGAAGATCTGGGAGGCGCAGACCCGGACCCTGTTTGCCCCCATCGAGATGGCCCGCGTCAGGCTGGTGCGCCGCCACGAGAGCACGCTCCGGAATGCCAGGCTGCATGACAAGAACGGCGACCTGATCCCCGACCCGCTGGACATCGATTGGGGACCGCTGTATTTCTATCGGTATTCCTTTGATTTTTCCCCGGAAGAGATCGGGCAGATCGCTTTCCTGCGCGCTGTGCGCAACACACTGGCCCATGCAGACTGCTGCGATGCACAGACGCTGGCCGACGCTTTCACGCAGCTGGAGCAGGTCTGACCATGCTGCAGGCCGCTGATTTGGTGTCGAGGTGAACGATGCAGCCGAACAATACCCTTTCCTTCTCCGCCATTGAGGACCGGTTCAGCACGACACAGTTCCCGTACCGCCTTGCGCCGCACCCGCCGATCGCCGACCTCGAGGGGCTGCGGGCCGGCACGCTGGACGGTCTGCTCACCGTGCGCGAGGGGCAACGGGGCGCGTATGTGTGGTTCCCGGAAAATCCGTTCCGCTTCCCCCAAACGCCGCTGTCGGCGCCCTTTTGGGAACGTATCCGCCCCCAGGCCCCGCTGATCGGGCACGCTGCCGGCGACCGTATCTACATCCCGCCGCTGGCGGAGCCCTGCCGCCGGCCGGTCGATCACCACGGCCCCGTTCGCTTTGCGCTGGTTCCCGACCTTACGCCGCCGCACCCCGACATGGCCATGGATCTCTGCACGCCTTTGGCGCAGGCCATAGGCCGGTTCGATGCCGCCCCGGAGGCTTTCCCGGACGCGGCCCCCGCCGGGCAGGGGCAGGGCGCGCTGCTGTCGCTGTGCGCGGCGCAGTATCTGGCCGCCCACGAGACCGGCGTCTCCTGGTTTGTCCTCCCCCATGCCGGCATCGGCTTTACGCTTTTCGGCGCCGCGGCCGAGGACCCGCGCGCGCCCGCCGCGATCGGGGCGGACATCGCCGCCGTGCTGGCAAGCTGTCTGCCGCCGCTTGCGCTGCTGGCCTGGTCACTGGAAAACAGTTATACCCCGCAAAGCCTTGCCTGCCAGGTCCTTGCCCGCGCGGCCAACGCAGCGCTGGATGCCCCGCAGCCATGAGGGCTGACGCGGCACTCGCCGAATGACAACAAAACTGCCGCCCGTTTTTGGCGAACAATCGCCAAAAATGGGCGGCAGATGCTTATGACCCGTACGGGAATCTCCCGCGGCCTGGCGAACCGTCCGCGGGACGGATTCGCCCCCCGCCTGCGGGCGGGTCGGCCTTTTCGATTCCTCGTACGGGATAACATAACGTCGGCCCCCAATCCTAAGATTGGGGGCCGACGTTATGACCCGTACGGGAATCGAACCCATGTTACAGCCGTGAAAGGGCCGTGTCTTAACCTCTTGACCAACGGGCCTTATGAATACAAGGTTTCGCTAAAACAGCA
>CANRLV010000050.1 GCA_947631565.1 uncultured Gemmiger sp. | reverse complement strand
TAGGCCGTCGGCCGGACCTGCCGGGGCGCGGAATAGGGCGCCGCCGCGTCGGCCGGGGCGGCAGGCGCCGCATAAGCCTCCTGCGCCGGGGCAGACGGAGCCTGGGCACCGTGGGCCTGGGCGGTCGAGATGCTGCGCCCGGCGCCGTGCTCCGCCGCCGGGGCGGCGGGGGCAGGGGCGTCGGCGCGGTGGATATGGCGGGCGTCGCCGGTATTCAGCCTGCGGGGCTCACTCATCGGGGTTCCTCCCTTGTCAGTTATGGGCGGCGGCCAGCATCCAATCCAGCGCGGCCTGGCTCTCGGGGTCCAGCTGGCCCCCCTTTTGCCGCACGAAATCGACGCTTTGCTGCAGCCCTGCGCGCAGCGCGGCGTCCAGGTCGCGCAATTCCAAATCGCGCAATTCCTGCACGCCGGGCCAGTCGCGCTCGGCGCTGGTCATGTCGGCCAGGTAGATGATCTTGTCGAGCAAGCCCATGTCGGGCTTGCCGGTGGTGTGGCAGGCGATGGCGGATATGATCTCCTCATCCTGCACGCCCCACTGCGTCCTTGCCAGGATGGCGGCGGCGATGCCGTGCCATACGGCGGCGGGCCGCAGTGCGGCATTATTGGCTATTATAGCATTGCCGGCAAAAATCTGCAACAGCTCCTGGCGCGGAAGTTCTTTTGCCGCATCATGCAAATAGGCCGCTACAGCGGCCTTTTCTTCGTCCGCGCCCCAGCGGCGGGCCAGCGTGACGGCCATTTTTTTTACATTTTTCGTGTGCTGCCAGCGCTTTTCGCCCAAACGCTTTTTTGCGATGGCACGCGCCTGTTCGCTCGTCATAGCGGCATTTCCCCTTTTTGTGCGGCGGTCCCTGTCCCGTACAGCCCGTTTTGCGTGATGACGGCGGCCGCCTGCGGCGGCAGCAGCGCCCAGGCGCTTTGGTCCCCGGCGGCCAGACCGGCGCGGATGGCCGAGGAGGCGCACGCCAGCGGCGCTTCGCCCGTGAACAGCACCCGTCCGCCGGCCGCTTCCAGCCCATGCGCGGCGGCTTGCAGCGCGTCGCCGTCGCCGGGGGCGCGGCTCTGCACCACCAGCGCCGCCAACGCCAAAATGTCCTGCCAGCGGTACCAGCGGGTAAAAGTGCGCAGCATATCGCTGCCCACGGCCAGGTACAGCGCCGCGCCGGGGTGCCGTTCGGCCAGCATGGCCAGCGTATCGACGGTGTAGCTGGGACCCGGCCGGCGGAGCTCCCAGTCACTGACGGTGACGCGGGGGTCGAGGTCCGCAAAGCAGGCGCACATGGCAAAGCGCAGCGCCGCGGGGGCTCCAGCGGCGGCCTTGTGCGGCGGCGTGCCGGCCGGCATGACGACGGCGGCATCCGGCCGCACGGCGGCGAGCGCCGCCCGCAGGTTGTGCAGGTGCCCCAAGTGCGGCGGGTCGAACGTGCCGCCGAAGAGCAGCAGCTTCATTGTGCCAGCAGCGCCGCGTAGGCGCTTTCCTCCGGCCGGGATTTATGGCGAAACAGCACGAACCGCCGCCCGATGACCTGCACACACTCGGCGCCGGTGGCTGCGGCCAGCAGCGCGGCGGCTTCCTTGGCCGTGTAGGCGCTGGTCTCGAGCACCGTCAGCTTGATGAGCTCCCGCCTGGCCAGGCAGTCGGCCACGGCCTTGGTCATCGCCTCGTCGATCTCTTCCTTCCCGATTTGAAAGACCGGGTCCAGCCGGTTGGCGGCGCCGCGCAGAGCGGCGCGCTGCTTGCTCGTCAACATGGTATTCCCTCACATTTCACTCTGCGACAAAAACGCCGGCAGCTGCGCGGCCAGGGCCGCCAGCGCGCGGCCGCGGTGGCTGATGGCGTCCTTCTCGCCGTCGGCCAGCTCGGCATAGCTGCGGCGCTGCGTGTTGGGCACGGTGCCGCCGCCCGGCACGCCGACGGCGTCGGGCACGAACAGCGGGTCATAGCCGAAGCCGTTGGTTCCGGTAAGGCCAAAGGCGACGGTGCCCGGGCATTCGCCGGTCACGGTCAGGCTGCGGTCGCCGGGCAGGCGAAAGCACACGGCCGAGACGAATTTGGCCGCGCGGTCTTTGGCCGGTACATCGGCCATCTGCGCCAGCAGCTTTTGGTTGTTGGCGTCGTCGTCGCCGTGGCGGCCGGCGTAGCGGGCGCTGTACACGCCCGGCGCGCCGTCGAGCGCTTCAACGCACAGGCCGGAATCGTCGGCCACGGTGGGCAGGCCGCTGGCGGCGCAGAACGCGGCCGCCTTGAGCTGCGCGTTCTCGGCAAAGGTGGCGCCGGTCTCGGCGGGGTCAAGGTCGATGCCCAGCTCCCGCAGGCTCTTGACCGTGTGGCCCATGCGCTGCAAAATGCGGCGCAGCTCCCGCAGCTTGCCGGGGTTGTTGGTGGCGGCGCAGACGGTCATGCTTCGCCCTCCCCTGCTTCATGCGCAGGCAGGCCGGGGAGCAGCGCCTCGGCGAAATCGGTGCCGGAGAACGGGATCAGGTCGTCGATCTGTTCCCCGACGCCGACAAAGCGGATGGGCAGGCCCAGCTTGCGCTTGACGCTGACCACGCACCCGCCCTTGGGCGTGCCGTCCAGCTTGGTCAGGATGATGCCGGTGGCACCGGCCGCCTTGCAGAACTCCTGCGCCTGGCTGATGGCGTTCTGGCCGGTGATGGCGTCCAGCACCAGCAGCACCTCGAGGCTGGCCTCCGGCGCGGCCTTTTTGACGCTGCGGGAAATTTTGCCCAGCTCGTCCATCAAACCCTTTTTGTTGTGCAGGCGGCCGGCCGTGTCGGCGATGACCATGTCATAGCCGCGGGCGGCGGCGGACTGCACGGCGTCAAAAATGACAGCGGCGGGGTCGGCGCCCTCGCCGGCCTTGACGAGCGGCACGCCGGCGCGCTGTGCCCAAAGCTCCAGCTGCTCGCCGGCGGCGGCGCGGAAGGTATCGCCGGCGGCCAGCAGCACCCTTTTGCGGCGGCCGTAAAAGTGGGCCAGCTTGGCGATGGAGGTCGTTTTGCCGACGCCGTTGACCCCGATGACCAAAATGACCGCCGGCCGGCCGGACAGGTCCATGTCGGCCTCGGGGCTTATCTCCAAACGGATGATCTCGCGCAATGCGTCCAGCGCCTGCTGGCCGGTGCGCAGGTGCTGCGCCTCGACCTGGTCGCGCAGTTCGTCGACGAGGCGCACGGCGCTCTCGGGGCCGACGTCGGCCAGGATGAGCTGCTCCTCCAAATCGTTATAGAGGTCGTCGTCGATCTCGGAGCCGGTCAGGGTGTTGGCGATGCGGGCAAAAAAGCCGGTGCGGGTCTTTTCGAGCCCGTCGCTGATCTTCTTCTTGCTGCCGAACAGGGGCATGGGGCACCTCCTTGGCGGATGCGGTCAGGAAACCATCTCGGCGGCCACGTTCTCGAGGTCCAGGCGCAGTATCTTCGACACGCCGTCCTCCTGCATGGTCACGCCGTAGAGCACGTCGGCGGCCTCCATCGTGCCGCGGCGGTGGGTGATGACGATGAACTGGGTGTTGCCGGTCATGCGGCGCAAGAACTGCGCGTAGCGGCCGACGTTGACGTCGTCCAGCGCGGCCTCGATCTCGTCCAGGATGCAGAACGGGGCCGGGTTGACGCCCAAAATGGCAAAGTAGATGGAGATGGCGACCAGCGCCTGCTCGCCGCCGGACAGCGCCGACAGGTTCTTGATGACCTTGCCGGGCGGGTTGACCTCGATCTCGATGCCGGAGGCGAGCACGTCGCTCTCGTCCGAGAGATAGAGCCGGGCACTGCCGCCGCCGAACAGCTCGCGGAAGATGCGGCCAAAATTCTCATTGATGCGGCGGAAATTGGTGGTGAACAGCGTGTCCATCTGCTTGGCGAGCTCGGAAATCATGCGCAGCAGCTCGGCCTTGGCCTTCTCGACATCGGCGACCTGCGCCTGCAGGGTGTCGTAGCGCTCTTTGACCTCGCGGTATTCCTCGATGGCGCCGACGTTGACGCTGCCCAAATTGCGGATCTTGCTGCGCACCTCGGCCACCTGGCGGCGCAGCTCGGTCAGGCTCTCAAACGGCACGACGACGGCCTTGGCCTCGTCCTCGGTGAGCTGGTACTCCTCCCACAGCTTGGCGGCCGTCGAGTTGAGTTCGTTCTCGGCGGCGGCGCGCCGCTCCGACAGGCGGGCCATCTCGCCGGTCATGCGCTCGCGCTCGTCGGTCAGGGCGCGGTTCTCCTGCCCCAACCGCGTGATCTCGGCCTCTTTTTCGAGCCGGGCCGTGTTGGCGGCGGCGATGGCGGCTTCCTTTTCAGCGATATGCCGCTGGTTGCCGGCCCGCTCCTGCTCGATCTGTGCGCGGCGCAGCTCGTTGGCTTCGATGTGCCGGCGCGCGGCCTCGATGACGGCCTGCAGCTCGTGCGCGCGGGCCTCGGCCTCGCCGCTGCGCCCGGCCAGCGTTTCCAGCGCCGCCTCGTGCAGGCGGATGTCGTTCTCATCGTTGAGGCGCTGTAACTGCCGGCTGTTGATGTCCTCCGAAAGGGCCTGCCGGCGGGCGGTCAGGGCGCTGTCGCTCTCGCCGAGCTCCGCCAGCTGCTTCTCGCAGTCGGCCAGCGCGCGCTCGGCTTCCTGCTGCTGCCCCTCGGCCGCAGTGCGGGCGGCGGCGTTCGCGCTCTGCTGCGCGCGCAGCGTATCCATCTCCTGGCGCAGGGCGGCGGCGTTTTCGGCCGCGGCGGCGGCGTTGGCGGTCAGGCGGTCGACCTCCAGCCCGGCGCGCAGCACGTCGGCGGCCGCGTTCACGCCCTCGCTCTCGGCGCCGGCCAGCTGGGCGGTCAGCGTGTCGACCTCGGCCTTGCGGGCCGCGGCCTCCTGCCCGGCGGCGGTGCGGGCCTTCTCCAGCGTTTGCAGGCGTGATTGCAGCTCCTCCAATTCCTGCTTGCGGCTGAACACGCCCACGCCGCGGGCCGTGGAGCCGCCGGTAAAGCTGCCGCCGGCGTTGATGACCTGCCCGTCCCGCGTGACGATGCGGTTGCGGTAATTGAGGTTCTTGGCCACGGCCGAGGCCTCGGTCAGGTCCTCGACGACGATGATGCGGCCCAAGAGATTATCGACGATGTGCTGGTATTTCGGCTCGGTCTTGACGAGGTCGGCCGCGACCTCGGCGGTGCCGGACAGGCGCCCTGTGAAGCGGCTGCCCTGCACGGTGTCCAGCGGCAAAAAGGTGGCGCGGCCGGCGCGCTCGGACTTTAAAAAGTGGATGGCGGCGCGGGCGGCGGCCTCGTTCTCGACCACGATGTTCTGCATGGCGAAGCCGAGCGCCGTCTCGATGGCGACCTCGTAGCCCTTCTCCACCGTCAGGATGCCCGCCACCGGGCCCAATATCCCGCGCAGGCGGCGGGCGTCGGCGGCCTTCATCACGGTCTTGACGCTCTGCTGGTAGCCGTCGAGGCTGCGCTCGAGGTCCTGTAACAGGCGGATGCGCTGGGCGGCGGCGGCCTGCTCGCGGTCGGCCTTTTGTAAGGCCTCGGCGGCAGCCTCGGCCTGCTTTTTGCGGCTCGTGAGCTTGAGCTGCAGGCCGGCCTTGACGTTGTCGCTGCGCTTGACGGCCTCCTGCGCTTTCTGTAACGTCTGCCTGGCCGCGGCGGCGGCGGCCTCGTACCGCTGCTGCTCGTCGGCGGCGGCCTGCGCGGCCTCGCCGGCCTCGGCCAGGCGGGCCTCGGCGGCCGTGTACGCAGCGGCCAGCCCCGCCAACTGCACGCGGGCATCGGCGGCGGCGGCCTGCCAGCGGGCGGCCGCGGCGGCCAATGCGTCCTTGCGCTCGCCGCCGGCCAGTGCCTCGCGTTCCAGTTCCTCGAGCTGGGCGCGCAGGGCGGCGGCCTGCTCCTCGCGCGCGGCCAGGGAGCTGCGCAGCGCGGCGATGGCCTGGCGGTGGGCCTCGGCCTCGGCCTCCAGGCTTGAGCGTCCCTGCCCGGCGCGTTCGAGTTCGGCCTCGGCGTCGGATATCTGGCGGCGGCTGTGCTCGTTCTCGGTGTCCAGCACGGCGAGCTGGCTGTCGCCGGCGGCGCCGGCCTCGGTCAGGGCGCGGATGTCGGCGTTGGCCTGCTCGATGTCCAGCATGAGCTGCTGGGCCTCGCGGCGCAGGGCCTCGGTCGTCTCGTCGGCCTCGGCCAGCCGGGCGTTGATGCGGTTGTAATCGGCCTCGGCGGCCTCGTAGCGGCGCAGCTGGTCGCGCGCGGACCCTTGGGCGCGGCGGATGGCGTCGACCCAAAGGGTCACCTCCAGCCCCTTGCGCTTATCGGACAGCTCCAAAAACTGCTGTGCCTTCTCGCTGTCGCGTTTCAGCGGCCCGACGCGGCTTTCCAGCTCGCCCAGGATATCGCGCAGGCGCTCGAGGTTGCCCTCGGCGGCGGCGAGGCGGCGCTCGGCCTCGGTCTTGCGGTAGCGGTATTTGGCGATGCCGGAGGCTTCCTCAAAGATCTCCCGCCGCTCGTTCGATTTGGCGGCGACGATCTCGGCGATGCGCCCCTGCCCGACGATGGCGTAGCCGTCGCGGCCAAGGCCGGTGTCCAGCAGCAACTCGTACACGTCGCGCAGGCGCACGCTCTGGCCGTTGATGGAATACTCGCTCTCGCCGCTGCGGTAGTAGCGGCGGCCGATGGTGACCTCGTCGGCGTCGATGTCCAGGCCGTGGTCGGCGTTGTCGATGGTCAGGCTGACGGCGGCGTAGCCCATGGCGCCGCGCGTCTGCGTGCCGCCAAAGATGACGTCCTCCATCTTGCCGGCGCCGCGCAGCTGGCGGGAGCTCGTCTCGCCCATGACCCAGCGGATGGCGTCGGAGATATTGCTCTTGCCGGAGCCGTTGGGCCCCACCACGCCGGTGATGCCGGCGCCGATGGTCAGCTTTGTGCGGTCCGGGAAGCTTTTGAAGCCTTGGATCTCCAGTTCCTGTAAGCGCATACGTTACCCTTTTTGCTGTCGTTTATGGTTACTGCGTGAGCAGCTGCAGCGCGGCCATGGCGGCGCGCTGCTCGGCGGCCTTTTTGCTGTGCCCGCTGCCCCCCGCCAGGCGCACCCCGTTGCGGTACACGCCGACCGTGAACTGCTTGGCGTGGTCGGGGCCGGTCTCGGCCTCGACGCGGTAGCTGAGCTTTGCCTCGGGGTCCTGCTGGACCCATTCCTGCAGGCGGGTCTTGTGGTCCTCGCCGGCGGTCTTGCCCTCCTGCAAAAAGGGCAGGATGAACGCCCGCGCCGCCTCCAACCCGCCGTCGAGGTACAAAGCGGCGATGACCGCCTCGAACGCATCGGATACGATGCTGGGACGCCTGCGCCCGCCGCCCAGCTCCTCGCCGCGGCCCAGGCGCAGGTATTCGCCCAGCTCTATCTCCTGCGCGAACTGGTAGAGCGCCTCCTCACTGACGAGGCTGGCCCGCATACGGGTCAGCTCGCCCTCCGGCTGCTTGGAGTGGCGGAACAGGTAGTCCGCCGCCACCACCGAGAGCACGCTGTCGCCCAAAAACTCCAGCCGTTCGTTGTGTTTGGTCGGGGTGCGGCATTCGTTGGCGTAGCTCGTGTGGGTGAGGGCGGTGTCGAGCAGGGTGCGGTCTTTGAAAGTATAGTGCAGCGTTTCCTCCAGCTGCCGGGGGCTGCGGTGCGGCATAGGCGTTGTACCTCAGTCTTGTGTAGTCTTTTCGGGCTTGGGCAGCTGCGCCAGGGCGGCGGTCATGGTGCCGCAGAGGTCGTTCTCGACGCAGAGTCCGGCCTGCCGGATGGCGTTCTTGATGCCGCGCGCCTTGCTCGACCCGTGTGCCTTGATGACCGGTCTGGCGGCGCCGAGCAGCGGCGCCCCGCCGACCTCCTCGCTGTCCATCATGCGCTTGATGCCGCCAAGGCCCCCCTTGACGCCGAGGTAGCAGACCTTGGTCAGCAGGTTGGCCTTGAACACGCCCTTGAGCATCCCGAGCAGCGTTTTGGCCACGCCCTCGGTCAGCTTTAAGACGACGTTGCCGACGAAACCGTCGCAGACGACGACGTCGACCGCGCCGTCCATGATGTCGCGCGGCTCGATGTTGCCGACGAAGCGGATGGCGGGGTTTTGTTTGAGCAACTGGTGCGCGGCGCGGTAGGTGGGCGTGCCCTTGGTGTCCTCGGCGCCGTTGTTGACGAGCGCCACCGCCGGGTCGGCGCGGCCCAGCACCTTTTGGGCGTAGACGCTGCCCAGAGTGCCGAAAGCGTTCAGCATCTCGGGCCGGCACTCGACGTTGGCGCCGCAGTCGAGCAATACCAGGTTCTGTCGGGCCGTGGGCATGACGGCGGCCAGCGCCGGGCGCTTGACCCCCGGCACCGTGCGCACGATGAGGCTGGTGGCGACGTGCAGCGCGCCCGTCGACCCGGCCGAGACGAAGGCGTCGCCCTCGCCGTTCTTGAGCATGGTCAGGCCCTTGACCAGGCTCGAATCCGGCTTGTGGCGCACGCTCTTGACGGGGTCGTCGTGCATGGTGATGGTCTCGGTGCAGTTGACCACCGTGAACGCCCCGAGGTCGACGCCCTCTTGGGCGGCGCAGGTCCGCAGGGCGGTCTCGTCGCCCAGCAGCACGAGCTCGAGCCCCGTGCCGAATTCCTTCAGGGCGTCGGCGGCGCCGTGCAGCACGGCGGCGGGGGCGTTGTCGCCGCCCATGGCGTCCAGCAAAATTTTCATCGCAGCTACACCTCGTTTTTATATTTCGGCGGCCCACTGCCGCATCGCGGCCTGGGCGGTCTGGGAGAGCAGTGTATACCGTTCGCGCTTGTCGCGCACGGCCTCGACGGCTTCATTGCGGGGCAGGATGCCCATGTTCGCCCCCATGGGCTGGAAGTCCCTGTTGGGGGCGGTGATGTAGGCGACGAGCGCGCCGCACATCGTCTGCGGCGGCGGGGGCGGCAGCGTGCGCCCGCGCAGGCGGGCGAGCAGCTGCCGCGCCGCGAGCAGCCCGCAGGCGGCCGATTCCATGTAGCCCTCAAAGCCGGTGATCTGGCCCGCGAAAAACACGTTGGGGTGCTCTTTTAAACAGAGCTGTGGCGTCAGAACGGCGGGGCTGTTCAAAAAGGTGTTGCGGTGCAGCACACCGTAGCGCACGAACTCGGCCCGCGCAAGGCCCGGTATCATGCGGAAGACGCGCTGCTGCTCGCCCCATTTGAGGTTGGTCTGGAAGCCGACGAGATTATAGAGCGTGCCTTCGCGGTTTTCGGCCCGCAACTGGACGTTGGCCCAGGGGCGGTGGCCGGTGGCCGGGTCCTTTAAGCCGACCGGGCGCAGCGGCCCGAAGCGGATGGTATCGGTGCCGCGGGCGGCCATGACCTCGATGGGCATACAGCCCTCGTACACGGTCAGGCGGTCGACGTCGTGCAGCGGCGCGCGCTCGGCCGCGACCAGCGCGGCGTGGAAGGCCTCGTACTCCGCCTTATTGAACGGGCAGTTCAGGTAGTCGGCCGCACCGCGGCCGTAGCGGCTGGCCGCGAACACCTTTGTACGGTCAAGGCTCTCGGCCGTAACGATGGGGGCCACGGCGTCAAAAAAGCTCAGGCGCTCGCCGCCGGTAAGATCCGCGATGGCCCCGGCCAGCGCGCCCTCGGTCAGCGGGCCGGTGGCGATGAGCAGCGGCGCGCGCTCGTCGATTTTGGTCGCCTCGGCGCGGTGCAGCGTGATATTGGGGGAGCTCTCCACAGCCTTGGTGACGGCGGCGGCAAAGGCGTCACGGTCGACGGCCAGCGCCCCGCCGGCGGCCACGCGCACGCGCTCGGCGATGGGCAGCAGATGGCTGCCCAGCAGGCGCATCTCACATTTCAGCAGGCCGGAGGCGGAGTCCGGCCGTTCGGCCTTCAGGGAATTGGAGCAGATGAGCTCGGCAAAGTCGGGGCTTTTGTGCGCGGGCGAGAACTTGACCGGCTTTTGCTCCCACAGCTCGACGGCCACGCCCCGCTCGGCCAGCCACAGCGCGGCCTCGCACCCGGCCAGGCCGGCGCCGTAAACGGTCACGGTCATTCGCTCTTTTTCTCCACGGGCTTGGCAAAGCCGCAGCCCTCTTTCAGGCACACGAGCTGGCCGCGGTGCTTGAACAGCGTGCCGCCGCACTGCGGGCAGGGCTCCGGCGTCGGCTCGTCCCAGGTCATGAACTTGCAGTCCGGGTAGTTGCCGCAGCCGTAGTAGACGCGGCCCTTGGCGCTCTTGCGCAGCAGCATTTTGCCGCCGCACTGCGGGCATTTGCCGCCGGTATCCTTGACGAGTGGGTGGGAGTACCGGCAGGCCGGGAAGCCGCTGCAGGCTACGAACTTGCCGTAGCGCCCGGATTTGATCACCATCGGCTTGCCGCACTGGGGGCAGACCTCGTCGGTGGGGATGTCGGCCACCTTGACGCGGCGGTCCTTCATGTTCTCCTCGGCCTTTTCCAGGCTCTGCGCCAGGCCCTTGTAGAAGCCGTCGACGGTGTCGGCCCAGTCGGCGTCGCCGTTCTCGACGACGTCGAGCTTTTTTTCCATGTCGGCGCTGAAGGTCACGTCCACGATGTCGGGGAACTGCTCGAGCATGACCTGGTTGACGGCCTGGCCCAGCGGCGTGGTCTTGAGCTTTTTCTGCTCCCTCTCGACATAGCCGCGGTCGATGATGGTGGTGATGGTGGGCGCGTAGGTCGAGGGGCGGCCGATGCCGTTCTCTTCCAGCGCGTGGATGAGCGTCGCCTCGGTGTAAAGCGGCGGCGGCTGGGTGAACTTCTGCTCCGCCGTCAGTTTTTTGAGGTCCAGCACCTGTCCGGGTACCAGCAGGGGCAGCGCGGTCTCCTTCTTCTGCTTTTCGTCGGTGGCCTCCTCATACAGGGCGGTGAAGCCCTCAAAGGCAACGCGGTAGCCGCTGGCATGGAAGCGGTAGCCGGCGGCGTCGACGTCGACGGCCATCGTGTCCAGCTCGCAGTCGGCCATCTGGCTGGCCATGAAGCGGCTCCAGACCAGGCGGTAGAGGCGGGCGATGTCGCCCGAGATGCTCTTTTCCGCCTCGTCCGGCGTCAGCGCCGGCACCGAGGGGCGGATGGCCTCGTGGGCGTCCTGCGCGGCGGTGGCGGATCGGCTCTTCCAGCGGCGCTGGCCCTTGCAGACATAACGCTCGCCCCAACGTGCGCCGATGTACTGCCTGGCCGCGCCGACCGCTTCCTCCGATACGCGCAGCGAGTCGGTACGCATATAGGTGATGAGGCCCAGGGTCCCGTAGCCGGCGATGTCGACGCCCTCGTACAGCGTCTGGGCGGCGCGCATGGTGCGGGTGGCCGAGAAGCCGAAGCGGCGGCTGGCCTCCTGCTGCAAGGTCGAGGTGATGAAGGGCGGCGCCGGCACGCGGCGGCGCTTGCCGGTCTCGACCCTGCTGACCGTATAGACGGCGCCGTCCAGCGCCCGTTCGATGCGGCGGGCGGTGACTTCGTCGTGCACCTCGAGCTTTTTGCCGTCGGCCGTGGCGGTCAGCCGGGCCGCGAAGACATCGGCCTTTTTGCCGCCCTGCGGGCAGAGGCTGGCGTCAAGGTTCCAGTACTCCTCGGGCTTAAAATTCTCAATTTCCAGCTCGCGGTCGCGGATGATGCGCACGGCCACGCTCTGCACCCGCCCGGCCGAGAGGCCGCGGCGCACCTTGCGCCACAAAAACGGGCTGAGCTTGTAGCCGACCAGGCGGTCCAACTCCCGCCGCGCCTGCTGGGCATGGAACAGGTCCATGTCGATGGCGCGGGGATGGGCCATACCCTCCTGCACGCCCTTTTTGGTGATCTCGTCAAAGGTGACGCGGTTGGGCGCGGCCGGGTCCAGCCCCAGCAGCTGCGCCAGGTGCCAGCTGATGGCCTCGCCCTCGCGGTCTGGGTCGGTGGCAAGCAGCACGGCGTCGGCCTTTTTGGCCTCGGCCCTGAGCTCGCCGACCAGCTTCTGCTTGCCCTTGATGGTGACATATTTGGGGGCATACCCGTGCTCGACGTCGATGCCCAGGGCCGAGGCCGGCAGGTCCCGCACATGGCCCATGCTGGCCGTGACCTTGTACCCGCGGCCGAGATATTTGCCGATGGTCTTGGCCTTGGCCGGCGATTCGACGATGAGAAGTTTTGCCATAGCTGTGTCGTTCTCCTGTTGGTGGATTTCGGTTTCAGACGGCGCGGTAGCGCTGGCCCGGTGTTTGCTCGGCGGCGTTCGCCATCTCGAGCTCGAGCAGCGCCGCCAGCACGATGCCCGCCGGCAGGCCGGCGGCGCGCACGATGTCGTCGACGCTGCGCGGCGTCTGGTCGAGCACGGTCAGCACGGCGCGGGCGTCGTCGCCAAGGCTTGCCGCGTCGGGCGCAGCGGTCAGGTCCGGCGCGGCGGCACCGACATCGGTCATGCCGATGGCCGCCAGAACGTCGGCGGCGGCGCACAGCACACCGGCCGCGCCGGTGCGCAGCAGGTCGTTGGTGCCGGCGCTGTTGGCGCTGTAGATGCTGCCCGGCACGGCCAGCACGGGGCGGCCGTAGCGCCCGGCGTGGCTGACGGTGTTGAGCGTGCCGCTCTTGCGGCGCGCCTCGGCCACGCACAGCGCCTCGCCCAGGCCCGCGATGAGCCGGTTGCGGGCCAGAAAGGTCGCCGTCTGCTTTTTGGCAAAGCCGGGCGGGTATTCGCTCAAAACGCAGCCGCCCAGGGCCTCGATGCGCTCACGCAGGGCGGCGTTGGCGGCGGGGTAGGTCATGTCGATGGGGGTGCCCAAAAAGGCCACGGTGGCCTCGCCCGCCTCGACGGCGGCGCGGTGTCCCTCGCTGTCCAGCCCGTCGGCGAGACCGCTGACGATGACCACGCCCTGCTGCGCCAGCGCGAGCGACAGCTCACGGCAGGCCTGGCGGCCGTACTGCGTGGGGCGGCGCGTGCCCACCATGCCCACATAGCGCCGGCCGTTGAGGCAGGCGGTGCGCCCGGTGGCGTAGAGCGCCAGCGGCAGGTCCGGCAGCGCGCGCAGGCGGTCGGGGTAATCGGGGTCCTCGGGCGTCAGCACGGCGATACCGGCCTTTTGGCAGTGCGCGAGCAGCGGCGCATAGTCGGCTGGGTCGGTCTGCTGCAATGCGGCGGCGGCATGGCGGGAGACATAGCCCGGCGGGCGCTGCCCGCCGCGCAGCGCCGTGTAAAGATCGCGTGGGTCGGGCCAGTCGGCCAGCAGGCGGCCGGCGTAGCCGCAGCCGGAGCTCAGCGCCTCGGCCAACCACACCCAGTAGAGGGCACTATCCATCGTGCACCTCCGTTTCCTCGGGCAAAGCGGCGCGGAAATGCCACAGCAGCACGCTGCCCGCCGCCCCGGCGTTGAGGCTTTCGACCCTGTCGGTCATGGGGATGCGCACGGCGGCCGAACAAGCATCCAGCACCGGCGCCGAGAGGCCCTGCCCCTCGCTGCCGATGACCACGCACACACCGCCCGGCCAGGGGCCGGCAAAGTCGGCCAGCGGTTTGGCCCCGCGCAGCGCGGCGGCCAGGCAGGCCATGCCGCGCCCGGCAAGGCCCGCCAGCACGGCGGGCAGGTCGTCGGCAAAGAGCAGCGGCAGGCGGGCCGCGGCGCCCATGCTGGCGCGCAGCGTGCGCGGCGCAAAGGGGGCCGCGCAGCCGGGGCCGAGCACGGCGGCGTCAAAGCCGAAGGCGGCGGCGCTGCGCAGCAGCGTGCCGACGTTGCCGGGGTCCTGCACGGCGTCCAGCGCCAGCACCCGCCGGGCATTTTCGGGCACGGCGGCCAGCGGCGCCGGCACGGAAAACAGGCCGAACACCTGCTGGCTCGCCTTGGTGCCGGCCAGCTTTTCGGCCACGGGGGCACAGACCGGCACGGTCACGGCGTCAAACGCGGCCAGGGCCGACGTGCGGGCCAGCGCCGCCGGCGTCGCGTACAGGGTACGCAGCGCGCAGCCGCGGGCCAGCTCCAGGCAAAGCTTGGGGCCCTCGGCGAAAAACAGGCCCTGCGCGGCGCGGGCACGGGCATCGTCCCGCAGCTTGCAGGCGGCCTTGACGGCGGCATTGTCGCGGCTGGTGACGGCAGGCAGCATACGGCGCTCCCTCATCAAAATGCAAACATGACGCCCGCGCGTGTGCGCGTGGCGTCACGTTGCAGTGTTCTCAGGCCTTCTGGACCTTGGCGACCAAGGCGTTGAAGCTGGCCGGGTCGTTGATGGCCATCTCGCTGAGCATCTTGCGGTCCAGCCCGATGCCCAGCTTCTTCAGGCCGTTCATAAAGGTGGAATAGTTCATGCCCTGCGCGCGCACCGCGTTGTTGATGCGGGTGATCCACAGGCGGCGGAAATCACGCTTTTTCTGCTTGCGGCCGGCGAAGGCGTAGTTGCCGCTCTTCATCACGGCCTGCTTGGCCATGCGGAAATGCTTGCTCTTGGCACCGTAGTAGCCTTTTGCCAGCTTCAGGGTCTTTGCGCGACGCTTATGCGTCATGGTAGCGCCTTTGATACGAGCCATTGTATTTTATCTCCTTTTCATCACACATTTTATACCGGCAAAAAAGGCTTACCGGCCGTAGGGCATCATCCTGCGCACGGTGGCCTCGTTGGTCTCGTCCACATAGTGCGGCATACGCAGCCCGCGGGTGAGCTTGGTGGTCTTTTTGGTCAGGATGTGGCGGCGCTTGGTGGTGTTGCGCTTGATCTTGCCGCTGGCCGTCATCTTGAAGCGCTTTTTGGCGCCCGACAGGGTCTTGAGTTTCATCTTAGCCATTTTTGTATTTCCTCCCGTTTCAATAAAAAATTACTTGTTCGGCGCCGGGGACAGGAACATCATCATGCTGCGGCCCTCGAGCTTGGGCGGTTTGTCCACCACGGCCTTGCCCGTGAGCTCCCCGGCAAAACGCTTTTCCACGTCCAGTCCCAGGTTGGTGTGTGCCATCTCGCGGCCGCGGAACCGGATCGACACCTTGACCTTGTGCCCCTGCTGCAAGAACTTCGCCGCCTGGTTGACCTTGGTGTTGAAGTCATTGGTGTCGATGTTCAAAGAAAGGCGGATCTCTTTGATCTCGACGGTCTTCTGGTTTTTCCGCGCTTCCTTCTCGCGTTTCTGCATCTCAAAGCGGTACTTGCCGTAGTCAAGGATCTTGCACACCGGCGGCTTGGCCTGCGGCGCCACCTTGACGAGGTCCAGGTCCTGCTCGGCGGCCATGCGCAGTGCGTCACGCGGGCTCATGATGCCCAGCTGCTGGCCGTTGGCGCCGACGAGGCGGATCTCTTTGTCACGGATACGCTCATTGATCTCCAGTTCCTTGGAGCTGCTGTTGCTGGCTATCGTCATACACCTCCATCACAAGGGTCTACAGATGAACAAAGCGGCCGCCAAAGCAGCCGCCACCATACGCGCACGCCCCTGCCGGGGCTGCGTTCGGTATGACCCGGGGCCAAAGGCCCGCAAGGTGAGCTGGCGGCGGATACCGCGTGGCTGCTTTTTTTACAGGCAGTATTCTAGCACAGGCCCAAAGCGCTTGTCAAGCCCTTTTTTGCGTTGTATAATTCAGCAAAAGAGGGGTTCGGCTTTGCTGGCTGCGCCAGTCCGCCTGCACCCCTCTCTTGGACACACCCCGTCGCAAAAAATATCGTTCTCATGCCCAAGGGCGACTCGAACGATATTTTTCGCTCTAGAGGTATCGGCCCCGTCGGTACACGCCCGCCGGGACCGATGGATTTAAAATTTGGCCACGGAGGTCATAAGTATGCCGCTGCTCACCAGTCCCGTTCCGGCGCGCTTGCGCTGTCTGGACGCCTTTACGCTCAAGGTCCTCGGCATGGTCCTGATGCTGCTCGACCATATTTGGGGCGTCGTGCCCGGCGCGCCGGCCTGGATGACCGCCGTGGGGCGCCTGGCCTTCCCGATCTTTGCCTTCCGGCTGGCCGACGGCTTTTTCCTTACCGGCGACCGCCGCTTATATTTGCAGCGGCTGTTCCTCTGCGCAGTGCTCTCCGAGCTGCCGTTCGACCTTGCGGTCGAGGGCGGGTGGTTCTATCCCTTCCACCAGAACGTTCTGTTCACCTTTTGCCTGTCCTTTTTGTGTATGCTCATACTGGAGAGGGCCCGGCCCAAGGGCCCGGTCGTGTTCTGGCTTTCGGCCGCCGGGGTGACGTTGCTCGGCTATCTGGCCGGGTTTATCGCCGTTGTCGATTACTACGGCTACGGCGTCGTGACCGTGCTGCTGTTCTACCTGTTCCGCGACAAGCCCTGGGGCTGGGCCGTGCAGCTGGCAGCGCTTTTCTACATCAACTGGGAGCTCATCGGCGGGCTGGTCTGGCCAGTGCAGCTGTTCGGCCGCGTGTTGGAGGTCCCGGAGCAGGGACTGGCCGTGCTGGCGCTCGTGCCGATCTGGCTCTATAACGGCAAAGAGGGCCCGCACGGCAGGGCCGTCCAGTACGCCTGCTACGCCTTTTACCCCGCGCATCTGCTCGCGCTGGCGCTGGTCCTGTTCTGCCTGCCATAAAACTTTTTGCCCCAAAAGGGTGGTACGCGGGGCCGCGATATGCTATTATTATAGTGGAGTTTTGTGGGAAAGGACGGCGTTGTGTATGCCGCAGGCGGGCAAGACCCGTGTGGCCCTGTTTTTCGGGGGCGTATCCAGTGAACATGAGATCAGCTGTGTGTCCGCGGCCGCCTGGGTGCGGGCGCTGGGGCAGAGCCCCTGCGCCGGCAAGTATGAGGTGACCGTCGTCGGCATCACCAAGGCCGGGCGCTGGCTGCGCACGGCCGCCGACGCGGCGGCGATGGAAAGCGGCGCCTGGGAGCAGGACGCCGCCAACACGCCCTGTGTTTTGAGCCCCGACCGCGCCGACCGCGCCCTGCTGCTGTGCACGGGCGATACGCTGGCGCGCCTCCCCGTCGACGTGGCGGTGCCGATGCTGCACGGCAAGAACGGCGAGGACGGCACCATCCAGGGCCTGTTCACGCTGGCCGGCATCCCCTTTGTGGGCTCCGATGTGCTGGGCAGCGCCGTCTGCATGGACAAGGCCGTGGCCAACACGCTGATGGACGCCAACAATGTGCCGCACTGCCGCTGGTGCTGGGCACAGCGCGCCGAGGCCGAGCAGAGCCCCGAGACCCTGTGCGCCCGCGTCGAGCAGCGGCTGGGCTACCCCATCTTCGTCAAGCCGGCCAACGCCGGCTCCAGCGTGGGCGTGAGCAAGGCGCCCGACCGCGCCGCGCTGCGCCGGGCCATCGACATCGCCCTGCAGGAGGACGACAAGGTCGTGTTCGAGGAGTTCATCGACGGGCAGGAGGTCGAGTGCGCGGTGCTCGGCAACCCCGACGACCCCGCCTGTGTCACCGCCACCCGCCCCGGCGAGATTTTGGCCGGCGATACCTTTTATACCTACGACGACAAATACAGGAACGGCGTGTCGCAGACCGTCATCCCGGCGCGGCTGAGCGAGCAGAAACTCGACGAGGTCAAGGCCGTCGCCATCCACGCCTACACGGCGCTGGGCTGCGCCGGCTTTGCCCGCTGTGACTTTTTTGTCGAAAAAGGCAGCCAGCGCGTGCTGTGCAACGAGATCAACACCCTGCCCGGCTTCACCGCCATCAGTATGTATCCCAAGCTGATGGAGGCGGCGGGGGTGCCGTTCCCGGCGCTGGCCGACAGGCTCATCACGCTGGCGCTGAATAAGCGGAAAGGGGCATACTGATGGATACACGGCCCATCGGCGTGTTTGATTCGGGGCTGGGGGGCCTTACCGCCGTGCGCCAGCTGCGGCGTATGCTGCCCGGCGAGGACATCGTCTACTTCGGCGATACCGGCCGCGTGCCCTACGGCCCGCGCGGGCGGGACACCATCGTCCAGTACGCGCGGCAGGACATCCG
>CANRLV010000049.1 GCA_947631565.1 uncultured Gemmiger sp. | reverse complement strand
TTCGGCTTTGAGTTGGAAAAAGACACGGCTGGCTGCCGTGCCTTTCACCGTAATCTTTATTGTAGGAGGTATAAGCAATGCCTGAAACCGCCAAGAAAGTCAAGGTCGTCCAGCGCTACGAGTACGCGGACTACCTCAACCTGCCCAAAGACGAGGCCGGCAAGGAGATGGAGTGGAACCTGATGGGTACCGGCTTCACCGCTTTGGACGAGGAGCCCGGCGCGCAGTCCGAGTCCACCAAGTACGTCAACGAAAAGGCCGCCTCGTCCGATGTCGTCGGCTACGAGACCAAATTCCCCTTCGAGGCCGACCAGATCGCCGACGAGAAGTGCACCAACGCGCTCTACGATGTCGGCCGCAACCACCTCATCGGCGCCGATGCTCAGTTTGAGTATGTGCGCGTCGAGATGTGGCGGCCCATCAAGGAGAAGGAAAGCACCTTTGCCGCCCGCAAGTTCCTTGTCTCGGCCGAGGTTTCCGAAGTTGCGGGCGAGAACAAGCAGAAGATCTCCGGCAACCTCAACGCCGTGGGTGACCCGATCCTGGGCGAGTTCAACACCTCGACCAAGACCTTTACCCCGCTCGAAAGCGAATAACACGAAAGAGGGTGTAAACTATGAGCGCCATTACCGTCAACGGCATCACTCTGGAACTCGACCTACTTGACGCTGACGTCATGGAGCGGTTTGAAACGGCCGTCACCGACGCCGCCACGAAGGTCGCCGAGAAAACGCAGTATCAGGGCCTTTCCAATGCCGACGCGCTGCGCAAGCAGTGCAAGATCATTGAGGGGGCTTTTGATGCGCTGTTCGGCGACGGCACGTCCGCCCGCCTGTTCAACGGCAAGGCCCACCTCGGCGAGCACATGGACGCCTTTGGGCAGCTCTCCAGCATGGCGCAGGACGCCAACAAGGAAGTGTCTGCCATCTCGGAAAAGTACAGTGCCGCCCGCATCGCCGGCCTCAACCGTGAGCAGCGGCGCGCCGCCGTCAGGCTCAGCACGTCCAGCAGGCACAGCGGTAGGGGCCGCAAGTGAACATCCTCATCGATCCGCTGCCGAAAAGTATCCGCATCGGGGGCGCGGAGTATCCGATAAACACGGATTTCCGCGCCTCCATGCTCTTTGAGCTTCTCATACAGGATACCAATGTCAGCGACGCCGAAAAGGTGTTCAGCGCGCTCGATATCTACTTCTCAGACAATGTCCCAAGCGACATCGAGGCGGCCATCAACGGCATTGAGTGGTTCTATCTCTGCGGGCAGACGGTGCCCGACGAGGAGGGCGACGACGAGCCGGCAGAACAGCCGGCCGGCGATAGAAAGGCGTCATACTCATTTGAGCATGACGCCCCGTATATCTATGCGGCATTTCAGCAGATATACGGCATCGACCTGACGTGCTGCTCTATGCACTGGTGGAAGTTCCGCGCGCTGTTCAAGGCGCTGCCGGATACCTGTGAGTTCATTAAAATCGTCGGGTACCGCAGCATGGAGATATCGAACGACCTCCCGGATTCACAAAAGCGATTCTACCGGCGTATGCAGCGCCTGCATGCCTTGCCGATGGAAGCATCCGAGAAAGCGCGCCACAAAGCCTTGGTGGAACTGCTGAAACGCGGCGGAGATCCCACCGATTTGATTTGAGGTGATGCCACATGAACAGGGAAGACGAAAAGCGGGTACAGGTCCGCTGCCCCAAGTGTGGGTATCGCATGCCCGTCTACTATACCGAGATCGCATCATGTCGCGGCGTCTTTGTGACCTGTAAGGGCCGGAACTGCAAAACGCGGTTTGAGGTCATTATCCAGAACGGCTCGCAGGCCGGGGCCGGAGCGATAGAAACCCGTATGCTGGAGCACCAGCCACGATAACCGATTCCAAGTAGTGCCATTATGTGCCGATGAAATCGCCAAAAAGTAGGTGATTGAGTTGGGCTACGATGGCACCCTTAAATTTGATACCAAAATCGACGAGAAGGGCTTTCAGGATGGCGTAAGCTCCATCGGCACCGCCGCCAAATCCGCCCTCTCTGCTACGACAAAGATCATCGGCGCATCGGCCACGGCGATTGCGGGCCTCGGTACCGCCGCGGTGAAGGTCGGCATGGATTTTGAAGCGTCCATGTCCAACGTCGCCGCGATTTCCGGCGCCACCGGTAAAGAGCTCGACCAGCTCACCGAAAAGGCCAAGGAAATGGGCGCCAAGACAAAATTCTCGGCGTCTGAATCCGCGGATGCTTTCAGCTACATGGCAATGGCGGGCTGGAAAACCGCCGATATGCTCAACGGCATCGAGGGCATCATGAACCTCGCCGCCGCATCTGGCGAGGATCTCGCAACCACATCTGACATCGTTACCGACGCCCTCACGGCGTTTGGCCTGCAGGCGGCCGATTCTTCCCATTTTGCGGATGTCATGGCCGCCGCATCCTCGAGCGCGAATACAAACGTCGGCCTGATGGGCGAGACCTTTAAATATGTCGCCCCCGTGGCCGGCGCGCTGGGCTTCAGCATTGAGGATTCGGCCACAGCCATCGGCTTAATGGCGAACGCCGGCATCAAAGGCTCTCAGGCCGGCACACAGCTGCGCGCGGTACTCTCGCGCATGACGAAGCCCACCAAGGAAGTCCAGACCGCAATGGACAAACTTGGGCTTTCCATCACGGACCGCCAGGGCAACATGAAATCGCTCGGCGATATCATGGGCGACCTGCGTGAAGGATTTTCCGGGCTGAGTGAAGCCGAAGCGGCCGAGACGGCCGCCGCCCTTGGCGGGCAGGAGGCCATGTCTGGCCTGCTGGCCATTGTCAATGCTTCTGAGGCGGATTACCAGAAGCTGACCGACGCCATCGCCGGCGCCACGGACGAGACCACCGGGTATAGCGCCGCCGCTGACATGGCGGCCACGATGAATGACAATCTGCAGGGGCAGATTACCATTCTGAAATCCAACCTCGAAGGTCTTGGCATCACCATTTCCGAACAGATGGACGAGCCGCTGAAAAATGTGGCTATCTCTGCTCAAGGAATGGTGGACGACCTCAAAACGGCCTTTGAGAGCGGTGGATTCCAAGGGCTTGTGACGGCGGCCGGGAGCGCTTTTGCCGAGATTGCGGTGCAGGCCGCAAACCAGGCCCCCGCGCTCATTGACGCCGCGCTCAGCCTCTGTGAATCGTTCATCGGCTCCATCATGGAGAACAAGGAGCAGGTGGCCGAGTCCGCGGTCACGCTCATCACGGCGCTGGTAGAGGGCATCCTCAGTTTTGGCGGCGACCTCTGGTCTGCGGCCATCGAGCTTGGCGCCGAGATCGTTTCCGGGCTGGTCGAGAAAGCCCCCGAAATCGGGCAGGCCGGCCTTGACTGCGTTTCGCAGATCGTGAGCAGCATGACAACCGCCCTGCCGGAGATGGCAACGGCCGGGGCCGAACTGCTGAACAACCTCGCACAGGGCATCAGCGAGAACCTGCCCGAACTGATTCCCGTGGCGATGGAGTCGCTTGTCAGCTTCTCCTCGTCTCTGCGCGAAAATGCGGGCTTGCTCGTCGATGCGGGGCTGAATCTCATTTCCTCGTTGGCAGAATCGCTCATTGCGAATATCCCGACGCTGATCGAGACAGTACCCACCATCATCACGAATCTGGCCAACATCATCAACGACAACGCGCCAAAACTCCTTGCCACCGGCATTGAGCTGCTCGGCAAGCTGGCGATGGGCCTGATTCAAGCGATCCCCGTCCTGATTGCAAATATCCCGCAGATTATTCAAGCTATAGTTGCAGTCTTTACGGCCTTTAACTGGCTAGAGCTTGGTACCAATATCATCACCTTCATCAAGGACGGCGTGGTGAGCCTCGCTCAAGCGCTGCCCGAAGCTCTGCGGAACATCGGCAATTCTGCAAAAGAAGCGCTGCATAATATCGACTGGGCGACGCTCGGCTCAAATGTCATTAACTTCATTGTCGATGGCATCACGGGGCTGATTTCCGCGATCCCCGACACGCTGCTTTCCATCGGCAACTCTGCCGTCGAGCTGTTCAAGAGCATCGACTGGGTCGATCTTGGCCTCAATATCATCGGCGGCATCATTGCCGGTCTTACCGGCGCGCTCGATGGCCTGCTCTCTGCGGCCGGGGATGTGTGCAGCGGCCTGCTCGATTCCGTGAAAGGCTTCTTTGGCATCAACTCCCCGTCTACGGTGATGGAGGAGCAAGGCGGCTACCTCGTTGATGGCCTTGTAAACGGCCTGCAGAGCCTCTCTGCGGAGGCCGAAGGGCCGCTCAGCGAAATGCTCCAGGCCGCCATCAGCTTTGGGCAGGACATGGCCGCCCAGATGGGGCAATCTTTCGATACTAACCAGCTTAGTGAGAATATCACGAACGCGGGTACAACAATCGTTGACTTCTTTACCAGCGTTTCGGATAATGTTAAGGGGCTTGCAGACGGGGCCGCTGGCTGGCTTTCCAGCATGGGAGCAGCCATGCAGCAGGGGGCCGCCAGCGCTGTAGAGGCGGCAAATGTGCCATTCTCGACGCTGCCCGAACAGATCGGCATGTGGCTGACGCAGACCAGCGCCACCATGATGCAGTTTGGCGCCGACCTCGTCACGCAGGCAACCACCTCCGCCACGACCGCCATCACCAACATCGTGACCCAGTTCAGCACTTTGGCCGCAAACATCGCCCCGGTGCTAAGCGGGGTCATGGGCCAAGTCGCAAGCTGGGGCGCGAGTCTGGCGAGCAGTTTTGTCACCATCGGCGTGAACGCCATCCAGGGCCTCATCAACGGCATCAGCAGCATGGTGGGGAGCCTGTATGACAGCATCCGCGGCGCCTTGTCCGGCCTGGTAGATAAAGCCAAGAGCGCCCTTGGAATCGGCTCCCCGTCCAAGGTGATGCGTGAGCAGGTGGGCAGTTGGATCCCGCCCGGCATCAGTGAGGGCATCCAAGAGCAGATGCCCAAGCTGGAGCGCGACGCCCAGAAAGAGATGGCGAACCTCAGCAGAAAGATGCGGATGGCCGTCCAGATCGACACGGGCGCAATGGTCCTTGAAAAGAAAGAAAATGCACAGCACCAGGCGGCCGTGAACAGCCCGGTAATCACTAACAAGTTTGAGGCGCAGTGGAAGGGCGAAAGCACCACCAACGTCTACCTTGATGGCCGGAAAGTCGGCAAAGCCGTGGCCCCGTATGTGGATGAGGTGCTGGGGTAAGGAGGGCTCTATGAAAGGGAAAGATTTCTACATCAACGGGAACCCTGCCTCGCATTTCAGTATCCGCCTGCTCGCAAGCTGGAAGGTGGAAGACGCTGACCCCGATACCACCGTGCTCTTGCCCCGAAACGGTACCTCGTTCATCGTGTTTGGCAACCTGATCGGACTCAAGACCGTAAGCCTTCCTGTTCATGTCTTTGGGCAGAACAGGAAGGCCGTGCGGCTTGCAAGGAGCAGGCTCACCGCCGAGCTGTCGAACGGTATCGTCGATCTTGAGATGCCGGACGGGTTTCTGTATCGGTGCGTGCTCAAAAGCTCCGGCGAGATCTCCGACTTCCTCCCGGACGGGACGAAAGCCGAATGCGAGTACACCCTGGAAGGGCTGCAGTGCGAGCCAAAGGTCACGCTGGCCAACGTCAGCGGCCGCTTCATCGTACAGGGCACCTCGCCGTACATGGACTGCCGCATTTCCGCGGTCGTTTCTGCGGCCGCCCCTGCCTACAAGATGGCCGGCGTCACATGGAGTGATGTCAAAGAGGGCGACAAGCTCGTCCTTGATGGCCTTGAGAAGCGTATCCTGCGCAACTCCATGAACGACGCGCTGGGATGTGATGCCGCCGACTGGCCGAAGCTGGTCCCCGGCCTCAACACGCTTGACTGCCCCGATCCGCTCACCATCGAGTATTACCCGACCTATATGTGAGGTGACGCCATGCTTGCTTATCAAAATGGCGTTGTGCTCGACTTTGACGATTACTACGTCCAGGACGAATGGTTTGGCGCCGATAACTCGCTTTGCTTCAGCCTGCCCGACGACCATCCACAACTGCCCGATATGATGGCACAGCTCCCACTGACCGACAAGGAAAGCGAGCAGCGCTATCTCATCACCAGCATCGACGAGGGGGACGTCAAGGCCATTCTTGACCTTGACGAGCTCAAGGGCACTATCTACGTCAACTACAACAGCGGGAGTCATACGCCGGCCGATATCATAAGCACAATTTTGCCCCAAGGCTGGTCGGTCATAGATGATGCGCACATAGAGACCAGGCGAACGCTTGAGCTCCCGGGCGCCACGCCGCTTGACATCATCCGTGAGTGCATCGACACATTCGGGATCACCGCCGCTTTTGACAACGCCAGGAGGGTGGTTTGCCTCAGATGCCCGGAAAACGAACCGGCCACGGGCGCCTACTTCACCGAGGAACTGAACCTCAAGAAGCTCCCCATCCACCGCTCCACGACCAGCGAATTTGCCACAAGGCTTTATGCTGTTGGCAAAGACGGCCTCACCTTTAGCTCGATAAACGACGGCAAGAACTACATCGACAACAACGAGTACTCTGACCGCGTTGTCTGCGCGTTCTGGAAGGACGAGCGGTACACCGACGCCGAGAGCCTGCTTGAAGATGCGCAGGCGAAACTGGCGAGCATGGCGCGGCCGGCCGAGAGCTACCAGTGCGATGTTGTTGACCTCGCAAAGATTGACCCCGAGAAGTGGGGCCATCTCACGGTGTTCATGTACCAAGGCGTCATCCTCATGGACAAGAAGCGGAACAGCCGCATGATGCACCGGGTTTCCCGGTACAAACGCTACCCGCATCATCCAGAGAAGAACGTCGTCACCTTATCGAGCGTCCCCGGCACCTTGACAAGCAAGGTACAGCAGAGCTATGACGCTGTCACCAATCCGAACAGCGCCTTTCAGCAGCAGTACCAGATATCCATCGACAGCATCACGAGCTGGCTCACGGACGAGGAAGGCGTCTTTGCTTTTGTGCGGGGCATTGACGGCAGGATGCAGCGGGTGACCGGCACCCTGCGCATCGGCCCGGCAGAGGAAGGGCACCTGGACCTCGACCAGCAAAGCATCAACCTCTTTGTCGATGCCGCCCCGGACAGCAAACCGGCCGCATATCTTCAGGCCAAGGACGGAAAAACCGTTCTCGGCTGCCACGAAATCTACGCTGAGACCATCCACTACAAGACACTTATTGAGGACAAGGAGGGAGACGCCGATGCTTAACACCTTCCCGCTGCCTACGGAGAGCGTTGTGCATGAGCTGAACGCAAACCTTGACACGCACAACGGCCTTAACACCGTCTGCCTTACCCAGTATGACAAGACCATCCCTATCCTTGCGGTACACCTTTTCACCAAGAACGGGGAGTGGCCGGTGCCGGAGGGCTGCGAGGCCAACGTGCGGATGCGCAAGCCAGACGGCAAGCACGTCTACGACCCCGTCCTTGGCACGTCGGCGGATCGCAA
This sequence comes from uncultured Gemmiger sp., assembly GCA_947631565.1. Lineage (GTDB taxonomy): Bacteria > Bacillota > Clostridia > Oscillospirales > Ruminococcaceae > Gemmiger. The sequence goes on along the minus strand of CANRLV010000049.1, from coordinate 10,645 downwards.
GACCGTCTATATCGCCATCACAGCGCAGATGACGGCCGCGCATGGGCTTGGCGAGGCCATTCTTGAGGTCATTCAAGACAAAGAGGGCAAGGTCGGCGTGATAGGCTCCAGCACGTTCACGCTCGACATCGCCCGTAACCCCGTCCCCGAAGACGCCTACGAGTCCACCGACGAATACAAGACCCTGCGCGAGATCCTCGACGAGGTAACCGAGCTTGATAAGACCACCAAGGAAAACGCCGAGAAAGCCGCCGAGAGCGCCCGGCAGGCCAAGGAATACTCCGGCAATCCGCCCATCATCCAGCGGAACAGCGAGGGCAGCTATACTTGGTGGATCTGGAACGCCGACGCGCAGGAGTACCAGGACTCCGGCAAGATCGCCGTTGGCAACGTGATGTATGCGACGTTCTTCCTCAACCTTGAGGACGGGCATCTCTACATGGCGCACGACGCGGCGTATACCGGGCCGCAATTCCGGCTGAACGGGACGCACATGGAGGTGGTACTGGATGCCTGAGAAAATCTTGCAGCAGGGCCTTGGCCCTGACGAGCTGCCGCAGTCTGAGCAGCTGGGCGAGACTGGCGTCGTGACCACCGACCTTGGCCGCATCGTGCCGCTGCCGCGCGGCGCCTATGATCCGTCCGTCACCTATGACATCCTCGATATCGTGCGGCACAGCGGTACCCGGTATATGGCCCGCAAAGCCGGCCTCAAGGGCGTTGAGCCGGTCGACGGCGAGGACTGGATGCGGCTCAGCGATACGGACGGCAAGCTCGGTCTGATGTGGACGTACAAAGCGGGGCCGATCCAGCCGAAAGACTGGGTCTATAATGCCGAGGACAGCTCCTACAGCTATACCGGCCCCATCACCCCCATCGACGGCGGCCCGGCCGTGACAGCGGCCACGATCCTGCGGCCGCCAATGTGGCAGCCCACCGGCGACGAGGACGCGGATAACGAGATCAGAGAAGCGATGAGCATCGTTGCGGAAGGCTCCTGCACTACTGGGGCCGGAACGGTCGCCATCAAGGTGTGGGACCATCCGGAAACGGCCATCACGATTTTTTGGGACGGGAGGTGACGGCGATGGCCGAAAGGACTGTTGACCTCGGCGTTGTTGGGCTTGCTCACAAGGGGCCTTACGATGCCGGGACGGTCTATAACAGAAACGACTTGGTCGAGTACCAAGAGCAGACATGGACGCCCGCCAAAGACGGCGTACATGGCGTTACGCCCGCCGTTGGCGCGGACTGGTATCTCTTTGTAGGGAACGCCAGTCTGCCCGCCGCTAGCGCTGAGAACAGCGCCAAGGCCGCCGCCCAATCCGCGGCCGCGGCCGCGGCCAGCGCCTCTGATGCTCTTGCGAGCCAGAAAGCCTCCAAGACCAGCGAGGCGAACGCGGCCGGGAGCGCCGATCAGGCCGCCACAGAAGCCGCGGCGGCAAAGACCAGCGCCGATACCGCCAAGACCAACGCTACCGCCGCAGGGACGAGCGCAAGCGCCGCCGAGGGCAGCGCAAAGGCTGCCGGGACAAGCGAGGCGAGCGCCGAGCATTACGCCAAAACGGCCGAGAGTTACACTGTTGGTACCGGCCTTGACGATGAGCGGCCCAACCAAGCCACCGAAAATGCCGAGTATCTTTACCAGCAGATGAAGCGCCTGGCCGAAAGCGTCCAAGGCACCCTGTTGCCGATGGGCAGTATCGAATTTTCGGCACTTGCGAGCGCCGAGAAGAAGCCCGGCTACCTGTACAACATCAAGGACGATTTTACCACCGACGCAACCTTTGCCGAGGGCGCGGGGCACAAGTACCCGGCCGGTACCAATGTCTACTGGACCATCAACGACACATGGGATGCACTGGCTGGCATTCAGGTGACCGGCGTCAAAGGCGAGGCCGAACAGGGGTACCGGATGGGGCAGGTCAACATCACCCGCGAGAACCTTGGCCTCGGCAAGGTCGATAACACGCCCGACGCATCCAAGAACGTCGCCAGCGCCGGCAAGGTCACGCACACGCTGACCTTTACCGGCTCTGCTGATGCCACCTTTGATGGCTCCGCGGATAGGACGGTGGACATCCCCACCATCCCCGGCGAGGCCACCACGGACGTCCCTGGCCTTATGAGCGCCGCCGACAAGAAGAAGCTCGACGGCATAGCCGCGGGCGCGCAGGTCAACGCCGTCAGATCCGTTGCAGGCCGGACCGGCACCGTCGTTCTGTCTGCTGATGATATCCCATTTGCAGACGGTGAGACTTTCCAGGCGAAATACGATGCCGGCGAGCTGACCGGGCCGAGGGGCGCGACCGGCGCGCAAGGCCCCAAAGGCGACAAGGGCGATACCGGCGCCGCTGGTGCGGCGGGCGTCACCCCGACCATCAAGGTCGCCGCTGGCTCGAATATCAACGCGGTCGGAACGCCTAGCGTGACCGCCGCTGTTGATGGCACGACTACCACCTTGACCTTTAACTATTTGAAGGGCGCGGTCGGTGCTGCAGGCGCGGCTGGCGCCACAGGTCCGCAGGGTCCAACTGGCCCGGCAGGTCCCACTGGCCCCGCTGGCGCGGCCGGCGCCGCGGGAAAAGGCATTTCCTCAACGACGGTGACCTATCAGGTCGGCACGAGCGGCACCGCCGCCCCGACCGGTGAGTGGGGGAGTACCGTGCCGGCGACCAGCGCCGGCCAGTTCCTCTGGACGAAGATCGACATCACCTATACCGACAAGAGCACCGTCACCGCGTACCTCGTGAGCCGCAACGGCAGCAACGGCGCGGCCGGCGCTACCGGCCCCCAAGGCCCTGCAGGGGCTGCGGGTGCCGCGGGCGCTACGGGGCCGCAAGGCCCTGCCGGCCCCAACACCGTATCCACCACCACGGCAAGCAACATCACCGGCATCCTGAAAGGCACCGGCAGCAAGGTGGCGGCGGCCGTGGCTGGCACGGATTATGTGGCGCCGAACGGCAACGCTGCCACGGCGACCACGGCCAGCAAGGTCAAGAATGCGCTCAAGCTCACCGGCGCCGTGAGCGCCACCTATGACGGCTCTGTCGCCGTAGAGGTCAATATCCCCAGCACTGGCGGGGTAAAGACGTATTCCGCAAAATTCACGGCGGCCGGATGGAAAGGCAGCGATTCGGCCGGCTGGACGCAGACCGCAACGGCGACCGGCGTGACGGCAGATACCGAGCTTGGGCCGCCCTTGATGCGCCCGACCGGCAACCGAGACGCCGACGATGAAACGCGGGCCGCCCTTGCCATCATCAATGAGGGTGTTTGCACGCCGGGCGCGGGCACGGTGGCCGCAAAGGTCTGGGACAAGCCCGATATCGACATCACAGTTTACTGGAGGTAATACTATGGCAAACGCATATTCCAGCGTCGGCGGCGGTGGCGGCGCCATCTACCTGCGGGCGCAAGGGCAGAAAGGCAATGTGGTCACCGCCACGCTTGGCGACAAGGTCAAGAGCGGCACCATCGACGAGAGCGGCGCTCTGATGCTCCGGCTGCCGGGGCTTGGGCTTTGGAAGGTCAAGACGCAGAGCGGCAGCTTCAGCTATGAGCAGGACGTCAAGGTCTACCGCTACGGCATCACGCCCTGCTGGGCTGTGGCGAAAAAGGCTTTTGCCGAATGCACCCCGGCCGAGATCCAGTTCATCGCGCAGGCCGGGCTTGCACCTACGTTCTGGGAGCGCGGCGACAAGCGCCTTATCACCATGACGGATGGAGAGGAAATCTACGCCCAGATTGCCGACTTTGACCACGACTACCGCATTGACGGCAAGACCAAGATTCCCCTCACCCTCGTCATGGAGGACTGCTTCAAGGCTACCCAGAAGATGAACAACTCCGACACCAACGCGGGCGGCTGGGAAAACTGTGTTTTCCGCACGGTCACCCTGCCGAGCCTCAGAAACAAGTTCCCCGAAGAATGGCGGGCCATCATGACGACCTGCCAGAAAAAGACGAGCGCCGGCAGCCAGAGTTCCGTGATCAACACGACCAACGACGACCTGTTCCTGCTCTCGGAAGTTGAGATTTTCGGGACCACAACCTACAGCTTTGCGGGTGAGGGCGACGGCTATCCCATCTTCACGGACGCCAACTCCCGCGTAAAGCGCGTGAACGGTGCTGCGGCCACCTGGTGGGAGCGCTCTCCGAATACCGGGAACTCCGCTAACTTTTGCCGTGTGGCGGCCGCGGGCGCTGTCGCCTACTCCAACGCGAGCTACGCCTACGGCATCGCGCTCGGCTTCTGCGTGGGTTAAATCAGGAATCTACAAAAGCCGCGCCCTGTGTGGCGCGGCGGGGGTGTCAAGATGGCCGTTGAATCAAGCAAGCGGGCAAGCAGCAATCTAGAGTTTCTGGAGAATGCCCGAAAAATCGCCGTCTTCGCGGTACAAAGGTGCCTGCGCTGGCCCAAAAGGTACCAGCACGTCCTTTCCGATCGGATCATAGTATGCTCGCTCAATGTGCTTTTGCACTGCAAGGCGGCAAATAGCATATATGTGTCCAATCGGCAGGAGGCGCAGAAACGAGACAGCCATCTCGTCGATGCGAATATCAACGTCCAGCAAATCGTGAGCCTGTTGGATGTTGCGAGGATGGTGTTCGAGGAGGCGGGAACTCCCATCAAGGACACCGTATGGCTTCAATGGTTCAAGCTCTTGGACGATGAGGGCCGCTTGATAGGCGGCATCCGCAAATCAGACCGAGAGCGTTTTAAGAGCCTGGGCTGATGCTTGTATATCGTGGTGCTGCGGCCAACTGGTGGGAGCGCTCTCCGAATACCGGGAACTCCACTAACTTTTGCAATGTGACGACCGCGGGCGCTGTCAACAACAACAACGCGAGCAACGCCAACGGCATCGCGCTCGGATTCTGTGCATGCGCTCGACTGCGCGACCAGGGGAGTACCGCCCGCCCAAAAGGTGGGACGTGAAACGAGAGTCTCGCACAGAAGGAAGCATCAACCCGCTCGGCCCTCAAGGCTGAGCAAATTCGCCCTCTGCACAGAAGGCCGGACGCTGCTTGCATGGCAGGGGATGGCGTTCAATCCCTGTTACATGACCTGATCTGTCTAGCTGCCCATATACGCCCCTACAACTGCGCAGCGCGGAGGGTATCATTTTGACGAGCGAGGAAAGACGAGAAAAGCGGTATCAACGCCGAAAGGCGAAGCGAGAGCTTCGCCGGCGTCTCGTCGCATCCTCATATACGCTGGAGGGTGTCTTCAGCTACAGCAACCTCTTGCGGGCTGCACTGTCCTGCTGTAAGGGCGTGATGTGGAAAAGGGCCGTGCAAAATTACCGGGCCAACCTCATGCTGAACGTCTACAGGAAATGGGCGGAGCTTATGAGCGGCAACCTCAAATGGAAAGGCTACTACGAGTTCGACCTTTTCGAGCGCGGGAAATTGCGCCACATAAAGAGCGAGCATATATCGGAGCGCCCGGTCCAGCGTTGCTTTACCGACAATTTTCTCATTCCCTTAATGCGTCCGCACCTCATCTACGACAACGGGGCGAGCTTGAAAGGGAAGGGGACGGACTTCACGATTCGCAGGTTTTCCAAGCACCTGCAGGAGGCGCTGGCCCTGTATGGCCCGGACGCGGAGTTGGTCCTATATGACTTTTCCGGTTACTTTGACAGCATAGACCATGAGGCACTGATTCTCTATGTCAAGAGATTTCTCAATCCAGGCCGCCTCCTTGACTATACCATTATGTTCATCAGGAGGTGCGACGCCGCTGGTGTCGGGCTTGGTCTCGGCAGTCAGGTCAATCAGATCCTTGCCGTTTCGTTTCCGTCGCCCATCGACCACTATTTCAAGGCGTATGTGGGCTTGCACTCCTATGACCGCTATATGGATGACGGCGGCATGACCTGCAAAGACAACATACAGAGCGCCATGTGCGTGCGCGCCTTGCAGAATCTATCGATTGACCTCAACCTAAAGCTCAATCCCGATAAAATCCACGTCCAGAAGATAACCCGCCCTTTCGTCTGGCTCAAGGTGCGCTGGCAGGTCATGCCATCCGGCCGCATCTTGAAGCGGATCACCCGCGCCAACGTCAGCAGGGAGCGTCGAAAGCTAAAAAGGCTGCGGCGCCGCATGGATGCCGGCATGGTCACCCAGGAGGCCGTTCAGTGCAACTGGGCAAGCTGGCGGGGCTATACAAAGCGCTTTCGGGCAAGGAAAACCGTATATTCCATGTCCAAGCTGTATAACGAACTTTTTCCCAATGAAGGAGGCAGTACCAGATGTATAGACTCATCAGGAACGGCGAGCAGATTGCCGTCGTCATGGAGCTGACCCGCTGCCAGCTTCAGAGCAACGGCTACGTCGTTCTGAGCAAGGATGGCGACGGCATTGTCTACGGCGATAAGGTCTACAACGTCCCCGGCCACGAATACCTCACCATCGAGAAGATCGACGACATGAGCGCGGCCGTCGCCGAGATGGCGAACAGTGGCGTCGCGTCTATCGCCTTTGTCAAGCTCGTGGAGGCCGGGCAAATCGACGACGTGACCGCCGCCGAACACAGTGACCTTTTTGCCAGCTGGCACCCCGACATCGCCTATGCGGTCGATCAGATGGCCCAGTACGAGGGCGCCCTGTATCGCTGTATCCAGGCGCATACCTCGCAGGCAGATTGGACGCCGCCCTCTGTCCCGGCGCTTTGGAAAGCGGTGGGCGATCCCGGCGAGGAGTGGCCGGCATGGAGCCAGCCCATCGGCGCGCATGATGCCTATGACCTCGGCGCCAAGGTCTCTCACAAGGGCAAGCACTATGTTTCCACGGTCGCTGCCAACGTGTGGGAGCCCGGCGTGTACGGATGGGAGGTATCTGCGTGACAAAGCTGGATATCATCAACCGACTGTGGAGCCACGTCGGGGATCTGCTACTTCTGGTTAAGGGCCAAGGCGTCAAGCCGCTCGAGGCTATCGAGGCGGAAATGAATGAGACCGCCGCGGCCTGCCAAGCGTACACCGATGCAGACGATGATGAACTGTTCCAGCTCATGGTGAAGAAGGAAGTCGACAAGGCGGTCAGCAAGATTGCCAGCCTGATGTAAAAAGAAGTAGCAATCAGCCCTTTACGCGATGCGTGAGGGGCTGTTTTGTTTGCACACACAACGAGGAGGAGGTCTTTCCCATGTCTTTCACGCCGCGTACCACCAAGCCAGAGGCGGGCAATCCGTACTACAACACGAAATCGAATGGGGGCTACTCGACCGCCATCGTAGGCAGCCCCACGGATGCCGGCTGCAATGTCCTGCACAACTGCGTGGGCTATGCGGTCGGCCGTTTTAACGAGATCGGTCAGTGGGGCTGCATCAAGTATCTGCGGCCGGTCAACGCCGAGAACTTCATCCAGTACGCCGGGGACCTGCAGGTCGGGCAGGAGCCGCGCGTCGGCGCGTGTATGGTCTGGCGCAAAGGGCCGACGCTTTCCAGCAACGACGGCGCCGGGCACGTCGCCATCGTTGAAAAGGTGATCGACGCCAACACCGTGCTCACCTCTGAGAGCGGCTACGGCGCCAAAAACGCCTTTTGGACGCAGACCAGGAAAAGGGGCAGCGGCAACTGGGGCGAGTCTACCAGCTATGCTTTCCTCGGTTTTATTTATAATCCCGCCGAGTGCTGTGGCGATGCCCCGGCGCCCACCGGCGACCTTACCGTTGGTGCGGTCGTCGATTTCCTTGGCGGCTATGTGTACACGAGCAGCAAGGCCACCTTTGCCACCGCGCGGGCCGCGGCCGGACGGGCTGCCATCACCCACACCGCCCCCGGTGCCGCGCACCCCTATCATCTGGTGCATACGGACGGCACCAGCAGCGTGTACGGCTGGGTAGACGAGGCCACCATTGCCAAGCCCGCCCCGGCCGAGCCGGAGCACAGCAAGCCGGCGCCGGACGAGACCACGGAGCCGGCCCCGGCCGCCACGCACTACCTCGTGAGCGTCGGCCCCATCACCAAGGGCGACGTGCCGCACGTCCTCGATGCGCTCAGCGAGGTCGCCGAGAAGTACAAGCTGGGCGACCTGATTAAGACCGAAGCCGTGAAGGAGTGAGGAACCGATGACAAGCACCGAGATCGCAGCCCTTGTCGTCGCCGCATTGAGTATGGTCATTGCGGCGGCGGGCTGGCTCCGCAACACTAAGGGCGACAGTGCCAGCGATGCGGAGTGGCGCGGCCAGATCAGCGCCAAGCTCGATAACATCATGGCGAATGTTACCGGGCTCAGCCGTGATATCGAGCGTTTGGATGGGCGAGTCAATTTGCTCACTGAGCGCATGGCAACCGTGGAGGCGAGCGCCAAGTCGGCGCATCATCGTCTTGACCAAATCATGGGGAAGGGAGGTGTTTGAAATGCACAATCTTACGAACCCGAAGTGGTGGGCCGCGGCCGGCACCCGCGCCCTCAAAACCGTGGCGCAGGCCGCCATCGGTGCCATCGGCAGCGCCACCGTGCTTGGCGGTGTTGACTGGCGCATGGTGGTGAGCACTGCCGCTGTGGCCGGCATCGTGTCCATGCTCACCAGCCTGGCGGGCCTGCCGGAAGTCGATGAGACCTGACAGCCCACAACATACCCCCGGACAGTCTTTACGGCTGCCCGGGGGCTTTTTTTGTTATAACCTAAAACGTGATAATCTAACGAAAGGCAGTCAAGCCGCCCCGAATATAGTACACTCTTTGCAAGGGGCGATGTCAGTGATTAAGATTCTACTGTCCCGCAAGCTGGGCGAGGTCCGCTGGTCTCAGGCAGACCTTGCCCGCGCAACTGGTATTCGGCCTACTACCATCAATGAGTACTACCATGACATCGCGGAGCGGGTCAATCTCCATTATCTGGACCTGATTTGCGAGGCTCTTGGCTGCGACCTCAGCGAGATCCTTGTCCGTGTACCAAACAAGGATAAAACGGTACATAGCCGGACTGGTTGTAAAGTGCCGCCAGATGGCGACGAGTAAAGGACCGGGCAATGCTTCATGCACTGCCCGGTCCCTTTTTCATTTTACGCCGACCACACGCTCTGCGGCATAGAGGGCTGACGGCGACTTCTGCCTTTGCCACGCTTTTTCGGACGGTGCCCAGCGGAAACCGCTGCCTTTCAGCTTCTCGATCATGGCCGCATCGGGGCGCTCATCGAAAAGGATCTGCACCCGGTTGATGTCGTTGTTGACCCGAATTACGCCGCCAGAAAAGGGAACATCCCGGTCATCCATCTGGTCGATTACCTGCAGGCGGGTCAACCGCTGTTCGGCGGCCTTGATGCGCTGCCGGACACTGGACAGCTCAAAGTCCGGGTACGGCACCGGCGCCCAAGAGTGGTACTGGATGCTGTTCTCTATCTCCCGTGCCCGCTCATCGCTCAGCCCCTCAAAGCCGACACAGGTACCGTGCTTGCGGTAGTATTTGTTGATGGCCTTCATACGCTCCAACCTGGCGCTCAGGTCCGCAATCTTGGCGGTGAGCTTTTCCGGGGCGTGGGGGTCATCGCTGGAAATGGCGGTGTTCTCGGCGGCGGCCTGCGCGCGGCTGGCGAGCTGCTTGGCTTTCTTGTCGGCCGCGACGCTCTTGTCCATGTTCCGAATGATGGCCTCCTGGTCGCGCCGGGCGTGGCGCTCGCTGTGATGGCCCACGAGGATAGGCTGTCCCAAGGGGATGTTGTCGGCAATCGCGGCCGCCCGGCTATAGGCATCGTGGCTTTCTTTCTCTGCCGCCTCGGCCCGCCCCTCCAGACGGTCGATGCGCGCCTGCCGGCGTTCCTCATAATCTTCTCTGCCAATGGCCATGTTAAATGCTCTCCTTTCTGATTCTGACGGATTCGATGGTATAGCGGTTCCTTTCGCTCTCATATACCGGCCCCGACGCATTTTTTACCCGGTAGGGCCGGTCTCCCCGGCCGAGGATGAAGTTCTCAGCGTCTACGAGGGAAGTGTAGCCCTCGCTGCTGACCTTGGCGGTGCCGTAGACGTGGGACTGCACCAGAACGATGTACGCGGTCATTTCTTGGCACCGTCCTTCCCCGTGTGCCATTTGATTTTCTTCTCAAGGCACTTTTTGCAGTCGGAATCCGGGTCAAACCCGCAGAGCGCTTTTCTCTGTGGGAAGATGCACTCGCCGGAGGCGGCGATAGCATCAATAAGATGCTTTTTCTGCGGCTTGCTGCAGGTAATCTCAATCATTGCTGTCACCTCCTTCAAGAAGCTCTGGATTGTCGTAGATATTGCCGACGACTACAATCGCAAATGAATAGTGATCGAGCGGCCATGTTTCTTCGGGACCGGCGACTAGGCCGAAATATGCCGACCCGTTCCTGTTTTCAAAAACAACGCGGTAGAGGGTATCGCCGAGTCGAACGATATCGCCCTCAAATATCTTGGTTCCTTTTATATCGGAACGGCCGGCATATTCGCCAACGGTCTCCGGGTCGACCTCATAGTCCGTATAGACATTAAAGCCGGCGTCCACGCAACGGATGATGACCTGGGAAGTGTTCCAGATCTGGCGATGAATTAAGTCCCCGTACACCATCTTCCCGCGGGCAACTTCTTTGTTCTCGATGCATTTGCCCCGAAAAAGGATCTCACGCATTTTCTTTCCTTTCTCCCCGTGTGGCCGGTAGGACAGCCG
>CANRLV010000048.1 GCA_947631565.1 uncultured Gemmiger sp. | reverse complement strand
AGCTGGCGCGACGCGCTGCTCAACCATTCCATCATCCCGATGCAGCAGTACAGCTACACCACCGGCAAGAACGCCACCGATTCGGCGATGATCATCGACGCCATGGACCTGCTCTATTCCGGCAATCTGGACGGGTTCTGCATCGTCTCGTCGGACAGTGACTTCACCCGCCTGGCCGCCCGCCTGCGCGAGGCCGGCAAGCTGGTCATCGGCATGGGGGAGTCGAAGACGCTGGGGCCCTTCGTCAAGGCCTGCGACCAGTTCAAGTATCTGGACCTGATCTTGGACCACAGCGAGCCGGAGCAGGACGATCTGCCCGAGACCGACGCCCCGCAGGCCAACGATGACACCGCCATCAACCGTGATTCCATCTACCGCCTGATCCTGGGCATGATCGACGAGATGGACGACGGCAGCGGCCGCGTGCGCACGAGCCGGGTAGGAGACCAGCTCATCAAGCGCTACCCGGACTTTGACGTGCGCAACTTCGGCGCCAAGAGCCTGAACAAGTTTTTGGCCGGCCTGCCCGGCCTGACGGTGGAGGAGCAGATGCTGGCGAACGGCAACCCCATCCAGTTCGTCAGCATCCAGACGGCTGCGGCGCCGCCGGCCCGCAGCCGCAAGCGCCGCAGTCAGACCCATAAAAAGAAGCAGGGGTGAGTGCATGGATTTTCTTGTCGTCGTTGATATGCAGCGGGATTTTGTGGATGGAGCACTTGGCACCATGGAGGCGCAGGCCATCGTACCGATGGTGACCAAGCGAATTGAAACGGCCAAAAAAATGGGAGATCCCATCCTTGTCACCCTTGATACGCACGGGGAAAACTATCTGCAAACGCAGGAGGGCAAGTGCCTGCCAGTCATGCACTGTATCAAGGGCACAGGCGGTTGGGAACTGAATGACAACGTTGCCAAAGCCCTTGTGGGTGTTGCCCCCGACAAACTGATCACGCTGGAAAAACCGACATTTGGTTCTATGCAGCTGCCAACGGCAATGCAGACGCTGATGGATACTTTCGGCGTACCTGAGCATATTGTATTTGTCGGCCTATGCACCGGTATATGCGTTATCTCGAATGCGTTGATCACGAAGGCAGCCTTTCCGGATATACCAATTGCCGTAGATGCCGCTGCCTGTGCCTGTGTGAGCCCGGAAAGCCATTATACAGCATTAAATGCCATGCGGCTGTGCCAGATAGAAATCGTAGAGGCAAACCTTAAACACAAAAGAGGAAGATGAAAATATAGCCCATCGCGGCAGGAAAGCAAAAAGATTTTTTTAAATGTCGTGTCTATTTTGTCATTCGCCGATAAATACGGGCGGCGAAAACCTTGACAATCCCGCGCAAATGCTTTATAATCAAACGCGTCGGCAGGATACCGGCGCAGTATAGGGGCATAGCTCAGTTGGTAGAGCAGCGGTCTCCAAAACCGCGTGCCGAGGGTTCGAATCCTTCTACCCCTGCCAACAGAAAGGGCACCGCAAACGCGGTGCCCTTTCTGTTGGCAGGAGCAGGGGCGATTTCTGATACCGAGATCTTGATCTGTGTCCCCAAAGCACAGTAAAATAGCTGAGGCTAAAATATTGAAAATCTATGCTTAAAATGGTATCCTTACATTCGGGGATGTGCTCTGCAATGCGTTCCAATCGAAATACTACAGGAGGCTGAATGAGAATGCTTACAAAAAAATGCGGAATTGCCGTTGGATTTGCTTTGGTCCTGTTGGCTGTACTTTGTGGGCTGACCGGCTGCAGCAGGGTGGACAAGAGCGAAACAAGGCTCGTTACGGATTGCTCCGGCGCGCAGGTCGAAATCGCAAAGGACATTCAAACCGTGATCGCTCCCAACCAACCGTTCTGTGCTTTTATGATCGCCATGGGACAGGGGGACAAGCTGGCAGGGTCACACGGTTCCGTGATCGGTCATTCCTGGGCTCCTTATTTCAAGGATGATATCCTGTCCGTCGAGGTGTACGGCTACAAGCCGGAAGCGGAAGCCCTTTATGAAGCGAATGCCGATTTGGTCGTTGTCAAGGATGCAGCATATGCGGAAGCTCTTCGGAAAGAGGGCGTTCCTGCGATCTACTTTGGGTATGAAAATCTTGAAGAGCTCTATTATGCCGTTGACCTGATGGGAGATCTGTTTGGGGACGATGCCAAGGCTTATGCGGAAAAATGGAAAGCCCGCGTGCAGGACACACTTTCTACGCTCAATTCGGAACTGTCAGTCCTGACGGAAGCAGAAAAGAAGAATATTTACTATATCAACGGTGCGGTAAATCCGGGAGATCTCTACACCACGTTCGGCGGCGGGAGCTTCACGGAATATTGGATCAATGCCATAGGCTGCAACCTTGTGACCTCACCATATCCGGATATTGAGGAAATCGATCAGGAGGTCGCGATCTCTTTAGATCCTGATACGATTTTTATCAGCGGATATGCCGAATATACGCGGTATGATGAGCTTGTGGCGGATCCGCTGTGGTCGGATATCGACGCAGTCAAAAACGGAGAGATCTATTTGATGCCTACAAGCCTGGTATCATTTGACAGATTTGCCGTTGAACTGCCGCTGCTGCTCGAATACTCCGCCAGTTTGGTTTATCCGGATCTGCACCCGTTTGATCCGATACCGGAATTCAGGGAATTTTTCCAGGAATACTACGGAAAATCTTTTACAGACAGTGAATTGAACAATATGCTTTTGGGGTTGAATCCCGATGGAAGCAGGATGGACGGATGATCGAGGATATCAACAAACGTCAAAGAAAGAAGTTTGTGATCTCACTGACAGCGGTGAGCACCGCCTCGGTGACAGTATTTGTATTGTCCCTGATGACAGGGCAATATGGCTTTATGGATCCGCTGGATCTGGTAAAGATGCTTTGCAATGCCTTTGGGGCAGATCATATGGTGCCTGCGTCCTATGCAAACATCATTCGATTTATCAGACTGCCGCGGGCTTTGGCGTCTTTTCTCGTCGGCGGGGCATTGTCTGTGTCCGGTCTGGTGTATCAGAATACATTCAATAATAAATTGATTTCGCCGGACATTCTTGGCGTCAGCGCGGGCGCTTGCGTGGGCGCAGGCATTGCCATACTTTTGAACCTGAATAGCGTAATGGTCAGTGTTTTGGCATTTGCATTTGGCTTTTTTGCCGTTCTGGCCGCTTTGACATTGCCTAAACTTTTCAGGAACAAATCGACCCTGACGCTTGTGCTGTCAGGTATCATTGTCGGCGCGTTTATGAATTCCGTTATTGGTCTGTTGAAATTCCTGGCTGACGAAAAGGAAAAGCTGGCCGAGATCACGTTCTGGATGATGGGATCTGTAACAGGGGTCACAGTGAAGGAAGTTTTATGTATAACACCTCTGATCACCGTTCCGGTGATCGTTTTGCTGCTGATGAGCCACCGGATCGATGTAGTCACCTTGGGGCGTGAGGAAGCCCGGTCTCTCGGAATAAACTATAATCGAAACCGACTGATCATCATAATATGCTCCACGGTTTTGACGGCCGCGTCTGTATCCATAAGCGGCAACGTTGGCTGGATCGGCCTTGTCATCCCCCACATAGCCAGAGCGATCGCGGGGAACCGGTCCGGAGAGTCATTACCGGTCAGTTTCTTTTTTGGCGGAGCATTTATGATGCTGGTCGACATCTTGTCGCGAACACTTTCCAAAAATGACATTCCGCTGAGTATTATAACGGGAATCCTGGGCGCGGTCATATACTCTGTCGTGCTTGTAAAGAAAGGACGGACCATCAATGAGTAGCGCCGCTATTTCGGTCCAAGGGATCCGTTTTGCCTACGATAAGAACGAGATATACAATGATTTTTCGCTTGACATTCCTGAAAATTCGATTTTCTTTATCATGGGGATCAACGGTTGCGGAAAAACAACGCTGCTGAAGAATATATGTTCTTTTTTAAGGGTCGATTCCGGGTCGATCGAGATCCAGGGGAAAAACCAATTTGCGTATGACAGCAAGGCTCTTGCCCGGATAATCGCATATGTCCCCCAAATGATCCGTCTGAATTCCGATTTTACGGTGAAGGACTATTTGGTTCTGGGGCGGACCCCATATAAAGACTTTTGCGCCGCAATGGATGCCGGCGATTATGCAATCGTCGAAAAATATACCAAAAAGCTTGGGCTGACCGGCCTTTTGGAAAAGGAATTCAATACCCTTTCGGGCGGTCAGAAGCAAATTGTAGCGATTTGCCGAGCCATGGTACAGGAAACCCCCATTATTATCATGGATGAACCGATGAGCGCTTTGGATCTGGGCCGCCAGGCAGATTTTTTGACACTGATCATGAATCTGAAATCGGCTGGAAAAACGGTCGTTTTGACCAGCCACAACCCAAATCACGCATTGGCCTTGGGGAATCATTGTGACGTTTGTTTTATTCATAAGAAAAAAATCATCGGCGTCGGCCCTTGCGGTAATGTACTGTCGCAGAATAACATCCGGGCTATTTTCGGGGAAAAAGTGATTTTTGACGAGGGAGCAAAAAGTGTACGTTTTCATATCACGCCATGATTATTAAGCGGAAAAGCGCAGCAGCAAGCAGCCCGTTAAAAGCAGATGGCAGACCCCTTGCTCTGCCTCCTGTTTTGCCGTATAATGGGACCGAGGCCGTTTGGAAGATTTACCGCCGCGGCCGGAGAGGAATGCGATACCCATGCAAGAAGTACAAACCAAACGCCCGTTCATCACGCTGGAGCAGGCGCGCGCCCTGCGCGAGCAGTTCCCCACGCCGTTCCACCTGTATGACGAGGCCGGCATCCGCCGAAAGGCGCAACTGGTCAACCGGGCCTTTGCCTGGAACAAGGGCTTCAAGGAATATTTCGCGGTCAAGGCAACGCCCAACCCCTACCTGCTCAAGATTTTGCAGGAGGAGGGCTGCGGCGTTGACTGCTCCAGCTATACCGAGCTGCTTTTGAGCGAGGCCTGCGGCTTTTCCGGCGCCGATATCATGTTCTCGTCCAACGCCACCCCCGTCAAGGATATGCGGAAGGCCTACGCGCTGGGGGCCTACATCAACCTGGACGATCTGACCCACGTCGATTTTTTGAAAGATGTGGCCGGCATCCCGGCCACCGTCTGCTGCCGCTACAACCCGGGCGGCGTGTTTGACCTTGGCAACGGCATCATGGACAACCCCGGCGACGCCAAGTATGGCATGAGCGAGGACCAGATGGCCGAGGCCTACACCCGCCTGATGGCCCTGGGCGCCAAGGAATTCGGCATCCACGCCTTTTTGGCCAGCAACACCGTCACGGATGACTATTACCCGACCCTGGCCGGCATCCTGTTCCGGCTCGCCGTGCGCCTGCACGAACGCACCGGCGCCAAAATCAGGTTCATCAACCTGTCGGGCGGTGTCGGCATCGCCTACCGCCCCGATCAGCGCGAGAACGACATCCTCGCCATCGGTGAGGGCGTGCGCCGGCAGTTTGAGGGCATCCTGGTGCCGGCCGATATGGGGGATGTGGCCATCTTTACCGAGCTCGGGCGCTTTATGCTGGCGCCGCACGGCTGCCTTGTGGCCACCGCCATCCATGAAAAGCACATCTATAAAGAGTACATCGGCCTGGATGCCTGCGCCGCCAACCTGATGCGCCCGGCCATGTACGGCGCCTACCACCACATCACGGTGCTGGGCAAGGAGGACGCCCCCCACGATCACAAGTATGACATCACCGGCGGCCTGTGCGAGAACAACGATAAATTTGCCGTCGACCGGATGCTGCCCAAAATCGAGATGGGCGACATCCTGGTCATCCACGACGCCGGTGCCCACGGCTTCTCGATGGGCTACAACTACAACGGCAAGCTGCGCAGCGCCGAGGTCCTGCTCAAAGCCGACGGTACCGCCCAACTCATCCGCCGCGCCGAGACCCCGGCCGACTACTTCGCCACCTTTGACTTCACGCCGTTTTACAAAGGCAAGCTGGACGAGAGATAAGCGCCCGCATTTGGGCAGCACAAAGGGCTCCGCATTTTCTGCGGGGCCCTTTGTGGCTGTCACTGCTTGCCGCCGTATTTGCGGCTCTCGGCCACGGCCAGGCGGTCGCAGCGCTCGTTTTCCGGGTGACCGGCGTGGCCTTTTAGCCAGTGGTAGTGCACGGTGTGTTTTGCGCACTCGTCCAGCAGGGCTGCCCACAGGTCCGGGTTGAGGGCAGGGGACTTGTCTGCCTTTTTCCAGCCGCGGGCCCGCCAGCCCCTGGCCCAGCCCTTTTCCAGCCCGTTGATCAGGTACTGGCTGTCACTGTACAGGTCCACCTCACAGGGCTCGGTCAGGCAGCGCAGCGCCTGCAAAAAACCGGTCAGCTCCATGCGGTTGTTGGTGGTCCCGGCCTCACCGCCGCAAAGCTCCTTCTCAAACACCTTGCCGCCGGGCGCCGTGTAGCGCAGGATGGCGCCCCAGCCGCCGGGGCCGGGGTTGCCGCTGCAGGCGCCGTCGGTATAGATCTGCACATGCTTCATACTAACCTCCCGGGAACGGGGCATACTTTATAGTGGGCTCCTATACATTATACACAGATCCCCGCCGTTTGTCATGTGCTTTTTACCGGGGCGCAGCGTTGACAATGCTTGCCCCGGGAGGTATAATCAATACTGAATGAATGTGCCCGTTCGCCGGCTTTCGTCTGGGGCCCGGTCGCGCCTTTTCAGACGGACCTCTCGCGCCCCGATCCACCGTTCCACCTCATATTGGCGGTTTGGCACACCGTGCCTGCCGTATGCTTTGTACTTGATTTTGGAGGCACCTATGCAGGAAAACAACCGCGACCCTTCCCACGGCGCCCGGCGCCCGGCCGGCACCGTCCACAAAGCGGCGCTGCGCCGTTCCGGCCCGGCGGCCGGCAGCGTCACGCGCCGCCTTACGTCCAAACCGCAGCGCCGCCCCCGCCCGGCCTATGAGACCGAGGCGCCCGCCATCCCCATGCACATCTGCCCGCTGGGCGGCTTGGGCGAGGTGGGCAAAAACATCACCCTGTACGAATGTCAGGGCGATATGATCCTGGTCGACTGCGGGCTGGTCTTTCCCGATACCGATATGTTCGGCATCGACATGGTCATCCCGGATTTCACCTTCGTGCTCGAGCACAAAGACCAGATCAAGGGCCTGTTCATCACCCACGGGCACGAGGACCATATCGGCAGCCTGCCGTATCTGCTCAACCGCTTCAATGTGCCCATCTATGCCGCCAAGCTGACCATCGGCCTTATCAGGAACAAACTTGAGGAGCACGGCCTGGCCGATTCCGCCCAGTTCCACAAGATACGCCCGCGGCAGAAGGTGCACCTCGGCTGCTTTACCGTCGAGCCCATCCATGTCAACCACTCCATCCCCGATTCGCTGGCCTTTGCCATCGAATGCCCGGCCGGCGTCGTGCTGCACACCGGTGACTTCAAGATCGACTATACGCCGCTCTCCGGCGACGCTGTGACCGACCTTTCCACCATCGCCGAATACGGCCGCCGCGGCGTGCTGGCTCTGCTGGCCGATTCCACCAACGCCGAGCGACCCGGCTTTACCGCCACCGAGCAGACGGTGGCCGAGGGCGTGCGGGGGCTGTTCGCCCGCGCGCGCAAAAAGCGCATCATCGTGGCGACGTTCGCCTCCAACATCTACCGTGTGCAGCAGATCATTGACCTGGCCATCGAATCCGGCCGCAAGGTGGCGGTCAACGGGCGCAGCATGGTCTCCAACACCGAGATGGCCCGTGAGCTCGGCTACCTGCACGCGCCGGACAATGTGCTCATCGATATCGAGGAGGTCAACAAGTACCCGCCCGAGAAGGTCGTGCTCATCACCACCGGCAGCCAGGGCGAGCCGCTGTCGGCTTTGTCGCGCATGGCGCAGTCCAGCCACCGCAACGTCAAGGTCGGGCCGGAGGATTTCATCATCATCTCGGCGCGGCCCATCCCCGGCAACGAGAAGACCGTGACCAAGGTCGTCAACGGCCTGCTGGCGCTGGGGGCCGAGGTCATCTACGAGAATATGTATGACACACACGTCTCCGGCCACGCCTGTCAGGAGGAGCAAAAGCTCATTTTAACGCTGGCCCACCCGCAGTATTTCCTGCCCGTGCACGGCGAGTTCAAGCAGCTCAAGCGCCATGCCGAGACGGCCGAGCACCTGGGCTATATCCCCAAAAACAACATCTATATTGCCGAGAACGGACAGTACCTGCGCATCTCGCGGGACGGCTTGACGCTGGAGGACACCGTGCCGGCCGGCGGCGTGATGGTGGACGGCTACGGCGTCGGCGACGTCGGCAACGTGGTGCTGCGGGACCGCCACCATCTTTCCGAGGACGGCATCATCATGGTCACCGTGGTGGTGGACGGCCGCAGCGGCGAGGTGCTGGCCGGGCCGGAGCTGGTCTCGCGCGGGTTCGTGTACGTCAAGGAGAGCGAGGAGCTGATGGACGGCGCCCGCGCCCAGGTCGAGATGGCGCTGGACCGCGCCATGGACGAGAACCGCCATGACTGGAACGCGATGAAGAACCGCGTGCGGGAAGCGCTGTCCGGCTACATCTACCGGCGCACCAAGCGCGACCCGATGATCGTGCCCATCGTGATGGAAGTATAAAGCACCGGGCTTTTGGTGTCTGCCAAGGGCCCAAAGGGGGAAGAGAATGAAACGCAGGGGCGGTCTTGACACAGCCTTGGTCCTGTTTTTGCTGCTGTTCGCCTGCGCGGCGCTGGCCGTGCCGGTGGCGATGCTGCAGCCGCGGTACCTGATCGTGCCGGGGCTGCTGGTGCTGGCGGCACTGACCGTGCTGCTCTTGCAGGTCCGCCGCCTGCGCGCCTTTGTGACCAAACAGCTCAGCGGCCGGGAGTTTGAGGGCAGTACGGTCCAGTATTCGCTCTCACGCCTGCCGGTGCCGGCCATGCTGGTGGCGGACGGTACGGTCCTGTGGTACAACGATCTGTTCCGCCAGATGGTCCTGAACGGCGCCGATGCCGTGCACCCGGCCGCGGCCGCCCTGCTGCCGGACCTCGACCTCTCGGTGTGCGCGCGCCCGCACGGGCAGGACCTGCCGGTGGGCCCGTACCGCTTTACCGCCTACGCCAGCCCGGCCGCCGGCACGCAGGGCGCCACCATTGTTTATCTCATCGATGATACCTTCTACAAGGACACCCTCGACCAGTATGCCGACAGCCGCCCCGCCTACATCGTGATGGACATCGACGGCTATGACGAGATCTTCAACGACATGAAGGACTCGGAGCAGGCACACGAGCTGCAGGCCCTCAACAGCCTGCTGGAGGAATATATCGGCCGCACCAACGGCTTTCTGCGCCGCGTCTCCAACAGCCGGTTCATCGCCGTGGTCGAGGAGCAGGACGTGCGCCGTATGCGGCAGGAGAAGTTCGATATCCTCGACCGCGTGCGGGCTCTCAAGGCCGGCGGCGGCGCGGTGACCCTGTCCATCGGCGTCGGGCACGGCGGCCAGACGCTGGCCGAATGCCAGGAATTCGCCCGCCAGAGCATCGACATCGCCCTCGGGCGCGGCGGTGACCAGGCTGCCGTCAAGACGATGGACGGGTTCGAGTTTTACGGCGGCATCTCGGCCGGGGTCGAGAAGCGCAGCCATGTGCGCAGCCGCATCCTCTCGCACGCCTTGGCGGACCTCATCCGCCAGAGCGACAGCGTCATCATCATGGGCCACCGCCTGAGCGACCTTGACGCCGTCGGCTCCGCCATCGGTATCCTGCGGATGTGCAAGATGTGCAATGTGCCGGCGGTCATCGCCGTGCGGCGGCAGACCTCGCTGGCCGGGCCTCTGCTCGACAGCTTTATCGAGGCAGGGGAGGGCCACGATTTTATCGAGCCGGAAAAGACCCTGCGCGCTATCACCCGGCGCACGCTGCTGGTGGTGGTGGATACCTACCAGAAGCGCCTGCTCGAATGCCCGGAGATCTACGAGCAGTGCGAGCGCGTGGTCGTCATCGACCACCATCGCATGGCGGTCGGCCACATCGACGACCCGCTGCTGCTCTACCACGAGCCCTATGCCTCCAGCGCCAGCGAGCTGGTGTGTGAGCTTTTGCAGTTCATGCCCAACGAGAACAACCTCACCCCGCGCGAGGCACAGGCCCTGCTGGCCGGCATCATGCTGGACACCCGCAGCTTTGCGCTGCACGTCGGCGTGCGCACGTTTGAGGCCGCCGCCTGGCTGCGCAGCCGCGGCGCGCAGACCGCCGAGACCAAGCTGCTGTTCAACACCAGCAAGGAGGAATACGAGGCGCGGGCCCGCATCGTCGAGAGCGCCTACCTGTACAAGGGCTGTGCCATCGCCGTGTCCGAGGAGCTGGACGCCGGCATGAACGTCGTGCTGCCGATGGCCGCCAACGACCTGCTGACCCTGAACGGCGTCGATGCCAGCTTTGTCATCCTGGCCAAGGCGAACGGGGCGAATATCTCTGCACGCAGCATGGGCGCGCTCAACGTACAGGTGATTTTGGAGCCGTTGGGCGGCGGCGGGCATCTCACGATGGCCGGCGCGCAGCTGCAGGACTGCACCACGCAGGAGGCCGAGCAGCGCGTCAAGGAACAGATCGACAGCTACCGCGTCAAGCAGGCGGCCATCGCCGCCGGCATGGCGCAGAAGGCCCGCCCGGACGGCGAGGCTTAAAACATAGAGGAGGTATGTACACATGAAAGTCATTTTGAAGCAGGATGTGGCGTCCCTGGGCAAAAAGGACGAGATCCACGAGGTCTCGGACGGGTACGCCCGCAACTATCTGTTCCCGCGCGGGCTCGCCGCTGTGGCGGACGCCGGCGCGCTCAATCTGGTGCGCACCAAGAACGAGGCCAAGGCCCACCATGAAGCCGAGGCCCGCGCCGCCGCCGAGGCCGTGGCCGCCAAAATTAAAGGCCGGACCGTGACCGTCGCGGTCAAGGGCGGCGCCTCCGGCAAGATGTACGGCAAGGTGACCGCCAGGGATGTGGCCGAGGCGCTCGGCCGCGCCATCGGGCAGGAGGTCGACAAGAAAAAGGTCGAGGTGCCCGCCATCAAGGAATTTGGCAGCTACACCGCGCAGGTGCGGCTGTATGCCGGCATCACCGCCCCCTTTACCGTCAAGGTGGAGTCCGCCGGGCTGTAAATGCCGCTGACGGGACGCTGCCATCTGCAGAAAGGAAAGGGGTGCCGCGATGCCCACCGCGAACCGTGAACTGAATCTCAACAGTCTGGGTATGTCGCTGCCCTACAATATGCAGGCCGAGCAGAGCGTGCTCGGCGCCGCGCTGATGGACGAGACGGCGCTCAACCAGACCATCCAGCAGCTGTCGCCGGAGATGTTCTACTCCGACCAGAACCGCGCCGTCTTCACCCAGATGCAGCGCCTTTACACCGACAGCGAGGCCGTGGACGTGGTCACACTGGTCGATGCGCTGGCTGCCGACGCGGCTTTCCAAGGCGCTGACGAAGCCAAGACCTATGTCGTGCGCCTGGCCGAGACGGTGCCCTCCATCTCCAATGTCGACGCCTACCTGCGCATCGTGCGCGACAAGTACAAGACCCGCCGCCTGATGGAGGGGATGGCCGCCGTGCTTGCCCAGAGTGGCGAGGAAGATGACGCCGACCTGCTGCTGGAAAGCGCCGAGCAGCGCCTGTTCGAGATCCGCAATATGAAGAACAAATCCAGCGTGCGGACCTTGCGGGAATCGGTGCTGGAGGTCATCCAGACCATGGATCACCTGTCCGGTCCGGATCGGGAAAAGTACGCCGGCATCCCCACCGGCTACTCCTACCTGGACACGGTCCTCACCGGCCTGGGCCGCTCGGACCTCATCATTCTGGCCGCCCGTCCCGGCATGGGCAAGACGAGCTTTGCCCTCAACATCGCCACCAATGTGGCCCGCACCCAACGTGTGCCGACCATCATCTTCAGCCTGGAAATGACCTGCGAGCAGCTGACCGACCGCATCATCTCCAGCACCGCCGGCATCGACAGCCGCACGCTGCGCACCGGGCAGATGAACAATTCCCTGTGGACGGATTTCGCCAACGCCGCCAATGCCGTCAGCAGCATCCCCATCTATATGGACGATACCTCCGGCGTCACGGTGCCGGAGATCAAGGCCAAGATCCGCCAAATCAACCAGGACCCCAGCCGGGAGCCCATCGGCCTTGTCATCGTCGACTATCTGCAGCTCATGCAGTCCTCCCGCCGCACCGAAAACCGCGTGCAGGAGATCAGCGAGATCACCCGCAGCCTCAAGATCATGGCCAAGGACCTCAACGTGCCGGTCATCGTGCTGAGCCAGCTGTCCCGCGCGGCGGAAAAATCCTCCGGCCGGTCGGACAAGCGTCCCCAGCTTTCCGACCTGCGCGATTCCGGCTCCATCGAGCAGGACGCCGATGTCGTGCTCTTTTTGTACCGTGCCGCGTACTACAACAGCCAGAATGGTGAGGGCGAGCAGGCCAGCGAGAACGAGGCCGAGTGCATCGTGGCCAAAAACCGCCACGGCGAGACCAGCACCGTCTACCTCGGCTGGGACGGCTCCCACACCCGCTTTGTCGATGTGGACATCACCCATGAGGACTACTGATACCCCCGCCGCGCAAAGGCTGGAGACGGCGGCACTGGCCTGGTGCCGTGCGCAGGACCTGCTGCCGCGCGGCACCACCGTCATCGCCGCCTGCTCCGGCGGGGCCGATTCGATGGCGCTGCTGCTGTTTTTGCTGCGCGGCCGGCAGGCACTGGGCATCACGGTGGCCGCCGCCCATGTCGACCACGGCATCCGCGGCGCCGCCGCCCATGCCGACGCCGCTTTCGTGGCGGATTTCTGCCGCCGGAACGGCGTTCCGTTTTTCCTGTATGATGCCATGGCCGCCGGCGTGGACATCCCCGCCAGCCCCGGCGAGGACTGGGCCCGCCGCCTGCGCTACGGATTTCTGGACGAGCTGGCCGTGCGCGAGAAAGCCCTCATCGCCACCGCCCACACCGCCACCGACCAGGCCGAAACGCTGCTGTTGCGTATGGCGCGGGGGACCGGCGTGCACGGGCTGGCCGGCATCCCGCCGCGGCGCGGACCCTATGTGCGGCCTTTTCTCTGCCTGACCCGCGCCGACACCGAGGCCTACTGCGCCGCGCTGGGGCAGGCTTTTGTAACGGATGCCAGCAATCTGGATACCGCCTACGCCCGCAACCGTGTGCGGCAGCAGGCGCTGCCGGCGCTGTGCGCCGTCAACCCGGAAGCCGTGGCGGCGATGGGCCGCCTGGCCGGGCAGCTGCGCACACTGGACGACTGGCTGCAGGCACAGGCACAGGCGCTGCTGGACGCGGCCGGGACGCCGCAGGGCTGGCAGCGGGAGACCCTGCTGGCCGCGCCGCCGCCGGTGCTGGAGGCGGCACTCTGCCGCATCCTTGCAAAGCACGGCCACCCGCAGCAGAGATATGTGCAGCTGCTGCAGACCGCCTTACAAACGGGGCACGGCGCCGTACAGCTGCACCGGGACTGTGCGCTGTGCGTGCGGGGCGGCTTTTTGCAGGAACGGTTTGCGCTGCCGGCCCCGCCGCCAGCCGCACCGCCGCAGCCTGCCTTGCCGGGACAGTACGCCCTGCCGGGCGGTCACCGGCTGACATTGACCGTGCTGCCGGCGCAAAAGTATGAAAAATTTATAAAAAATGGGGCAAAATGCAAAAAGGGCTTAACCTGCTGCGCAGATTATGCTAAAATAAGCAAGAACGCTTTGCTGCGCACCCGCCTGCCCGGGGACCGTTTTCGGCCGGCCGGCGGCGCGGGGCACAAAACGCTCAAGAAATACCTTAACGAACGGCGGGTGCCGCCGGCGCAGCGCGCCCTGCTGCCGCTGCTGGCCGATGGCCATGAGGTGCTTTGGCTGTGGGGCGCCGGCTTTGCCGAAGGGCTGGCCCCGGGCCCGCAGACCGCGGAAGTTTTGCTGGCGGAATGCTGTTTGGACGAGCCGCCGCAATAAAGGGAGAGTGTACCATGACAACGCTGCACGATGACATCGACCATGTTCTGGTCACCGGGGAACAGCTCCAGGCCAAGGTGGCCGAGCTCGGCGCCGCCATCAGCCGCGACTATGCCGGCAAGGACCTGCTGCTGGTCTCCATCCTCAAGGGCGGGGTGGTGTTCATGGCCGATCTGATGCGCGCCGTCACCATCCCGTGCGCCATCGATTTCATGGTGGTGTCCAGCTACGGCGGCGCCAACACCGAGACCACCGGCCTTGTCAAGATCATCAAGGACCTTGACGCCGATCTGACCGGCCGCCATGTGCTGCTGGTCGAGGATATCCTCGACACCGGCGTGACCCTGTCCAACCTGGTGCCGATGCTTAAATTACGCAACCCGTCCAGCGTGAAGCTGTGCACCATTTTGAGCAAGCCCAGCCGCCGCAAGGCGGATATCGAGCCGGACTATCTCGGCTTTGAGGTCCCGGACGAGTTCGTCGTCGGCTACGGGCTGGATTATGACGAGAAGTACCGCAACCTGCCCTATGTGGGCGTGCTAAAACCGGAGATCTATAACCACTGATACATCCTGGCCCGGCATTTCCGGGCGGGAAGGGGGAGAGGAAACTTGCAGCACAGACCGCGCAACGGCATGATCCTGGCCGCCGTACTGGTGGCGGGGCTTTTGCTGTTTACGATGTTTTCCAGCATGGCTGGCGGGTCCGGCAACGAAATGAAGCTTTCCGAGATGAAGGCCTATTTCGAGAACAACCAGGTCACGGCCTACAACCTGGACCTGAACACCGGCCTCATCGAGCTGAGCCTGAAAGAAGGCCCCATCCCGCTGCCGGAGCAGGGGGAGCGCACGCAGTCCGGCTTTACCGGCGGTCTGCTGGGGCAGCTTTCCGGCGACGAGAGCTTCGGTCCGCAGAACGGCGGCGTGGCGGTCGTGACCTACCGGCTGCCCTACACCGGCTACTTTTTGGAGTATGACCTGCGGGAGTACCAGGAGGCCTACAACGCCGCCAACCCGGACGCGCCCATGGTCTATGACTGGGAGCCCATCCGCGAGAGCGTGCCGTGGATGGAGATCATCCTCTACGCCTCGCTGCTGGGCATGCTGGGGCTGGTGTTCCTGTCCATGTACCGCGGCGCCGGCACCGGCGGCGGCATCATGAACGTCGGCCGCGCCAAGGTCAAGGACCAGCAGGAGAACCAGCGCAAGGCCACCTTTGCCGATGTGGCCGGCGCCGAGGAGGAAAAGAACGAGCTGCAGGAGGTCGTGGCTTTCTTGAAAGCGCCGGAGCAGTTCAACTCGCTGGGTGCGCGCATCCCGCACGGCGTTTTGCTGGTGGGCCCTCCCGGTACCGGCAAGACGCTGCTGGCCCGCGCCTGCGCCGGCGAGGCCGGCGTGCCGTTCTACGCCATCTCCGGCTCCGACTTTGTCGAGATGTACGTCGGCGTCGGCGCCTCGCGCGTGCGCGACCTGTTTGAAAAAGCCAAGAAGACCATGCCCAGCATCGTCTTTATCGACGAGATCGACGCCGTCGGCCGCCAGCGCGGCGCCGGCCTTGGCGGCGGACACGACGAGCGCGAGCAGACGCTCAACCAGCTGCTGGTCGAGATGGACGGCTTTGACGCCAACGACGGCGTCATCGTCATGGCCGCCACCAACCGCGCCGATATCCTCGACAAGGCCCTGCTGCGTCCCGGCCGTTTTGACCGCCAGGTCTATGTCGGCCTGCCGGACGTCAAGGGCCGCGAGGACATCCTGCGCGTGCACACCAAAAACAAGCCGCTGGCCCCCGACGTGGTGCTGGGCACCATCGCCAAGTCGACGGCAGGCTTCTCCGGCGCCGACCTCGAGAACCTGGTCAACGAGGCCGCGCTGCTGGCCGCCCGCAAGGGCAAGAAGGCCATCACCGAGAAAGAGATCGAGGAGGCCTCCATCAAGGTCGTGGCCGGCCCCGAGAAGAAGAGCCGCGTCGTCACCGAGAAAGAGAAGCGCCTGACCGCCTACCACGAGGCCGGGCACGCCATCACCGGCTACTATTGCAAGACGCACGACCCGGTGCACCAGATCAGCATCATCCCGCGCGGCGCCGCCGGCGGCTATACGATGTATCTGCCCGAGAAGGACCCCAGCTATGTGACCAAGACCGCGATGAGCGAGGACATCATCACGCTGCTGGGCGGCCGTGTGGCCGAGCAGCTGGTGCTGGATGATATCTCCACCGGCGCCTCCAACGACCTGCAGCGCGCCACCGACACCGCCCGTGCCATGGTCACCCGCTACGGCTTCTCGGAACGGCTGGGTCCGGTCGTCTACGGCGGCGACCCGGCCGAGACCTTCCTTGGCCGCGATTTCGGGCAGGGGAAGGGTTATTCCGAGGCCATCGCCTCCGAGATCGACAACGAGATCCGCGACATCGTCGACGAGGGATATGAGGCTGCCCGCCGCATCCTGTCCGAGCATATGGACAAGCTGCATATCGTGGCCAAGGTCCTGATGGAGCGCGAGAAGATCTCCGGCGAGGAGTTCGGCACCCTGATGGAGGGCGGCACACTGCTGCCGCCGGCCCCCGATCCGGCCGAGCCGCCGCAGCCCGCGGCACCCGCACCGACTGCCGTTGACGGCCAGGAAGCCCCGGCCAAGCCGGATGAGGCTGCGCCGGACCCGGTCCTGCCCGCTGCGCCTGCGGATCCTGCCGCGCCCGCACCGAACGAACAGCCGCCCGCCGGTGAGAATTGAGGTGAACCAGCATGGAACAGAATTATTCCCTGATCGTGCAGTCCCGCGCCAATTATTATACGGCGGGCAGCCCCGTGCAGTTCGTGCGCGTGGAGCTGCTCAAGGGCGACGTGACCGGTGAGGTCGCGGTCTGCCTGACTTTCAAGAACGTCGGCACCGAGCCGCTGACCGGCCTGGTCATCCACTTCAAGTGCAAGGACGCTGCCGGCCAGATCCTCTGCGAGGACGATTTCTATTATGAGCAGCTCAATGCCGCGCCGGGTGCCCTGTTCGGCAGCGACGATGCCGTCTATGTCAGCGATACGCCGGTCTCCAGCGTCGAGATCGAGCAGGACCGTGTGTTCCTGAACGGGCGCGGGGTGGACCTGCGCGGCTACAAGCGCGTGCGCCTGCAGCCGCCGCGTGTGCTGCCCGGCTCCATCGCCCGCACGCTGCAGGCCCGCACCGGCAACCGGGAGCTGACCTGCGTACCGCAGGACACCGAGCACGGCTGGTTCTGCGCCTGCGGCGCCTTCCACCCCAATGAGGAAAACACCCGCCATTGCAGCGAGTGCGGCGCCGACCGCGCCAGCGTCAAGATGACGCTGACCGAGATTCTGGAGGAGGCCCGCCAGGCCGCCGAGCGCCAGCAGCGCGAGATCAACGCCGTGGTGGACCCGGCCGCAGCGGCCGCTGCCACCGCAGCCGCCGCGCAGGCCGCCATCGGTGCCCAGCCGGCCGTTCCGGCACCTGCTGCCCCGGCGCCGGAACCGGTCTTCCCGCCGCAGGCCGCGCCGGAGAACGAATACAGCGAGGATATCGAGGCGGAGCGTGTGCGCCGCTATGCCCCCAACGGCCGCCTGTTTGACGACGAGACGATGACGGAGGAGGAGGGCACCCGCACCTTTGACGCCGACGAGACCGCCCGCTACGAGACCGATGAGTACGATTCCCCGGCTGACCGCCGCGGCCGCTATGCCGACGAGGACGAGGAGAGCGAGGACGACACGATGGCCGAGCGCATCATCCGCTGGGCGCCGCCCATCACCGCCGTGGCCTGCGCACTCATCATCGCGGTGTCGCTGGTCTACCACTTCGTCATCGCCTGAGCCATAGGTATACATCCGCAGGGCGTCTGACCGGACCGGTCGGGCGCCCTGCCGCTGCCATGGCGAAACGGCAGGATTTTTTGCGCAGGCCCTTTACAAGATATGGCGGATATGGTATAATCGCTGTACAACCATTAGTTGTTATTCGAGCTGCAAGGCCGACGGAAAAGAGGGGAGCAGGGTATGCCGGACAGTGAGCAGGTATTTCATTTAAGGGCGCCCTTTTCGCCCACCGGCGACCAGCCGCAGGCCATCGAGAAGCTGACGCAGGGCGTGCTGCGCGGTGAGACGGCGCAGACCCTGTTGGGCGTGACCGGTTCCGGCAAGACCTTCACGATGGCCAACATCATCGCGCGGTGCAACCGCCCGACGCTGATTCTGGAGCCCAACAAGACGCTGGCCAGCCAGATCTGCACCGAGATGCGCGGCTTTTTTCCCGACGATGCGGTGGAGTATTTCGTCAGCTACTATGACTACTACCAGCCGGAGGCCTACATCCCCTCGACAGATACCTATATTGAGAAGGACAGCGCCATCAATGACGAGATCGACCGCCTGCGCCACTCGGCCACAGCGGCGCTGTCGGAGCAGCGCAACGTCATCATCGTGGCCAGCGTTTCCTGCATCTATTCGCTCGGCGACCCCATCGACTACCGCAGCATGGTCATCAGCCTGCGCCCCGGCATGACGATGGAGCGCGACGAGCTCTG
>CANRLV010000047.1 GCA_947631565.1 uncultured Gemmiger sp. | reverse complement strand
GCACGCCTCCTTCCTTATTCTTCACGCGGGTCGATGTACTTGGGCGCGTTGGCAAAACGGCCGTAGGTACCGACGTTTTTCTCGTAGGCGGTCTTGGGGTCGACACCGTGGCGGATGTCCTCCATCATCTTGCCCAGCCGCACGAATTCATAGCCGATGACCTCGTTGTTGTCGTCCACGGCCAGCTTGTTGATGTAGCCCTCGGTCAGCTCCAGGTAGCGCACGCCCTTGGCCTTGGTCGAGAAGATGGTGCCGGTCATGCTGCGCAGGCCCTTGCCCAGGTCCTCGAGCCCGGCGCCGATGGGCAGGCCGTCCTCGGAAAACGCGGTCTGGCTGCGGCCGTAGACGATCTGCAGGAACAGCTCGCGCATGGCCACGTTGATGGCGTCACACACCAGGTCGGTGTTGAGGGCCTCCAGGATGGTCTTGCCGGGCAGGATCTCGCCCGCCATGGCGGCGGAGTGGGTCATGCCGGAGCAGCCGATGGTCTCGACGAGCGCTTCTTCGATAACGCCGTTCTTGATGTTCAGGCTCAGCTTGCAGGTGCCCTGCTGCGGGGCGCACCAGCCGATGCCGTGGGTGTAGCCGCTGATGTCCTTGATCTCATACGCCTTGACCCAGGCGCCCTCTTCGGGGATGGGCGCGGGGCCGTGCTTGGGGCCCTTGGTCAACGGACACATGCGCTCTACTTCATGCGAATAGGTCATATCGATCTCTCCTTTACAGTTTTGTGCCGTTTTGTGCCATTTTGTGAAAGCGTTCACAGCTATCCATATTATAAAGGGCGGGCAGGGGTTTTGCAAGGGGTTTGCCCGCCCGCAGGCAAAAAAGTTTAGCCGGGCAAAGCGGCGCTCAAGGCAAAAACGCGAACAGCAGCCGCCCCACCGTCCCGCACACCGGCACGGCGGCGATGGCCGCCAGCCAGATGCCCGCCCGGCGGCGCGCCGGACGAGCCAAATGTGCCGGGGCGTCGGCAGGATCTGTTGCCGCCGCCGGGGCCGTGAGTGCCGCCAGCCAGCCAAACAGAACCATCACCAGCGGGAAGACCATCGACACCCGGATGCTGATCACCGCCTGCGCCAGATAGCTGACCAGCGCCAGCGTCACCGGCACAACGCCGGGACGCTGCCGGTACCGCCAGGCACGCCGCAGATGCGCGCCCGCAAAGGCCAGCCAGGCCGCCAGCCCCACCGCGCCGGTGGTGAGCAGCTGCTCCAGATATTCGCTGTGGGCGGCATAGAAAGTAGTGAGCATATCCGGCCAGTCGATGCCGCTGCCCGGCACCCACAGAGCGACGGCGTCCCATGTCATACAGGGGCCAAAGCCGAGCAGCTGCCGCCACAGCGGCGCGCCCCGCCAGGTGCCCCAGACCGCCGACCAAATCAGGCCGCGCCAAGTGCCCCACTGCCAGCCAAAAACCAAAAGATTGTCCAGCGGGGTCTTCGGCCAGCCGGACCAGGTGTTGGCCACCACCATGCCCAGCACGACGGCCGCGGCCAGCGCCGCCGTCAGCACCCGGCCGGCTGTATGCAGGTCCCGGTCCCGGCAGCGGCCCAGCAGCACCCACACCGCCAGGCAGACAAGGCAGCCGGGCAGCGCCCAGCGACCCAAAAAGGCCAGCAGCGGCGCCTCGCTGTACACGGGAAAACGGGCGCGCAGCGCGTCCATCCCCCCGGCCCAGGCAAAAAACGCCGCGCCCAGCAGCATGGCCCGGCGCAGGTGCCGTGTGCAGAAGCCTCGGCTGCAGATGCACACCAGCACCGCCGTGCCCACACCCAGCAGCAGGCCGTCGGCGTTGACGATGTCCAGTGCCAGCATCCCCATCAGCGCCGGCCCGGCCAGGGCCAGCGCCCGCCGGCGGTCGTCCGCCGTGATGAACCCGTACCATACCGGCGGCAGCAGGACCGACAGCCCGCCGGCGACAAAGTCAAACTGACCGAGGGTGGAAAAGAACTGCACACGGTATCCGGGCAAAGTCCCCTCGTAGGCGCCCAGGGGGTCGATATCAAACATATTGAGCGCATACATCACGGTAATGATGGCCGCCGTCCAGCCCATGCCGCAGAGCAGGGGCCCGATGTCGGCAGTATCGGCAAATGCCCGCACCGCCAGATAGGCAATGGCCGTGTATTCGACCAGCAGCATCCCGCCGTAGTAGCCGCGCAGCCCCCAAAATGAAGCGTCGCTGTCCAGTGAAAATGCCATAGCGATGCTGTTGATGAGCACGAACGCTACCAGCGCCCAGAGCGTAAGGTCCCGCCCGGCGTCGGCAAAGCGCCCTGGCCGGGGCCGCGCGCCCGCCGCCATACAGCCGGCCAGACACAGCGCGCCGGTCACGCACAGCATCATGCCGGCCGTGAATTTGACGATGCCCAAGTCCGAAAATTTATGAAGGTAAAGCGGGAACACGCACAGCACCGCAGCCGAGAAGGCAGCGGTGACGGCGGCGGTATGGCGTTGGCCGGCACGGGGCATAAGGCAGTCCTCCCTTTGGTAAGGTCTGCCACCATTGTACCGCATATCGCCCGCAAAAGCAATCATTTTTGGCTGCCGAACTGTACCGGCCGCACCGGCACAAGGCAGGCAAGGCCGGCCGCGGCGCAGCCCGCCGCCGCCCAGTGCCGCACCGCCAGCGGCAGGGCCAGCGCCCCGGCGTAGGAAAGCAGGCTGCCGGCGCTCATGCCCAGGGCCAGGAAACCGTAGTTGACCCCGGCGTGGGGCAGGCCGAACAGGTCGCTGTTGAAGGCCGGCTCCACCGCCGCCTCGCCGGCATAGAGACCGGTGAGCAGCGCATAAGAAGCCAGCACCCAGCCGCTTTGGGCGAAGGCGAACCACACGCTGCCCGCCGCCAGCCCGGCGTAGAGGGCATACAGCACCGGCTTGCGGCCGAATCTGTCGCTCAAGGCCGGGCAGAGCAGCCGCCCCGCGGCGCTGGCCGCCGAGCCGAACACGACGCTGAACGGCGCCCATGCCTCCGGCACGCCGCGGTCGGCGGCGATCTGGAGGATCTCGGGGCTGAACAGCAGCACCGGCGGCGCCGCCAGCGCCACCGCCGCAAAGCACCATTTGTACTGCGGCGTGCGCAGCATCTGTCGGGGGCCAAGGTCCGGGCCCGGCTGCTTGGCCGGGCCGAAGGCGGGCGGCGGCGGGTCTTTGAGCACCGCCGCCCCGGCCAGGCCCACGGCCAGCGCCACGCCGCCTAAGCACGCAAAGCAGACCCGCATACCGAAAAGGCCCCCGAGCCCGCGCACGAACAGCGTTAAAAACGCGCCCGAAAGCCCCTGCGCCACCCCGGTCACGCCGGTGGCCCAGCCCTTTTTGCCGCGGTACCATTTCTGCGCGCAGGCCAGCACCGCCGGGGCCAGAAAGGCGCTGCCCAGCCCGGCCGGCAGACTGTAGACGAGCAGGAACAGCGCCGCATTGCCCGCCGGCACCGCCGCCGCGGCCAGAAAGCCGCCGCCCAGCAGCGCCGCGCCCCAAAATCCGGCAAAGCGGGGGCCGCGCCTGTCCTGCAAAAGGCCGCCCACCGCGCAGCCTACGCCGTAGGCGGCGACCAGCAGCGCGAAGGCCAGCGTCGCCTGGCCGCGGGTAAAGCGGTAGGTCTCCATGACCGGGCGCTGGAACACGCCCCACGCGGCCGGGATGCCCACCAGCAGCTGCACGGCCGCCCCCGCCGCCAGCACGGCCGGGCCGCGGTTTTGCTTCGGCATCGCACATCTCCCCTTTCGGCCTTAGTATGCGCCGCAAGCGTTGACAAAACCACCGCCCTGCTTTATGATAGGAACAGATTTTACCAAAGGAGCGACCGCCGATGAAGACCCAACCGGTCAAGGGTATGCGCGACCTGCTGCCGCGCGAGCAGGCCCTGCGGGACCATGTGCAGAGCGTCATCCTGCAAACCTACCGTGCCGCCGGCTTTGCGCGCATCTCGACCCCCATCCTGGAGGACAGCGAGAATCTGGACAAGAGCGATGGCGGCGACAACCTGAACCTGATTTTTAAAGTGCTTAAACGCGGCGACAAGCTGGCCGCGGCGCTGGAGAACGCCCCCACCGAGAAGACCCTGTCCGACATGGGCCTGCGCTATGACCTGACGGTGCCTCTCTCGCGCTACTACGCCGCCCACCGTGCCGAGCTGCCCACGCCCTTCAAGGTCATCCAGACCGACCGCGTCTACCGCGCCGAGCGCCCGCAGAAGGGCCGCCTGCGGGAGTTCGTGCAGTGTGACATCGACATTCTGGGCGATGCCTCGCCCAACGCCGAGGTCGAGCTCATCGACGTGACCGCCCGCGCGCTGCTGGCCATCGGCTTTTCCGATTTCACCGTCAACGTCAATGACCGGCGCATCCTGCGCGCCATGCTGGCCGGCATGGGCTTTGCCGAGGACACCCTGGATTCCGTCTGCATCAGCTTTGACAAGCTGGATAAGATCGGCCCCGACGGCGTGCGCGACGAGCTGACCGAAAAGGCCTGCCCGGCCGCGGCCGTGGCGGCGCTGGACGCTTTCCTGCGCGGCGGCGATTTCAGCCTGGACGCCGTGGCCGCCAACCTGCCCGACCAAAGCCTGACCGCCGACCTGCGCTATGTGCTCTCCACCGCCGAAAGGGCCGCCGCCGGGCGCTACCGGCTGGCCTACGCGCCGAGCCTTGTGCGCGGGCAGGGGTACTACACCGGCATGGTGTTCGAGGTCACCTGCCCGCAGTTCGCCGGCGCCATCGCCGGCGGCGGCCGGTATGATGACATGGTCGGCCGCTTTTTGGGCCAGCCGGTGCCGGCGGTCGGCTTTTCCATCGGGTTCGAGCGCGTGTGCGCCATTTTGCTGGAGCGCTTTGAACTGCACGGATACGCCATCCCCGGCACACGGCCGCGGCTGGCGCTGCTCTACCGGCCCGAGGCCGATTTTGCCGCCGTACTGCAAAAGGCCCAGGACCTGCGCGTCAGTTTTGATGTGACGGTGCTGGCGCAGGCCAAAAAGCTGGGCAAGCAGCTCGGCACGCTGGAGGCAGCCGGCTACGAGGCCGCGGCCTTTGCCGACAACGACGACATCAAGCCGCTGGGGCAAAAATAACATTGCGGCGGGGCTGCCAAGGGGCTGCCCCGTCATTTTTCCGCAACTTTTTTGGCACCAAAGTGTAACACACAGGCGCGGTTTTCCGTGTTATACTGTAGGCAGAACACTTCCCCACTTTTGTACAAAGGAGTGTGGCACAAAGATGAAGAACCGTTGGAAGACCCGTATCGGCGCGGCGCTGCTGGCGGCCGCCGTGCTGGCCGGCTGCGGCGGCAGCAGCGCGAACGGCGCCGCCGCCGACGCGGCCGCCCCGGAGGTCAACTATTTCGCCGCGCAGGACGCGGTGGCCGAGAGCGAGTCCATGGATCTTGGCAGCGGCCTTACGAGTGGGCTGGACCCCGGCGCCGTGACCGACCGCAAGATGGTCTATTCGGCCAATGTCTACCTCGAGAGCAAGACCTTTGACGCGGCCCGCGCCGCCCTCAACGACGCCGTGACCGAGTACGGCGGCTACATCGAGTACACGAGCATCGACGGCAGCGCCGAGGACGGCGACCGGTACCTGAACTACACGGCCCGCATCCCGGTCGATCATTATACTGAGTTCATCGCCGCCGTCGGCGAGGCCGGCAATGTGACCTCCTTCAACGAGAACGCCGAGGACATCACGAGCAGCTACATCGACGTCGAGGCGCGGCTGGCGGCGCTGGAAAACCAGCGCGACCGGTTGAACGAGTTGGCCGAGCAGGCGGAGACGACCTCCGACCTCATCGAGATCGAGAACCGCCTGAGCGAGGTGCAGTACGAGCTCGAAAACTACACGCGGCAGATGAGATCGATGGACGAGCGGGTGGCCTACTCCCGCGTGGAGCTGACCCTGCGCGAGGTCACGGTCTACACCCCCGTCACCCACACCTTCGCCGACCGCATCATCGACGCCTTCTTCAGCGGCTGGCGCGCTTTCCGCGGCTTCTTTGAGGGGCTGGCTATCTTTATTGTCGAGATGCTGCCCTTCATCCTGCTGGCGGGCGTCATCCTGCTCATCGTGCGCGCCGCCACCGCCAAGGGCCGGGCCGAGCGCAAGGCCGCCAAAGCGGCCGCCAGGGCCGCCCGTATGGCAGCAAAAACGGGCACCGCCCCGCAAAGCCCCGACGACGCACCCAAGCCCAAGTATCAGGCCTGACGCACACAAACGCCGGTCCCGCATTCCGCGGGACCGGCGTTCTTTGTTGTTTGCAGATTATACAAACTGTATTATTTCTGCTTCAAATCCAACGCAATGGATAGTTCCTCCAACTGCCCGAGGTCGACGGTGTCGGGCGCGCCGGTCATCAGCTCGCTGGCGCTCTGGACCTTGGGGAAAGCGATGACGTCGCGCATATTGTCGGTGCCGAGCAGCAGCATCATCATGCGCTCGAGCCCGTAGGCCATGCCGCCGTGCGGCGGGGCGCCGTAGCGGTAGGCGTCCATCAGGAAGCCGAAGTTCTGGCGGGCCTTCTCCTCGGTAAAGCCGAGGGCCTTGAACATCCGGTCCTGTAAGGCAGGGTCGTTGATGCGCATCGACCCGCCGCCCATCTCGACGCCGTTGAGAACGATGTCATAGGCGACGGCGCGGCAGGCGCCGGGGTCGGTCTCGACCTTGTCAAGGTCGGCGGCGTTGGGTTGCGTGAACGGGTGGTGCTTGGCCAGGTAGCGGCCCTCGGTCTCGGAATACTCAAACAGCGGGAAGTCGGTGACCCACAAAAAGTTGAACTGTTTGGGGTCCGTCATCCCCTGCTCGCGTCCGATGGCCAGCCGCACCTGCCCGAGCGCCGTGCAGGCGCGCTCCCAGTCGGTGTCGCTGACGACGAGCAGCACATCGCCGGTCCCGGCGCCCAGCGCGTTGCGGAATGCAGCCTGCTCGTCCGCCGTCAGGAACTTTTCAAAGCTGGAGCTCTCGCCCTCGGCGGTCAGGCGGGTGTAGGCCAGGCCCTTGGCGCCGTAGGTCTTCGCCACCTCGGTCAGCTTGTCGATCTTTTTGCGCGAGAGCACCTCGGCCAGGCCCCTGGCGTTGAGGGCGACGACGGCGCCGCCCCCGGCCAGCGCCGCGGCGAAGGGCTTGAATTCGGACGTTTTAAAAATCCCGCTGACGTTCTGCAGCTCCATGCCGAAGCGGGTGTCCGGCTTGTCGGAGCCGTAGCGGCCCATCGCCTCGTGCCACGGCATCCGCGGGAAGGGCGTTTTGAGCGTGATGCCGAGCATCTGCTGCCAAACCTCGGCGATGAGCCCCTCGTTGTAGGTCATGATGTCGTTTTCATCCACAAACGACATCTCAAGGTCGATCTGGGTGAACTCCGGCTGGCGGTCGGCGCGCAGATCCTCGTCACGGAAGCAGCGGGCGATCTGGTAGTAGCGGTCAAAGCCCGAGAGCATGAGCAGCTGCTTGTACAGCTGCGGGCTCTGCGGCAGGGCGTAAAAGTGCCCCGGCTGCACGCGGCTGGGCACCAGATAATCGCGCGCGCCCTCCGGCGTCGATTTGATGAGACAGGGCGTCTCGATCTCGGTAAAATGGTGGGCGGCCATGTAGCTGCGCACGATCTGGCATACGCGGCTGCGCTGCACGATCATCTCGTGCGCGGCGGGGCGGCGCAGGTCGAGGTAACGGTAGCGCAGGCGCAGGTCCTCGCCGGCCTTGACGTCGTCGCGGATCTCAAAGGGCGGCGTCTCGGCGGCCGAGAGCACGCGCAGCTCGCGCACATACAGCTCGACGTCGCCGGTGGCGATCTTGTCGGTCTTGGCGGCGCGCTCGCGCAATACCCCGCGGGCGACGACGATATACTCGCTCTTGAGGCTTTCGGCCTTGGCGAACACGTCCTTGGGGGTATCCTCGTCGAACACCATCTGCAAAAGGCCGGTGGTGTCACGCAGATCGGCAAAGATGATGCCGCCCTTGTCACGGCTGCGGGCGACAGAGCCGCACACCGTCATCTCCTGCCCGGCGTCGGCCAGACGCACCTCGCCGCAGTAACGCGTGCGGCGCAGCGTGCCCATGCTTTCCATTGTACACTACTCCTTTTTGTCAGGCGCCGCGCTGCCGCGGCGCCCTGGCTCCGGTTTTACGCGGCCACGATGCCGAAGGCGGTCACGCCCAGCAGGCTGAGCGCCCCCATGATGCAGCCGGCCAGCAGCACGCCGCCCATGCAGGCGAGCACGCTGCTTTTGAAATCCATGTCCAGCAGGCTGGCGGCCAGCGTGCCGGTCCAGGCGCCGGTGCCGGGCAGCGGGATGCCGACGAACAGCAGCAGCGCCACAAACAGGCCGCGGCCGGCCGTGGCTTTGAGCTTTTCGCCGCCCTTGTGGCCTTTTTCAAGGCAGAACATGAAAAGTTTGCCGATGACCGGCTTGTCGGCGCCCCACTCCAGCACCTTGCGGGCAAAGAAAAAGATAACGGGCACCGGCAGCATATTGCCGACGATGGAGACGATGTAGGTGCTCCACAGCGGCAGACCCATGCCGACGCCGACCGGGATGGCTCCGCGCAGCTCGATAAGCGGCACCATCGAGATAAGAAACACGATGAGATACTCTTGCAGCATATCGGACCTCTTTCCGAAAAAGATATCCACAGACCATGCCCCATTATACACAATGCGCCCCGGTTTGGCAAGCCGGGGCGCTCCGCTTTTTACGGCCGGGCCGTTTTTTTACGGGCTCATTCCCGCTGCAGGATGACGGCGCTCTTGGCGGGCAGCTCCAGTGCGC
Source organism: uncultured Gemmiger sp. (assembly GCA_947631565.1). GTDB lineage: Bacteria > Bacillota > Clostridia > Oscillospirales > Ruminococcaceae > Gemmiger. The sequence goes on along the minus strand of CANRLV010000047.1, from coordinate 9,895 downwards.
CCTCGCAGGCGGAGCCGAAGGCGCGGTCCTGCGCGCGGGTGCCGTCGCACAGGGTCTGCCAGCGCCCGGCGGGCAGGTCCACCCACTGCGGCGTGGGCTCGGGGTTATAGTAGACGGCCAGCTCGCCGGCCCCGGTCTCGCCCTCGGCCTCGGCCACAAAGCCGATGAGCCAGCCCGGCAGCGCCAGCAGGAAGGGCGCCGGCTCGCCGCCCGCGCCGGACAGCGCCGGCCAGGCGCGGCGGATGGCCAAAAGGCCGCGGTAATAGCGCGTCAGGGCGGCAAATTCCGGCTGCCAGGCGCGCTGCCAGTCGAGCGCGTTTGTGCGTAAGGGCCCGCGGTAGCTGTTGGTGTCGCCGTTTTTGGTGCGGCCGAACTCCTCGCCCGCCAAAAACAGCGGCAGGCCCTGGCAGGTCAGAACGATACCGGCGGCCAGGCGGTTCTCGGCCAGCAGGTCGGGCGCCGGGTCGTCAAAGTCCGCCCGGCGGGCGGTAAAGCAGAGCTTGTCCCACAAGGTGGCGTTGTCGTGCACGCTCACATACTGCACGACCTGGCCGGCGGATCCGGGCGCAAAGCCCCCCTCTCCGCTGCGCCAGGCGCCGGGGGCGTTCAACAGGCGCAGGGCGCGCTGCGGCTCGCCGTTGACAAAGCCGCCCTGCGCGGCGATGAACACATCGCCCTTGACGGCGTCGCGCGTGGCATCGCAAAAAAAGCCGACACGGGCGTCCAGCCGGTCCAGCGCGGCCTTGTCGGCCGGGACGGCGCCGGGGTCCATGTGGGTGACACCGCCCGCCCACGGCTCGCCGTAGAGCAGGATGTCCCGCCCGCCGGGCAGGGCGTCCAGCGCGGCGCGCACGGCGTTCATCGTGTCGGCGTCGAGCAGGGCCATCAGGTCAAAGCGGAAGCCGTCGATGTGGTATTCCTTTGCCCAGTACACAACAGAATCGACGATGTATTTGCGCACCATCGGGCGCTCGCTGGCCAGGTCACAGCCGCAGCCGCTGCCGTTGGTCATCGTGCCCTTGGGGGTGCGGCGGTTCCAGTAGCCGGGCACCGTGCGCTCCAGCCAGGAATTGCGGTGGAAGGTGTGGTTGTAGACGACGTCCATCACCACACCCAGCCCCGCGCGGTGCAGTGCCGCCACCATGGCCCGGCATTCCTTGACGCGCACGGCGCCGTGGTGGGCGTCGGTGGCATAGCTGCCCTCCGGCACGTTGTAGTTGAGTGGGTCATAGCCCCAGTTGTAGCCGCCGCGCACCTCGTCGACGGTGGCAAAGTCAAAAATGGGCTGTAACTGCACATGCGAAACGCCCAGGCGCTTCAGATAATTGAGGCAGGTGGGGTGGCGGCCGTCACCGTCCAGCGTGGTATCGTCGAGCGTGAAGGCCATGTATTTGCCGCGCCATTCGGCCGGCACGCCGCTGTGTTCATTGCCGGAGAAATCCGCCACATGGCACTCCCACACGGCGCGGGCGTGGGGCGGCAGGTCGGGGCGGGCGTCCTGCGCCCAGCCCGCCGGGGCCGCGGCGTCCAAATCAATGACCATGCCGCGTTCCCCGTTGGCGCCGCAGGCGCGGGCATAGGGGTCGACGACGGTGGTGCGGTAGGGCGGCGGCCCGTCAAAGGCGAGGGTGTAGGTGTAGTACACGCCGTTCAAATCGCCGCGCAAGATCGCCGACCAGACGCCGTTTTCCAGCCGTATCAGGGCATATTCGCCCATGTCGCGGGCGCCGGGCTCGGCGTCGGTGCCGGTGGCGTACAGGCGCAGCGTGACCGCGGCGGCCGTGGGCGCCCACAGCTTGAAGGTGGTCCTGGCCGGCGTGTAGACGGCGCCAAGGTCGTCGCCGGTATACACCGGCAGGGCGGCGGCCTGGGTGTGGTCCATAGTGCAACATCCTTTGGGGACGCGGGTCCCGAAAAATGCCCCCGGCCGCGCAGAAGTGGCCGGGGGAAAGCCTTGCTGTTATTTGGCCACGCTGGTGCGCACCAGCGCGCGCTTGAGACGGGCCTGGGCAAGCTCGAACTCGCGCGCCTCGAGGTCTTTTTGGGCCAGCTCTTTCTCGGCGCGGGCCCTGCTCGCCTCGGCGCGGGCCTTGTCGATGGCCTCGGCCCATTCCCAGGTGGTGGCCATGACATGGCACTCGCCCTTCAGCACGGTGAGCGCGCCGCCCATGCAGGCGGCCGAGCGGGTGGTGCCGTCCGGCAGCAGGATGTGGGCCTCGCCCATGCCGATGGCGGTGCAGTAGTCGGTATGGCCGGCGAGGATGGCCAGGTCGCCGGTGATGGTGCGGCAGACGAAGCGGGTGGCCGTGCCCTCAAAGGCGCAGCCGTCCGGGGTGACCACCTTGATGTTGAATTCGGCCATGCGGACCCTCCCTTGGTTATTTCGCCTTGGCGAGGACGTCGTCGATGGTGCCGGCGAAGAGGAAAGCACTCTCGGGGATGGCGTCGCATTCGCCGGACAAGATCATCTTGAAGCCGCGGATGGTCTCCTTCAGCGGCACATACTGGCCCGGCATACCGGTGAACTGCTCCGCCACATGGAAGCTCTGGGACAAAAAGCGCTGCACCTTGCGGGCGCGGTTGACGGTGAGCTTGTCTTCCTCGGACAATTCGTCCATGCCCATGATGGCGATGATGTCCTGCAATTCCTTATAGCGCTGCAGCACCTGCTGCACGGCGCGGGCGACCTCGTAGTGCTCGGTCCCGACGACCTCCGGCGAGAGGATGCGGGAGGTCGAATCGAGCGGGTCGACGGCCGGGTAGATGCCCTGGCTGGCGATGTCGCGGCTCAAAACGGTGGTCGCATCCAGGTGGGTGAACGTCGTGGCGGGGGCGGGGTCGGTCAGGTCGTCGGCCGGCACATAGACCGCCTGCACCGAGGTGATGGACCCCTTGCGGGTAGAGGTGATGCGCTCCTGCAGAGCGCCCATCTCGGTGGCCAGCGTCGGCTGGTAGCCGACGGCCGAGGGCATACGGCCCAAAAGCGCCGATACCTCGGAGCCTGCCTGGGTGAAGCGGAAGATGTTGTCGATGAAGAGCAGCACGTCCTGATTCTTGATGTCGCGGAAATATTCCGCCATCGTCAGACCGGACAGCGCCACGCGCATACGCGCTCCCGGCGGCTCGTTCATCTGGCCGTAGACCAGCGCCGTCTTGTTGATGACGCCGCTCTCGCTCATCTCGCCGTAGAGGTCGTTGCCCTCGCGCGTGCGCTCGCCGACGCCGGTGAACACCGAGTAGCCGTTGTGCGCGGTGGCGATGTTGTAGATGAGCTCCTGGATGAGCACCGTCTTGCCGACGCCGGCGCCGCCGAACAGGCCGATCTTGCCGCCCTTGGCGTAGGGGCAGATCAGGTCGACGACCTTGATGCCGGTCTCCAGGATCTCGGTGGCGGATTCCTGCTCCTCATAGCTGGGGGCGGGGCGGTGGATGGGCCAGCGCTCCATGTTCTCGGGCGCAGGCTTGTTGTCGACCGGCTCGCCCAGCAGGTTGAACACGCGGCCCAGGCACTCGTCCCCGACCGGCACCGTGATGGGGCCGCCGGTGTCCACGGCCTCGGCGCCGCGGACCAGCCCGTCGGTGCTGGACATGGCGATGCAGCGCGCGACGTTATCGCCGATGTGCTGCGCCACCTCGACCGTGAGCTTTTTGCCGTTGTTGTCCAGCTCGATGGCGTTGAGCAGCGCGGGCAGCTGCCCGTCCGCAAAGCGGATGTCCAGCACAGGTCCGGTGATCTGCACCACCGTGCCGACATTTTTCTGCGACATTGCACACACTCCTTTGATGGGGTCAGTTCCCGCCGCCGGCGCCGGCCACGATCTCGGTGATCTCCTGCGTGATGGCGGCCTGGCGGGCGCGGTTGTAGTAGAGGTTGAGATGATCGATCATCTCGCCGGCGTTCTTGGTGGCCGAGTCCATGGCCGTGCGGCGGGCGCCCAGCTCGCTGGCGACGCTCTCGCACACGGCGCCCCAGACAAGACCGGCCAGGTATTCGGGGATGATGGCGTCGAACACGGCCTCGCTGTTGGGCTCGTACAAAATCAGGTTGCGGGCGGCGTGGCCGTGCTCGGGGCGGGGCGCGTCAAAGGGCAGTGCCTCCAGCACGCTCGCCGTCTGGGTCAGCATCGAGACGAACTGCGTGTAGCAGACACGGATATCCTGGAACTCGTCCTTCAAAAAGCCCTCGCACACCATGCGGGCGATGGTGAAGCAGTCGCTGACCGAGATGTCGGCCACCAGGCCGAAAGCGTCGGTAACGAGCTCGGCTCCGTGGTGGCCGAACCACTCCACAGCCTTTTTGCCGATGGGCAGCACGCACCAGTCGCGGCCCTCGGCGTCCGCCGCCAGGGCCTTGAAGATGTTGGAGTTGTAGCCGCCGGCCAGCCCACGGTCACCCGCAATGACGATGTAGCAGGTCTTTTTGACCTCATGCGGGGTGGTGTAGGGGCTCATGAACTCGGTGTTGGAGGCGGCGATGTCGTACAGCGTGCGGTACAGGGTGTTGAAGTAGGGGCGGCTGAGCTCCACCCGCTCCTTGGCGCGGCGCAGCTTGCTGGACGCCACCAGCTCCATCGCCTTGGTGATCTGCATGGTGCTCTGCACACTTTTGATGCGCAGCTTGATGTCCTTCATGGATGCCATGCAAAACCCTCCTTTTTGTCAGCGTTGGTCAGTGCGCGTCAACAAACTGTTTGGTGAACGCTTCCAGCACGGTTTTGAGCGTTGCCTCGGTCTCGTCGCTCAAATTCCCGGTCTCGCGGATGGCCTGCAGTACGGCGGCGCCGTCGGCGCTTTGGTCCATGTGCTCGTACAGGCTGCGCTCGTACTCGCCGATGTCGGCGACGGCCACGTCGGTCAGGTAGCCGTGGATGGTCGCATAGAGGATGGCGACCTGCTTTTCGACATCGACGGGGCTGTTGCGGTTCTGCTTGAGCACCTCGACGATGCGCTCGCCCTGCGCGAGACGCGCCTTGGTGTCGGCGTCAAGGTCGGAGCCGAACTGGGCAAAGCCCTGCAGCTCGCGGTACTGCGAGTAGATGAGCTTGAGCGTACCGGCGACCTTTTTCATCGCCTTGATCTGGGCGTTGCCGCCCACGCGGGACACCGAGATGCCGGGGTTGACGGCCGGCATGATGCCGGAGTGGAACAGCTCGGTCTCGAGGAAGATCTGTCCGTCGGTGATGGAGATGACGTTGGTCGGGATGTAGGCGGACACATCGCCGGCCTGCGTCTCGATGATGGGCAGCGCGGTCAGGGACCCGCCGCCGTTCGCGTCGCTCAGCTTGGCGGCGCGCTCCAACAGGCGGCTGTGCAGATAGAAGACGTCGCCGGGGTAGGCCTCTCGGCCCGGCGGGCGGCGGATCAGCAGCGACAGCGCGCGGTAGGCGACGGCGTGCTTGGACAAATCATCGTAGATGATGAGCACATGCTTGCCCTTGTTCATGAAATACTCGCCCATGGCGCAGCCGGCGTAGGGGGCGATGTACTGCAGCGGCGACAGCTCCGACGCCGTGGCCGAGACGACGATGGTATAGTCCATGGCGCCGTTCTCGGTCAGGTTCTCGACCAGCGTGGCCACGGTGGAGCGCTTCTGGCCGATGGCGACGTAGATGCAGATGACGTCCTTGCCCTTCTGGTTGATGATGGTATCGGTGGCAATGACGGTCTTGCCGGTCTGGCGGTCGCCGATGATGAGCTCGCGCTGGCCGCGGCCGATGGGGATCATCGAATCGATGGCCTTGATGCCGGTCTGCAGCGGCTCCTTGACGGGCTGGCGCTCGATGATGCCGGGGGCCGGGCTCTCGATGGGGCGGAAGTCGCTCGTCTCGATGGGGCCTTTGCCGTCGATGGGCTGGCCCAAGGCGTTGACGACGCGGCCGATCATCGCCTCGCCGACCGGCACCGACACGACCTTGCCGGTGCGCTTGACGGTGCCGCCCTCCTTGATGCCGGCGTCGGAGCCCAGCAGCACGATGGAGACGGAGTTCTCCTCAAGGTTCTGGGCCATGCCGAACTCGCCGTTTTCAAACTGGATCAGCTCGCCGGCCATGCACTTCTCGAGCCCGGAGGCGCGGGCGATGCCGTCACCGACCATGATGACGGTGCCGGTCTCGCTCTGCTCGACCACGTTCTCGTAGTGCTTGATCTGGGCGCGGATGATCTTGGAGATCTGCTCGGGTTTGAGTTGCACTTGTCGGTTCACCACACATTCTTTCTATCGTGGGGCGGGGCGCTCGGCGCGCTGCCCCCCTGCAAACGGAACTGCGAATCTACAGCGTCGCCGCGGCCAGCTGGCTTTTGAGCGCCTCCAGCCGGTGGCGGACGGTGCCGTCCAGCTGCACGCCGCCCATGTCGAGGCGGATACCGCCCAGCAGCCCCGGCTCGACCTTTACGGTCAGGCGCACGGTCTTGCCGGTGCGGGTCTCGAGAGCTTTGGTCAGCTTGGCGCGCGCGGCGGCGTCAAGGTCGACGGCCGCAGCGGCCGTCACCTCCAAAATGCCGTGGGCGGCGTTGTACAGGTCACGGTAGGCGCGCGCGCAGCCGGGCAGCTCGCGCAGAGCGCCCTCGTCGCACAGCACCTTCAAAAAGTTGACGGTGTAGGGGTGCGCGCCGGCGAACGCCTCGTCCAGCAGGGCGCGGCGCTCCTGCTTAGGTAAATTGGGCGCCGAGAGCAGGCGCAGATAGCCGGGCTCGGCCTGGAAGCCGGCCACGACGGTGTCCAGCTCCTGCAGGATCTGTTCGTCCAGCCTTTCCTCGGCGGCCAGCTCATACAGGCTGCCGCCGTAGCGTTTGGCAAACTCGGTCATGCGCTCTCACCCACGTTCCGGATGAAATCGTCGATCAGGGCCTTGTGGTCCTTCTCGTCGAGCTCGCGCTCCACCACCTTGCCGGCGATCTCCATCGCCATGCCGCCGATCTCGTTCTTCAGGTCGTTGACGGCCTTCTTGCGCTCCTGCGCGATATCGGCCTCGGCCTTCTGCTTGATCTGGGCGGCCTGGGCGCGCGCCTCGCCGATCAGCTCCTCGCTGCGGGCCGCGGCGGTCTTTTGGGCGGCGGCAACGATACCGTTTGCCTGCTCCTTCGCCTTGGCCATGTCCTGCTCATACTCGCTCTTGATGGCGTCGGCCTCGGCGCGGGCGGCCTGCGCGGCCGCGATCTCGTCGTCGGCGGCCTTGCGGCGCGCGTCGAGAATGCCCATCACCTTATCGAGGAAAAAGTGCTTGACGATGAGCATCTGGATGAACAGGTTGCAGATGGTGGCGATGAGGGTGAACGGCTCGACCGCGACCAGCGACTGATATATGTTGGGCATCGTGAGCCCTCCTTACCTTTCAAGCGGTCCGCTCAGCCCAGGAAGTTCATGAACATACCGGGGGCCAGGAAGATCAGCATCAGGCCGGTGACAAAGCCGTAGATACCGGTCGTCTCGGACAAAGCGACGCCCAGGATCAGCAGGCTGCGCACGTCCTTCAGGCATTCGGGCTGGCGGCCGACCGCCTCACAGGCGCGGGCCACGGCGTTGCCTTCGCCGATGCCGGGGCCGATGCCGGCGATCAGCGCCAAACCGGCGCCGATGCCGCAGCCGGCCAGCGCGATGCCCTTGGCAAGGATCTGAAAATTCGCGAAATCCATAGTAGTTTCCTCCTGTAGATAGATAGGATAACAGTGTATGTTCAAGCAAACGGGACACGTTACGCCTCGGTCGCCTGCTTGATGAAGATGGTGGTCAGCGTGCAGAAGATGAACGCCTGGATGCAGCCGGTGAACCAGTCAAAGTAGAAGCTGGTGATGGCCGGCAGGCCGATGGTCAGCACCGGGAAGCCGGTGAGCACATCGCCCAGCAGCGGCAGCGCGCTCAGGATGCCCAGCACGCCCACCACGGTGAACAGCACGCCGAAAATCAGAAACGGCAGGCCCTTGTTTTTCGCCTTGCGCAGCCACAGGAAGATGCCCCCCACGGCCAGCAGCACGATGCCGACGGGCAGGTTGGCCGACAGCATCCCGAACAGCGCGTAGCTGGCGGCGGCGACGGCGGCGTAGAGCAGGCCGTTGATAACGGTACCGGAGAGGATGTTGCCGAAGTGACGGCAGGCCATGCTGACGGGGGTGAACAGCTCCGACATGACGTTGATGGGCGCCATCAGAAAGATGGGGTCGAGAAAGCCCTTCAGGTAGCCGACGATGCCGCTGGCTTTTATCTTATGGTAGGTGATGAGCACGAAGACGACCAGCGCCCAGCCCAGCTCGGTCATCAAATCGGCGGTGGGGCTCCAGAAGCCGATCAGGCTGATGAGGTTGCACACGACGCTGGAGACAAAGATGGTGCCCACCAGCGGGATGTACTGGTCCATGTCGTCGCCCATGTTGCCGTGCACGAAATCGACCAGGCTGTTGACGAGCATCTCCGCCACCGCCTGCTTGCGCGAGATACCGGTCACTTTCAGCCCCGCGCCCAGCCAGATCACGAGCGCCGAGATCAGCACCAGCACCACCCAGCCGACGGCGACCGTCTGGGTGATGTGCACGGTGCCCAGGATGGGCACGTTCTCAAAGGTGGCCAGGATGCGCGCGCCGTTGATGGAAACGTCCATACGGTCGGTTCACTCTCCTTCCCCGTCTTGCTCTTGCGGTGTTTGGCCCGGCGCGGCCCCCTCGGGGGCCGGGTCGGCGGGCGGCAGCGGCTCGCCCTGCGGATATTGGCCGCTTTTTTGCAGGTACAAAATGACCAGCCGCGGGAACAGCAGCGGCAGCGCCCCGGCGATGAAGTGGAAGCAGGGTGCCCACCAGGCCGCCACGCACCACAGCGCCATCAGCAGCATACGGCCGCTGTAGCTGAGCTGGATGACGCCGCGCACGGCCCCGGGGTCCTTGTTGACGGCGACGGCCTGCTGCATCGTGACGCAGAGCAGATAAAAGTTGAGCACCGTCACCCCGCTGCCCGCCAGCGCCGCCAGCGGTACCGTCCAGGTAAAATCCAGAACGCCCGCCAAGGCCAGCACCGCGAACACCGCCACCTCGGCGGTGGCCAGCACCAGCACCCCGGCGGCCATGCGCCGCAGCTCCTTTTTGCTGTCCGGCTGTAGCTTGAACATTATGTACAGGTCCTTTTCAATGGGTGTTGAAGCCGCTGCGCGGCGGCCCGTTCTGCTCGCGCTCCTTATCCTGCTCGCGCAGGCAGTAGCGCAGGAACTGCGCAAAGCAGCCAAAGCCGAGAGCCAACCCCAGCACAAGGCCGGGCAGGTAGACCCACATCCCCACGCCGCGGCGGGCGGTCAGCCACCAGCACCCGGCCAGCAGGCAGACCGGCGGGAACAGCAGCGAAAACCCCAGCTGCCCCACCCAGGTGAGCTTTTCAAACACCTTATACAGGTCGTTCATCGGCAAAGCCCCCGGCAGTGTGCACAAAATATGGTGGTGCCATATAGAGATAAGTATAGCGAAAAGCGCGCCGTTTTGCAACTGCCTTTTTGGCAAATCGCATGGCAAAAGCGGATGTTTTTTGCTTTTGGCCAAAAAATTTTGCCAAAGGGGTTGACGGAGCGCGGCGCAAGTGCTATAGTTAGTTACACAAGTAATGAACCGATTGACCGGAAGGAGGTCTCGGGTTGAACATCATCCTGAACGATCAGGACCTCATCTATCTGCAGATCGCCAAAATGCTCGAGGACGGTATTTTACGCGGCGACTGGCCGGAGGGCAGCCAGGTGCCCAGCACCAACGAGCTGGCGCGCACACTGTCCGTCAACCCCGCCACCGCCGCCAAGGGCATCAACCAGCTGGTGGACGAGGGCATCCTGTACAAGCGGCGCGGCATCGGGATGTTCGTGGCCGGGGGGGCTGTCGGGCGCATCACCCAAAAGCGGCGGGATGCGTTCTATGCCGCCTACGTCAGGCC
>CANRLV010000046.1 GCA_947631565.1 uncultured Gemmiger sp. | reverse complement strand
CCGGCCCAGCGGCGCAGCAGCGCCAGCGCGCGGGCGCGCACGGCCGCCTCGGCGGCGGGCAGGGCGCCGCGCTCCCGCCCGGCGGCAGTCTCGGCCTCGTACTCGTCGCACTGGGCGGCAAAGCGGGCAGCCGGGCCCAGCAGCACCGTCTCGTCGGTGCCGGCGGCGGTCCCGGCGTCCAGACCGCGGCGGTAGCGGCGCAGCTGGGCGTAGCAGGCGTCGGTCACGGCGTCGGCGCGGCGGGCGGCGGCAAAGCGGGTGCCGAGCCCCGCCAGCAGCAGGCTGACCAGGCTCATGCGCTCGTCAAAGGCGGCGCGCAGCGCACGCTCGACGGCGGTGTCGGCGATGTGCCCGGCCAGGATCTCCTCCACGCCGTAGTCGGCATGGTATTTTTGGTACAGCGCCCAGTAGGCGGCAAAGTCGCGGGCGACCTCGGGGTGGCGCAGGTATTGCCCCAGCACTGCCTCGTCCACCGGCAGGCCGAGCGCCGCGTGGCTGTAGAGTAAAGCGGACAGGTCCTCCCACCCGCGGGCGGTCACGAACAGCGGCCCCGCCACATCGTTCTCGACGCGGTAAAAGTGCTGCGGTCGCAGCTCCAGAAAGGCCGTGACGGCCGGGTGCAGGCGGCGCGCGCGGGCGTAGCGCTGCCACACGCCGAGATCGGGCTCGACATCGATGCGGCGCACGCGGTCCAACGTGACGAGGTCAAAGTCCCGCACGCTCCTGTTGTATTCCGGCGGGTTGCCGGCGGCCACGATGACCCACCCCATCGGCACCGCCTGGTTGCCGAAGGTCTTGTACTGCAAAAATTGCAGCATGGTGGGGGCCAGCGTCTCGCTCACGCAGTTGATCTCGTCGATGAACAGGATGCCGTTTTGCAGGCCTGTGCGCTCCATCGTCTCGTAGATGCTCGCGATGATCTCGCTCATCGTGTACTCGGTCACGCTGTATTCCCGCCCGCCGTAGGTCTTTTGGCGGATGAAGGGCAGGCCCATGGCGCTCTGGCGCGTGTGGTGGGTGATGGTGTAGGCCACCAGCGCCACACCGCAGGCCTGCGCCGCCTGCTCCACGATCTGGGTCTTGCCCACGCCGGGCGGGCCCATCAGCAAAATGGGGCGCTGGCGCACCGGCTCCACCAGCGGCTGCCCGGCGTCGTCCACGGCCAGATACGCTTTTACCGTGTTCTCGATTTCCTGCCTTGCCCGTGCGATGTCCATATCGTTTTCCTCCTACAGCTGCGGTAAATCGGACAGGTCGTATTCCGGCCAGTCCGGGGCGCCGGGCGCCTTGGGTACGGCGGCGGGCAAAAACTCCTCCGCCAGCAGGCCTAAGCGCATCGCCCACGGCGGCACGGGCGGCGGGGGATCGCCGTCCTCCAAAAACAGAAACGCCACATCATAGGGCGGGCGGCGCGCCGGGTAGGTGCCCTTGCCGTCGGTAAAATAGACCACGCCGCGCAGGTCGGTGAAGGCGCCCTGCTCCCGCAAAGCGTCGATGCGCGCAAAGGCGGGGCGGAAATCGGTCCCGCCGCCGCCCGCCAGCGTGAAGTCGGCGCAAAAGCGGTCGACGTCGGCAAGGTCGGTCAGCAGCACCTCGTCGCGCACAGCGTCGTCGCATTGCAGCACCCACACGCGGCAGGCGCGGAAAAAGTTGTCCGCGCCGTGCAGCAGGGCAAAGGTCTCGCGCAGAAACTGCTTGACCAGCGCTCCGGCCGTCGATTCGCTCGTGTCCAGCACGATGACGAAGTCCCGCACCTTTTTGCTCTCGCGGCTTTCCAGCGGCTCGATGAGAGGCATATCGCCGTACACGCGCAGGCCGTAGGCGTAGTAGCCGGGGTCAAAGGCGTCGGGGTCCAAGCGCGGCTCTTCGCGCCAGACCGCGAAGCGGCGCAAAAAATCCGCATAGGCGCGGCGGCTGCGCCCGGCCTGTACCTGGCGCTCCAGCGCCGCGGCGCCGTCGCTCTGCCCGGCGTGGCGGCCCGCCTGCTGCAAGGTCAGCTGCATCTCGCGCCCCAGCTGCTCCCAGCGTTGGCCCAACAACTGCGCGGCCGGGGCCTCGGGGTCGGCGGGCCACAGATGGTGGCTGTCGCACACGAACTCGGCTTGCAGCTTGGCCAGCCGGTCGGCGTCCATCGCGCACAGCGCGCGGTAGACGGTGCCGGCGGCAAAGGGCCGGCAGCTGGCGGCGAGTTCGGCATAGGTCTGCCGGCGCAGCCAGCCCACAGGGCGGCGCAGGGCCGCGGCCTCCGGTGTGTCTAAATCATCAATGGCGCGCTCGACGGCGATGTCGCAGGCAAGGCCCCACAGCGCCGCATCGCGCCCGGCGCGCAGCCACGGGTGGCGGAACAGGCAGTGCAGCACGGTGTGCAGCATCGCCCGCGGCAGGTAGGCGCGGTTTTGGCGATAAAGCTCCAGCACCCACGCGGGCGCGAACACCAGCCGCGCACCGTCGGTGCCAAGGCCGCGCGGGGCGGCACCGTCCGGCGTCAGGGTCAAAGCGCCCAGGGGCGCGCTCAGGTAGCGCAGTGCCAGGTAGAGCTCGGCCCGCACGCGCGCCATCGCGCGCAGGGCCAGGCCGCCCTGCCACGCTGCCTGCGTCTGCCCGGTCATCGCACTCACCGCCCTTTTCGCCTACAGGTCGTCAAAATCATAGCGCTTGCGGATCCCGGTCCGGGCCCCGAACACAGCCGCGGCGCCGGCGCTCCAGCCGGCGGCGGCGCAGGCTGCCGCAGCCTGCGCGGGGTCCAGCCCCAGCGCGCCCAGCAGGCGCAGCGCGGCGGTATCCCGCCCGGCCACCGCCAACGTCAGCGCGGCCGCGTACTGCCCGCGCAGGTAGCCCTCATAGGCGGCGCGCGCCGCTGTCCCCAGCGCGAACGGGTACAGCAGCCGCCCCAGCGCCAGCCGGCACAGCTTGGCCGGCGGCTCGCCCACCGTCGCCTGCGCGAACACGGCGTCATAGGCGGCATAGTCCACGGCGGTGCCGGCAAAGCACTGCCGGTAACGGTAGCCCTCCCCCTCGATCTGCCGGTTGAAGAGATGGGCGGGGGTGTTCTCGTCCAGATACTCATTGTAATCAGGGTAAAAGAGCCGCGCCGCGCAGGCGTCGGCGCCCGGCGGCCAAAACTCGATGCCGACATCCCCGGCCAGCGCCACCAGCAGGCGTTTTAAACCGGTGGGGGCGTCCGCCGCCGCCGTGATGCACACGGTATCCAGCGCGCGGCAGTTGGTGAACAGGTCGCTGCCCAGCGCCGCCACGGCGGGGCCCAGGGTCAGCCGCCGCAGGCGGCGGCAGTCATACAGCGCGGCGCTGTGCAGCGTGTGCAGGGCCGGGGGCAGGGCCAGAACCTCCAAAAAGCTGCCGCCGATGCGGGGCGCTGTGTCAACACCCGTGGCCGGGCCCCAAAAGCGTGCGTCGGGCGGCAGCGGCAGCTCCTTGGCGGCAAAGCAGTAGGGGCCAAGCTCGGTCACCGGCACGCCGTCCAGGGCATCGGGCAGGGCGGGGCAGGGGGTATCGCCCAAAACGCGCAGCACCCGCGCCCCGTCCCCGGTGGGGACGGGCTGCCACCATATGCCCGGCGTCTGCGCCATAACACCCCATCCTTTGGCAAAAATCCAAAAAAGCCCTTTACATCTGACCCATTATAGCATAGAATGGTGCGGGAAAAAAGCGTGACCCGCATCCAAATCCCCAAAATCCAAAACCTGAGGCGAAACGACCCCCATGCGCAACAGCAAAAACATTTTACTCTCCGGCGGCATCACCAAGGCGCTGCTGCTCTATTTTCTGCCCATCTGGTTCGGCACGCTGTTCCAGCAGCTGTACAACACCGTCGATACCTGGGTGGTGGGCCGCTTCGTCGGCACGCAGGCGCTGGCGGCGGTGGGCTCCACCGGGGCCTTCGTGTCGCTGCTGGTGGGCCTGTTCACGGGGCTTTGCAACGGCGCCGGTATCCTGATCGCCCAGAGCTACGGCGCCGCCGATGCGGGCGCCGTCGACCGCCAGGTCCACACCGGGCTGGTGTTGGCAATCTTTAGCGGCGCGGCGCTGACCGCGGCAGGGCTGCTCGTCAGCCGCCCGGCCCTTGTGCTGATGCACACCCCCGCCGATATCCTGGACACCGCCGCCGGTTACCTGCGCATCTACTTCCTCGGCATGGTGCCGCAGATGCTCTACAACATGGGCACCGGCATCCTGCGCGCGGTGGGCGATTCCAAACGGCCGCTGTACTTTTTGGTCGCGGCCTCCTTTGCCAACATCGTGCTGGACCTCGTCTTCGTGGCCGTGCTGCATTGGGGCGTGGCGGGCGCGGCGGCCGCCACCATCCTCAGCCAGGTGCTGAGCGCGGGGCTGACGCTGCGCTGCCTGGCCGGGTCACAGGGGATGCCGTGGCACCTTGCCTGGCACAAGCTGCGGCTGGACGGCAGGGTGCTGCGCGGCATCTGCCGCATTGGTGTGCCCAGCGCGGCGCAGGGGTCGCTCTACAGCATCAGCAACATCATCGTGCAGAGCTCCATCAACGGCTTTGGCACCACGGCGGTGGCGGCCTGGAGCGTGTACGGCAAAATCGACTTTTTGTTCTGGATGACGCTGTTTTCCATGAGCACCTCTATCACCACCTTTGCCGGGCAGAACTTCGGCGCCGGCCAGTATGACCGTGTGCGCCGCGGTACCCGCGTCTGCATGGGCCTGACCGCCGGCATGACGCTGGCCATCATGGCCGTGCTCTACCCGAGCGCGGAGGGATTGTACCGCCTGTTCAGCAGCGACGCGGCGGTCATCGCGCAGGGCGTGCAGATCATGCATTTCCTCGTGCCGGCGTACATCACCTACATCACGCTGGAGATTTTGTCCGGCACGCTGCGCGGCTGCGGCGACGTCAAGGTGCCCACGCTCATCACGGTGTTCGGCGTCTGCGGGCTGCGCGTGGTGTGGCTGCTGGCCGTGGTGCCCAAGGCCCCCAGCATGATGATGGTCGAGGCCTGCTATCCGATCACCTGGGCGCTGTCGTCGGTGCTGTTCGCCGCCTACTACCTGCCCGGCCGCTGGCTGCAGCGGCGCATCAAGGCGCAGAAAGAAGCAATCACTGTCTAAAAAGCCATCGGCCCTGACGGACATGCGCCGGCAGGGCCGATACATCTAGAGCAAAAAAATCGTTCGAGTCGCCTTTAGGCATGAAAACGATATTTTTTGCGACGGGATGTGTCCCAGAGAGGGGTGCAGGCGGACTGGCGCAGCCAGTAACGCCGAACCCCTCTCTTGCGGCTCGTCAGAGCCGGGTATCCCAGCGCCCGCACCAGACGTTCTCGTCCGGCGTACCCTTGAAGGCGCTGCGGCCGGTCAGCTTTTCGACCAGCGCGTGCAGTGCGGCGGGACTCGCGTTGTAGGCGTTGATGTAGCAGTGGCTCATCGTCAGGTCCACCAGGCAGTTGGCCAGGTTGAGGCTGATAAAAACGGTCGGCACCTGGCTGGCGTACCACGGCTGGTCGGTGGGCAGCGTCCACTTGACGCGCATACTGTTCTGCTGCGCAAAGCCGACCTGATGGCTGACGACCAGCACGGCGTCGCACTCTTTTTTGAAGTCCTCCATTTTGCCCTTGCCCCTGGCGACGACGTCGGGCTCGTCGGCGAAGGTGACGGTAAAGCCGGCCCCCTCCAGCTCGCGGCGCAGGCAGTCCTTGATGGGCGTCTCGTCGGCTTTCTCGAGCTTGCCGGCCACCACATGGCCGTCGCCCTGCAGGTAGACAACGCGCAGCTTCGGGCCTTTTTTGGCGTCCAGCGGCAGGTAGTGCTGCGTGTCCTTGACGAGGGTGATGTATTTGTCGGCTGCTGTTGCGGCGATTTTTTGGTGCTCGGCGCAGCCCACGACGCGGATGCCCTCCTTGGGCGGCATCAGCGTGCCGGCCGCCTGCTTTTTGTGCAGACCGATGGCCGCCTTCACGCCCAGGATGCGAGTCAGTGCGTCCTGCATACGCTCCTCGGTGATGAGGCCGGAACGGTAGCCCTCCAGCATATAGCCGAAGTCCTCCTCCATGTCGTTGAAGAACAGGAACATATCGCACCCGGCGGCGATGGCCCGCGGCACGACGAGGCTGCGCGGCCCCGCGGCGAACATACCGATCATATGGCTGGCGTCGGTCACCACCAGCCCGTTGAAGCCGAGCTTTTCCTTCAGCAGCCCGGTGATGAGCTCTTTGCACTGGGTGGCGGGCAGGATATCCTTGTCGGCGACGGGACCGCCGGCCAGCGCGCGCTGCCACGCCGGCTGGGCGATGTGCCCGGCCATGACGGTCAGCACGCCGTCGTCGATGAGGTCCCTGTACACCTTGCCGTAGGTGGCCATCCAGTCCTCACAGCTCATGTCATTGAGGCCGAGCATCAGGTGCTGGTCGTTTTCTTCGAGACCGTCGCCGGGGAAATGCTTGCAGCAGGTGGCCATGCCGCTTTCGCGCTCGCCCTTAAAAAATGCCTTGGCGTACTGCACGGTCTCGTCGACGTCATGGTTGAAGGCGCGCAGCTGCACGATGGTGTTGCGCCAGTTGTACAAAAGATCCACGATGGGCGCAAAGTTCCAGTTGGAGCCCACGGCCATCGCCTCGGCCCCGCCGACCTTGGCGGCGAGATACGCAAGCTCGGGGTCCTTGCTCGCCGCCGTGGCGGCCCCGCAGGAGATGTGCGTGCCGCCGCCCACGCCGCCGTCGCCGCCCGCCTCACAGTTGGAGGCGATCAGCAGCGGGATGCGGCTGGCCTGCTGGTAGGCGTTGTTCTGCTCCCACAAACGGTCGGCCGGCATATTGCGGTAGCGCAGCGCGCCGGGGTGGCAGGTGTCGACCACGCGCCGGATGTCGGCCGGGTCGTCGCTGGCGACCATGTGCACGAACAGTTGGCCGACCTTTTCCTCCTCGGTCATGCCGGCGATGGTGTCCTGCACCCACTGTACGCCCTCGTCGTCCAGATAATAGGGCTTTGCTCTCAAATCGACCATGGTTTTGCCTCCCTTGCAAATCATAGTGCCTTGCGGCTCATGCCTTTATTATACCGCGGCTGCCGGGCCGCCCAAAAGAAAAATCATGCAGTTCGGCCGTAGGATTTTTGGGATTTGCACCGAAACACCGGCGCGCCGGTCATGCGCCGCCGCTTTGGGGCCCGGCCTCTGCCACCAGCGCCAGCCGGTCCTCGATCTCCTGCCGCCAGCGCGCCTCGTTGCAGGAGCCGACGATCATATCCCCGACCTGCTCGCCGCGGCTGTTGACGAACACCGAGGTCGGGTAGGCCGCCACGGTGGGATTGATGTAGTTCTGCATAAGGTCCCCGGCCGGGTTCAGGTTCAAGTACACGTCCGCGCCGGTCTGCTGCTCCAGCTCCAGCGCCTTGGCGACAAGGTCCGGGTACACCTCGCCGGTATTCATATCGGCGATGTCGCCGCACACGCCCACGACCTGAAAGCCCCTGTCGCTGTATTCCTCGTGCAGGCGGGCCAGGTCCGGCATCTCGCCGAGGCAGGGGCCGCAGAAGGTGGCCCAGATGTTGACGAGCGTCAGGTCATGGTCGGCAAAGATGCTCTCGTCCACCGGCGCGCCGCCCACCTCGGCGGCGGTAAAGCGGGTGAAGGCATCGGTGCGGGCCGAGACCATCGAATGCTCGCCGGAAAAGATATAGGCGATGCTGACCGCGGCCAGTACGCCCCAAAGGGCCGGGCCCTTGGCCGCGCGCAGCAGCGCGCGGCGGCGCTCCTTTCGCTCGGCCGGCGTCGGCGCGGGCAGCGGTACGGGCTGCGGCCCGGCCGCCTTGCTGCGGACGCTGTCCGAGACCGCGACCATCACGACCATGAGCACCATATCCGGCAAAAGGAAGAAAAAGATACCGAGAAAGACCTGCAGCTGCAGCGCGACATGGTCCCCGAACAGCGGCAGGAACAGGGTCAGGATGCCCAGCGTAAAGTAGATGCCGTGCATGGCAAGGGCAAGCGTCAGCGAGGGATACAGCGCCTGCACGCGCTCATCCTGTATGCCGCAGCGCGCACAGCTCCACGCGTAGCGCAGCGTGAGCAGCACGGCGGTCAGGTCAAAGGCGGTCAGCACCGTCGCCAGGACCAGACCGGGCAGGGTCGACATCCCCATCTGGATCAGAAAACGGATACAGTCCGCAAAAACATACCCGAATGCCGCCAAATGCAGCCCGGCCACGATAAGGCCGAGCCAGCCGAGCCACCGGCATTTTTTGGCGCCCTGCGCACGAAACTGTACTTTCTCCATGTTGTTCACCCTTTCGCGTTTTGCCAACAGGAATCATCCGATGCCGATGCATTCCAGGCAGATGTTGACCGCCTTGTTCACCACCACGGCCACCTCGCCCTGCCATACGCCGAGCGCGATGAGCGCGGCGGCCGCCGCCAGCAGGCCCCAGCGCAGCAGGCGCCTGGGCCCGGCCTTGGGTTCGGGTCTGGCTGCGGCGGCGGGGGTCGGCTTTTGCCTGCCCGGCAGCTGCACCGTCGCCGTGATGGCGTGCTGCGGGCAGGCGGCTTTGCACTGCCCGCAGCGGATGCACTCGGCGCTGTTGGGGGCCTGCCAGACCTTTACATCCATCGGGCAGACACGCTGGCATTGGCCGCACTGTACGCAGGCGTCGCTGTCCACCCGCAGGCGGTAAAAGGAGATGGGATTGAAGACGCCGTACAGCGCGCCCAGCGGGCAGACATATTTGCAGAAGGGCCGGCTGTATTTGACCGAGAGCCAGAGGATGACGAACAGCAGCCACGTTTTCCAGCGGAACAGGATGCCGGCGGCGCTGCGGATGCCCTCGTTGACGAGCACCAGCGGGATGCCGCCGAGCAGCGTGCCGCTGGGACAGATCCATTTGCAGAACCACGGCACGCCGGCCAGCCCGTCCTTTGCAAAAGCGGGCAGCAGGATGACGAACAGCACCAGGACGATGTATTTGAGCTTGCGCAGATACCGGTCGCCGGGCATATTTTTGCGCTTATTTTTGAGAGGGATCTTGTGCAAAAGGTCCTGCACAAGACCGAACGGGCACAGCCAGCCGCAGACGAACCGCCCCAGCAGCGTGCCGAACGCCATCAGCAGGCCGAACACATAGCACGATACCTTGAAGGACCCGCTGTCCAGCACGGCCTGCAGGCTGCCGATCGGGCAGGCGTACAGCGCGCCCGGGCAGGAATAACAGTTGAGCCCCGGCACACACAGCGCCTTGGTCCGGCCGGTATAGATCTTGCCGTGCAGGTAGCCGGCGGCGTACCCGTTCGTCAGCGCGAACCAGGCCGCCTGCACCCAGTGGCGGAAATTGCCCGTTTTCTGTTTCTGTTCCATGTTTTTCTCCGTCCTTGTAAAAAAAGGCCGTTGCCAGGCAAGGCGCCTGACAGCGGCGATTTTCAGAGCTTGAAGCTGTCCTTTAAGGTCACGATGCGGTTATAGACGTGCGGGTCGTGCTCGTCGGGGGTGAAGTAGCCGCTGCGCACGAACTGGAACCGCTCGCCGGGCCTGGCGCCCGCCAGGCTCGCCTCCAGCTTGGCCGCGGGCAGCACCTGCACGCTGTCGGGGTCAAGGTAATCCTTGAAGTCGGCGTCGTCGGGGATGGCGTTCATGTTCGCCTCGGTGAACAGATTGCCGTACAGGCGCACCTCTTTCTCCACGCAGTGGGCACAGCTGACCCAATGGATGGTGCCGCGCACCTTGCGCCCGTCGGCCGGGTTGCCGTTGCCGGTGACGAGATCCGCCTCGGCGTGGATAGCGGTGATCTGGCCGTCGGCGTCCTTGTCCGCGCCGGTGCAGCGGACCAGATACGCCCCCATCAGCCGCACCTCGCTGCCCGGGGTCAGGCGCTTGAATTTGGGCGGCGGGACCTCAAAAAAGTCGCTGCGCTCGATGTAGACCTCGCGCGTGAACACCACCGGCCGGGTCGAATCGTCGTTCGCGTCGCGGTTGGGGTTGTTGGGCAGGTCGAACGTTTCCTCCCTGTCGGCGGGGTAGTTGTCGATGATGAGCTTGACCGGGTCCAGCACCGCCACGCGGCGCGGGGCGTCCAGCTCCAGCTCGGCGCGCAGGACCGCCTCGAGCTGGCGCACATCGACAAGGCTGTCGGCCTTGGAGATGCCGACCCCCTGCACGAACTTGAAGATGCTCGACGGCGTGTACCCGCGCCGGCGCAGCCCGCACAGCGTCGGCATACGCGGGTCGTCCCAGCCGTCGACGATGTGCTTCTCGACCAGCTCGCGCAGGTAGCGCTTGCTCATCACGGTGTTGGTCACGTTGAGGCGGGCGAACTCGCGCTGCTTGGGGAACTCGCCGCCGAACAGGTTGGACACCACCCAATCATACAGCGGGCGGTGGTTCTCAAATTCCAGGCTGCACATCGAGTGGGTGATGCCCTCGATGGCGTCCTGGATGGGGTGCGCGTAGTCGTACAGGGGATAGATGCACCACTTGTCGCCCTGGCGGTGATGGCTGACGTGCTTGATGCGGTAGATGGCCGGGTCGCGCAGATTCATGTTGGGGCTGGCCAGGTCGATCTTGGCGCGCAGCGTTTTCTCGCCGTCGGCGAACTCGCCCGCGCGCATACGGCGGAACAGGTCGAGGTTTTCTTCCGGCGTGCGGTCACGGTAGGGGCTGGGGCGGCTGGGCTTGCCGGCGTCGCTGCCGCGGTACTCCTGCATTTCCTCGCGGGTCAGGTCGTCCACATAGGCCTTGCCGTCCAAAATGAGCTTTTCGGCCAGCTGATAGCACTGCTCAAAGTAGTCGCTGCCGTAAAAGATGCCGCCGTTGGGCTCGGCGCCCAGCCACCGCAGGTCGCGCAGGATGCTCTGCACATACTCGTCGTCCTCGCGCGCGGGGTTGGTATCGTCATAGCGCAGGTTGAACTGCCCGCCGTAGGTCTTGGCCATCATGTAGTTGATGTAGATGGCCTTGGCCGAGCCGATGTGCAGGTAGCCGTTGGGCTCCGGCGGGAAGCGCGTGTGCACATGGTCGACCTTGCCCTCGGCCAGGTCGGCGTCCACGATCTCGGTCAAAAAGTTCTGGAATTTCTCCTCAGCCATACTTTCCACTCCCGTTTGTTTGAGCTTACGTCCTATTGTACAACACCGCGCGGCGTTGCGCAAGGGGGCGTTTTACCGGTAATCGATGCCCAACGTCGGCAGGCCGTTGAGGGCGAGCCCCGCCGTGTTGCCGTCCAGATACTCATAGTACCCCTGCGCCGCGATCATGGCGGCATTGTCGCCGCAGTATTTGAGCTCCGGCAGGTACACGCGCGCGCCCAGCTTCTGCGCGCCGTCGTTGACGAGCTGGCGCAGCCGCCCGTTGGCCGCCACGCCGCCGGCCAGCACCACCGTTTTGGCGCCGGTGTCGGCGGCCGCGGCCAGCAGCTTTTTGGCCAGGATCTGCGCGATGCGCTCCTGGAAGCTCGCCGCCATGTCCGGCACATTTATGTTCTCGCCGCGCTGCGCGGCGTTGTGCACCTCGTTGATGACGGCGGTCTTGAGTCCGGAAAAGCTCACGTTGTACTTTCCCTCGACCCTTGGCACCGGCAGCCTGTAGGCTTTGGCGTCGCCGCTTTTGGCCGCCTGTGCGATGCTGGGCCCCCCGGGGTAGGGCAGGCCCAGCGTGCGCGCGACCTTGTCGAACGCCTCGCCGGCGGCATCGTCCACCGTGCGGCCCAAAACGTTGAATCTGCACCAGTCCTGCACTGCGACGATGTGGCTGTGCCCGCCGCTGGCGACGAGGCACAAAAACGGCGGTTTGAGTTCCGGGTGGGTCAGGTAGTTGGCGGCGATGTGCCCGCGCAGATGGTGGACCGGCACCAGCGGCTTGCCGGCCGCGTAGGCCAGCCCCTTGGCGTAGTTGACCCCCACCAGCACGGCGCCGATGAGCCCCGGCGCAAAGCTGACAGCCACCGCGTCGATGTCGGCGATGCCCAGCCCGGCGCCAGCCAGGGCCTTTTCCGCCACGGCGCTGACGGCCTCGATGTGGCGGCGGCTGGCGATCTCCGGCACCACGCCGCCGTAGAGCGCCTGCTCCTTGACGCTGGAGCTGATGACGTTCGAATGTACGGTGCGGCCGTCCTCCACCACGGCGGCGGCGGTCTCGTCGCAGGTGCTCTCAAAGCCAAGTATCAACATTTTGTATAATCATCCCTTGCATTTTAACGTTTTGTATATTCTGTTCAGGTGATGCCGCGGGCGGCGGCGTAATCCAGCAGCAGCTCTCGCTCCAAAAACGGCGTCTTGACACCCTTGCGGTCGCGGTATGTTTCGTGCCCCTTGCCCAAGATCGCGATGATATCGCCGTCGGCGGCATGGTCAAGGGCGTAATGTAAGGCGTCCAGCCGGTCGGGGATCTCGACAAAGGGCGCCGCGCAGGGCACGCGGGCGATGCCGGCCTTGATGTCGCGCAAAATGTCCTCGACGGCCTCATAGCGGTTGTTGTCCTCGGTCAGGATGCAGAAGTCGGCCAGCCGGGCGCACACCTCGCCCATGCCGGTGCGGCGCAGGCGGCTGCGGTCGCCCCCGCAGCCGAACACCGCCACCAGCCGCGCGGGGCGGTAGGCGCGCAGGGTGGCGAGCAGGTTCTCGGCCGCGGCCTCGTTGTGAGCGTAGTCCAAAAGCACGGTAAAGCGGCGGCTGACCGGCACCAGCTCCACCCGGCCCTTGACCGTGACGCTTTGCAGCCCGGCGCGGACAGCGGCCGCATCGGCGCCCAGCGCCCGCGCCGCGGCCAGTGCCGCCAGCGCGTTGTATACGCTGAAGCGCCCCGGCATATTGACCTCCAGCGCCATCGCTCCGCCGCCCGGCAGGCGGGCGGTAAAGCCCACCCCCAGCAGGGTATCCGTGCGCAGCAGGCGCGGCACGCCCTGCACGCCGTAGTCGGTGCTTTGCGCGTCGATGCCGTAGCGCACCGCCTCGCAGGCGGCGCCCGCGAGCAGGGCCGGGGCGTTGGCGTCGTCGGCATTGACCACGCCCACCCCGCATTGGCGGAAGAGCTGTGCCTTCCAGTACCGATACTCGGCAAAGCTGGCGTGCTCGCCGGGGCCGATGTGGTCGGGCGAAAGGTTGGTGAACACAGCCACAGTATACCACAAACCGGCCACGCGGTCCATCTTTAATCCCTGACTGCTCACCTCCATCACGCAGGTGTCGCAGCCGGCCTCCCGCAGCCGGCGCAGCAGCTTTTGCAGCTCGTAGCTTTCCTCCGTCGTATGGGCCAGCGGTTGGCGGTGCCCCGGCCACGCCGCGCCGTTGGTGCCCAGCAGCCCCACGCGGCGCCCGGCGGCCGTCAAAATGGCGGCGATCATGTGGCTGGTGGTGGTCTTGCCCTTGGTGCCGGTCACCCCCACCAAGGTGAGCTCCCGCCCCGGGTACCCGAACCACGCCGCCGACAGCAGCGCCAGCGCCCGGCGGCTGCTCTCGACCCGCAGCACCGTGACGTCGGGCGGCGGCAGCTCGTCCAGGTCATGCTCGATGACCAGCACCGCCGCGCCGGCCCGCACCGCCGCGGCGGCCAAGCCATGGCTGTCCAGCTTAGTGCCCACGATGCACACGAACAGCCCGCCCGTCGTCACGCGGCGGGTGTCATAATAAATGTCGGTCACCTCCACATCCCAGCGGCCCTGCACCAGCGTGCAGTCCAGCTCCTTTGTCAGGCGGCGCAGCAGCATAACGGCGCTCACTCCTTTGCAAAAAACTGCTCATACCAGACCAAAAACACGAACACACACCAGATCTGCCGCCAGTTGTCGCGCCGGCCGCGCAGGTGCTGGTCCAACATCTTATGCAGCTCCCTGGTATCAAAGAACCGTTCCGCCGCCGCACTGCTGAAGGCCGCGCGCACCCTGGCGGCGTAGGGCTCCTGCCGCAGCCAGGCCCGCACCGGCACCGGAAATCCCAGCTTTTTGCGCTGTGCCGTCGTATCCGGAATGGCCTTGGCGGCCGCCGCGCGCAGGGCGATCTTGGTCTGCCGGGCGTTCGCCTTGTACGGCGCCGGCAGCCGGCCGGCCAGGGCGAACACCCGCCGGTCCAAAAACGGCACCCGCACCTCCAGGCTGTGGGCCATGCTCATCTTGTCGGCCTTGAGCAGGATGTCCCCCGCCAGCCAGAGGTTGATATCGCACAGCTGCATCCGGCTGACCGGGTCCTGCCCTTTGCTTTGGGCGAACCACGGCGCCGAGAGGGATGTGGGCGGCACGGCGCCGGTATAATGGCGCAGCAGTTTGCGCTTGCGGCGCTCGTCCATCAGCTCGGTGTTGCCGATGTAGCGCCGTTCCAGCGCCCGCGCCCGCCGCACAAGGAAATTGCGCCCCGGCACCGGCGGCAGCCGCCCCGCCGCCGCCCCCAGCGCTTTGCGCAGCATCGCCGGCAGGCGGTCATACCAGGCAAGGGTGAACGGCTCCTTATACACGTTGTAGCCGCCGAAAAACTCGTCCGCCCCCTCGCCGGACAGACACACCTTGACCTGGCCGGCCGCCTCGCGGTCGACGAAATAGAGCGCCGCCGCGGCGGCGTCGGCCAGCGGCTCGTCCATGTGGTACTGGATGCGGCCCAGGCTCGCCCAAAATTCCTCCGGCGTGATGCGGCAGGCAAAGTGCCGCGTGCCCAGCCGGGCCGAAAGCTCGCGCGCGTGGGCGGTCTCGTCATAGCGGGGGTCGGCAAAGCCGGCGGTGAAGGTCTTATCCACGCCGGCCAGCGCGGTCAGATAACTGCTGTCCACCCCGCCGGAAAGGAAGCTGCCCACCTCGACGTCGGCCACCATGTGCGCGCCCACGCTCTCGCGCACGGCGGCGGCGACGGCGGCCTGCCAGCGGGGCAAGCCGCCCGGGCGCGCCGATGCGGGGCGCAGGCGGGGAGCCCAGTAGCGCCGCACGGTCAGAGCACCGCCGGCAAATTCCAGCCAATGGGCGGGCAGCAGCTTTTTGACGCCGACGAAGAACGTGTCCTCCCCCGGCGAATACTGACAGGAAAGATAGAGCTCCAGCTGCGCCTCGTTGAGCTGCTTTTGGAACGCCGGGTGGTCCAAAAAGCACTTGATCTCGCTGCCGAACAGCAGCGTGCCGTCCGCCGCCAGGTAGTAGTACAGCGGCTTGATGCCAAAATGGTCGCGCGCGCAGAATAAAGTCTGTGTCTCGCGGTCCCACAGCGCGAACGCGAACATCCCGCGCAGGCGTGCCAAAAGGCCCTTGCCCCACTGCTCGTACCCGTGCAGCAGTACCTCGGTGTCACAGCGGGTGGCAAAGGTGTGCCCGGCGGCGGTCAGCTCGGCCGTCAGCTCGCGGTAGTTGTACAGCTCGCCGTTGTACACCACGACCAGCCGCCCGTCCTCGTTACACATCGGCTGCGCGCCGCCGTCCAGGTCGATGACGGACAGGCGCCGGTGCCCCAGCGCCGCCGGCCCTTCGATAAAATGGCCCTCGCCGTCCGGCCCGCGGTGGGCGATGCGGTCGGTCATTTTTTTCAGCACGGCTTCGGCGTTTTCACACCCGCCCACAAATCCGGCGATCCCGCACATTTGGCTCCACGCCCCTTTCACAAAGCTCCATAGGGGAGTATATACAGCTCCGGGGGCAAAAAATCCGCGCCTGCCACCGACCGCGAAAAGCCGGGCAAAAAACTTTTGCGGCGCCTGAACGCCGCACCGTTTTTCTGCGTATACTGAAACGTGTACGCTTTTGCAAGGGGGGCGGCAGGATGGAGCTTTTGCCGGTGCTGCTGGGCAGCGACGCCAACGTTTACGGTATGGCCCGCAGTTTTTTTGAGGCCTACGGCGTCCGCAGCGCGGCGCTGTGCAAACGGCGGCTGGCGGCCACCGCGCACAGCCGTTTCGTGCGGGTGGTGCTGGCCTCGCCCCGCTTTGAGGAGGACGCCGTCTTTGCCCGCACGCTCATCGGCTTTGCCCGCCGCCAAAGGGCCAAACACCCAAAGCGCGTGCTGGTGCTGGTGAGCTGTGCCGACGGCTACACCGTGCTGCTGGCCCGCCACCGCGAGGCTCTGCGCCCCTGGTACCGCTTCGCCTGTCCGGACCTGCAGACGGTGCTGGCGCTCGACCGTAAGCAGGAATTTTACCGTATGTGCGCAAAATATGGGCTTAGCTTCCCGCAGACCGTGACCTGTACCCCGGCCGACTGGCGGCAGGTGACGCTGCCGTTCGGCTACCCCGTCATCGTCAAGGCCGGCAACTCGGCCGCCTACTGGAACTGCAGCTTCCCGCACAAGAAAAAGGTGTTCCTGGCCCATGACCGGCCGGAGCTCGAGAGCATCGTCAGTGCGGTTTATGCGAGCAGCTACCGCGACACGCTCATCCTGCAGGAATACATCCCCGGCGGGGACGAACAGATGCGGGTGCTCAACGCCTACTGCGCGCGCGACGGGCGCGTGCGCCTGCTGGCGCTGGGCCGCCCGCTGCTCGAGGAGCAGACCCCCGAGGGCATCGGCAACTATGCGGCCATCCTGACCGGGCCCGAGGTGCAGGACGCGGCGCTGCTGCGGCAGATCAGCGATTTTCTGCGCGCCGTGGGCTGGCAGGGCTTTGCCAACTTTGATATCAAGCTCGACCCGCGCACGGGGGAGTATAAGCTGTTCGAGATGAACCCCCGGCAGGGGCGGTCGAGCTACTATGCCACCGCCGCCGGCGGCAACCTGGCCCGGGTGCTCGTGCAGGATGTGGTGCAGGGCCGCCCGGCTCCGCCTGTGGTGGCGCGGCGGGCCATGCTGTGGCGTATCGCGCCCTTCGGCGTGCTGCGCCGCTATGTGGCCGACAGGGCGCTGCTGGTCCGCGCCGCGGCGCTGCGCCGGGCGGGGCGCTGCGTCAGCCAGCTGTGGTGCCGCTGGGAGCACGACCCCGTGCGCTGGCTGTGGTATGTGCGCCACCAGCTCACCTACTACCGCAAAATGGCGCGCTGGAACGGCAACAAGGGCCTGCGGGGCTGATTTTTGGCAGGGGAGGGGATAGCGATGTGCGGCATCGCCGGATTTATCGAAAACCAGCATGACCCCGCCGCCGCGCGCGACACCGTGCGGGCGATGACGGACCTTATCGCCTACCGCGGCCCGGACGGCGAGGGCTATTATACCGACGCGCAGGCCGCGCTTGGCCACCGGCGGCTGGCCATCATCGACCTCGCGGGCGGCGCGCAGCCGATGTGCAGCGAGGACGGCAGCCTGATCGCCGTCTACAACGGCGAGATCTACAATTACCGTGACCTGCGCGCCGAACTGACTGCCGCCGGCCATACCTTTGCGACGGATTCGGACACCGAGGTCCTGCTGCACGGCTACGAGCAGTGGGGCCCCGACCTGCCGGGGCGCCTGCGCGGTATGTTCGCCTTTGCCATTTGGGACAAAAACACCCGCACGCTGTTCGCGGCGCGAGACATTTTTGGCATCAAGCCGTTTTATTACTACCATGTGGGGGACCTGTTCCTGTTTGCCAGCGAGATCAAGTGCTTTTTGGCCCATCCCGGCTTCAAAAAGGAGCTCAACGAGCGGCGCCTGCCGGACGTGCTGAGCATCGAGTACCTGCCCGACGAGGAGACGATGTTTCAAAACGTCTACAAGCTGCCCGGCGCCCACAGCCTGACGCTGCGGGACGGGCGGCTCAGCCTCGAGTGCTGGTTCGAGATAAACTATCACATCGACGAAACCAAGACCCTGCCGGAATGGGAGGACCTCATCACAAAGACCTTTGCCGAGAGCGTGGCTGCCCACCGCATCGCCGACGTCGAGGTCGGCTGCTTTCTGTCCGGCGGGGTCGATTCCAGCCTGGTGGTCAACGAGGTCGCCAAAGACACGCCCCGGGTCAAGAGCTTTTCCGTCGGCTATGCGGAGGAGCAGTACTCCGAGCTGTCCCGCGCGCAGGCGTTCAGCCGGGTCATCGGCGTGCCCAACACGGCCTGCACGGTGAGCGCCGCGCAGTTTTTTGCCGCCAACCGCCGCATCCAGTGGTATCTCGACGAGCCGATGCCCAACCCGGCGGCGGTGCCGCTGTATTTTTTGGCGCGGAACGCCGCCAAACAGGTCAAGGTCGTGCTTTCGGGCGAGGGCGCGGACGAGCTGTTCGGCGGCTACCCACTCTACTGCCAGGCCGTGCATTTTGAGCGCTGGCGCAAGGCCGTGCCGGCGGCGCTGCGCCGGGCGCTGGCCGGGGCGGCGGCGCGCCTGCCGGACTTTAAGGGCAGGAATTTTTTGCGCCGTGCCGCGCTGGAACCGTGGCAGCGCTGTCTGCGCGCCGACTATGTGTTCCCAGACCCCGCGCAGCGCGACCGGTATCTGAAAAAGCGGTACCGTGTGCCGGCGCCGCCGGCGCGCTTTCGGCGCTGGTTCGCGGCCGCCGAAAAGAGCGCGCCCGACGAGCCGACGCAGCTGCAGTGGGTCGACCTGCACACCTGGATGCCGTACGACATCCTGCTCAAGGCCGACCGCATGAGCATGGCCAACAGCCTGGAACTGCGGGTGCCGTTTCTCGACCGCGAGATGCTGGCGGTGGCGCTGGCCCTGCCGCGGCGGTACCGCTGCAGCGGCCGGCAGAATAAAATCGCCCTGCGCGCCGCGGCGCGCCACGCTCTGCCCGCCGCGGTGGCCGGGCGCAAAAAGCTCGGCTTCCCCGTACCGCTGCAGGACTGGCTCAGGCAGGAGCCCTATTACACGATGGTGCGCGACAAGTTCACCGGCCCGGTGGCACAAAGGTTCTTTGTGCCGGAACAGCTCTGCCGCCTGCTGGCCGACCACCGCGCCGGTAAGGGGCGGTATATGACCCAGATCTGGAGCTTTTACTCCTTCATCCTCTGGTATGAGTTGTACTTTGTGGACGAAGCGCCGCCCGCACAGCGTTTGCCGGAGATATACGGGGCAAAATCTTCTTGACAAGCGCGGCCCGATATGGTAGTATTTGCCTTGCAGCGTCACCCCTTTGGGACTGTATGCGCCCGTAGCTCAGCCGGATAGAGCAACTGCCTTCTAAGCAGTG
>CANRLV010000045.1 GCA_947631565.1 uncultured Gemmiger sp. | reverse complement strand
CCGGAAACCGCTGGCAGAACGCATAGCTCACCGTCGCAAAATGGGGAATGCTCTCCAACAGGTCATACCCCAAAAACCACCGATAGGCAATATTCATGTCGATCTCTCGCCATGTCTGCCGCAGTGAACGTATCCCATACAAATGCTGAATAAGCACCATCTTTATTAACACCACCGGGTCTGCATTCGGCCGGCCGGTATACTTGTTCTTGTAATAGGGCTCAAGACGGGCATACAGCCATTCGTAGTCCATGACTTTATCGATCTTCCGCAAAAGATGGTCCTTCGGCACCAGCATATCGATATCTACTACCATAGCCTCTTTCCGCTTGTCTGTGATCCGGCTCTCCATCTTTTTACCCCCCCCGCTCATCCTTTTCCTCTATTATACAAAAATATCCATCCCTCGTATAGGGGATGGATACTTATTTGACAGTCTGCCCGGCCGCCCGCGAATGCGGGCGGCCGGGGCCTTGGTTCATTCTATCCGTAAATATCTTTCCGCCTGTACCGCCAACACCCCACGGCGGCGAGCAGCGCTGCCGCGGCAAGGCCGGGCAGGGCCAGCGCGGGGTCGAAGCCGTCGGTGAGCAGGGCCGCCGCCTCGGCGTAGGCAAAGGGTGTCAGGTACCGCAGGCACCGGACCGCCGGGGCAAGGTTCGCGAGCAGGGCGAGGAAGTAGAGCCCCGCCGCCAGCCCCAGCCCGGCGCCCGCGGCGCAGCCCCGCCACATGGCCGAGAGCGCAAGGCACAGGGCGGTGATGTGCAGGTGCAGCAGCGCCCACACGGCGTGCAGCAAAAGCAGCTTTTCCCAAGGTATGTCCTGCCCCGCGGCGGCCGCCGCGGCCGCACCGGCGGCGAGGGCGGCAGCGTCCAGCGCCAGTATGCGGGCGGCGACGGCCAGCCCCTTGGCGGCCAGCACCCGCCGCCGGCCCAAAGGATGGGTGAGCAGAAGCTCCGCCGTGCCAGCGCGCTCCTCGCCCGAAAGCGCCTCGGCGGCGATAGAGGCGGCGTAGAGCGCGCCGCCCAGCGTGACGATGCTGCCGCCCTCGATGCCGTAAAAGCCCAAAAAGCTGCCGATGTCCAGCCGGTCCATGCCGAAGGCGGCGGTGAAAGCGCCCATCTGCCCGAACAGTACGCCCAGCGCGCCGGCGTCGGCCTCCATCTGCGGCCACAGGGCGACGCAGGCGGCGGCCATGCCGGCCACGCACAGCGCCCACACCAGCCAGGCGGCCGCGCCGCGGCGCACTTCGAACCGGAACAGCGCGTTCGTCATGCCGGCCCGCCTCCTTTTTGATAATACGTCAAAAATTCCGTCTCCAACTGCTTGCCGGCGGCGGTCAGGGCGGGGATATCCAGCACGGCGGCCAGCTTTCCCGCGCGCAGCACGGCGGCGCGGGCGCACAGGCGCTGGACGTCGCTAAGGTCGTGGCTGGACAAAAACACCGTCGCGCCGCGGGCGTTGTGCTCGGCCAGCAGGTCGAAAAATTCCCGCCGGATCAGCGGGTCAAGCCCGCTGGTCGGCTCGTCCAATATCAAAAGTTCAGGGTCATGCTGCAAGGCGCAGACGATGCCCAGCTTTTTGCGGTTGCCGAGCGAAAGCTGCTCCACGCGCTTGCCGGGGTCAAGGCGCAGGCGCTCGCACAAATGCCGCGCAGCGGCCACGCAGTCCCGCCCGCGCAGGGCGGCCGAGAGCGCCAGCACCTCGCCCACGCGCGTGCCGGGCCAGAAGCGGCTCTCGGCCGGCAGATAGCCGACGCGGGCCAGCAGCGCCTGCGTATCGGTCACGGGGTCCAGCCCCAGCACCCGCACCGTGCCCGCCGTGGGCCGCAGCAGGCCCAATAACAGACGTTCGGCCGTGCTCTTCCCGGCTCCGTTGGGGCCAATGAGCCCGTAAAAAGCGCCCTGCTCCACGGTCAGGGTCAGGCTCTCCAGCCCGCGGGCGCGGCCGTACCGTTTGGTCAGGTCCTGTGTTTCGATAGCGACCATCGTCAGTCCTCCCGCGCCCGCGCATACAGGCCGCGCCAGAACTCGACCAGCGCATGGAAGGTGGCGCGCACCTCGTCCCAGTCAAAGCTGCCGCGCTGCTGCAGCTCCCACACATAGCCGGCCGCGGCCCAGTACATATCCTTGTACATCATGGCAAGGTCGAGCCCCGGGCGGAACTGCGCCGGGTCCAGCGCCAGCACCCACGGCAGCGAGAACTGCCCGATATGCTCCTGGCAGCTTTTTTGGATATCGGCGCAGACGGCGGGGTCCTGCTCATAGAAGGCGCGCATGGCAAAGCCGCCCATATCCGGCGCGCGGCGCAGCAGGTCCAGCTTGACCGCCATCCCCTGCTCCAGCGCCGCGAACAGGTCCGGCGCCTCATAGCAGCCTCTCTGCTCCAGCGCCGCCGCGGTCGCCCCGGCCGCCTGCTGCCACAGATACAGGTAGAGCGCCTTTTTGTTGCGGAAATAGTGGAACAGCAGGCTTTTGCTGACCCCGGCCTCGTCGGCCAGCGCCTGCATCGACGCCTTTTTGTAGCTGCTGCGGGCGAACACGCGGTAGCCGGCGTTCTCGATGGCGCGGCGTTTGGCCCGCGGCAGGGCGAAATATTTTTCGTTCAAGGGCCCTCACCTCCCCCGGCCTTATCATACCCCCGTTGACCGTTTTTGAGAAGACCTCAGCGTGTCGAAATTCGACACGCTGCAAAAGAGGGGTTCGGCTTTGCTGGCTGCACCAGTCCGCCTGCACCCCTCTCTTGGACATACCCCGTCGCAAAAAGCACCGTGCGCATGCCTTACAGGCGACTTGCACGGCGCTTTTTGCTCTAGAGGTATCGGCCCCGGGCGGCACAAGTCCGCCGGGGCCGATGGATTTAAAATATGCTTCTGGAGAGCACGCGCTACAGCCGCAGCACCGCGGTGGCGATGTTGAAGTAGATGAGCAGCGTGGTGGTGTCGACGATGGTCGTGACGAGCGGCGAGGCCATGACCGCCGGGTCAAAGCCGACCTTGCGGGCAACGATGGGCATGGCCGAGGCCAGCATCTGGGACACCAGCACGGTGGCCATCAGCGTCAGGCAGACGACGAGCGCCACCGGGATGCCGACGCGGTCCAGCAGCGTCAGCTTGGCGAAGTTGGCCGCCGCCAGCGTCAGCCCGCAGAGGAAGCCGGCGCGCAGCTCCCGCCACAAAATGCGCGGCAGATCCCTTGGATGGATGTCCCCCACCGAGAGGCCGCGGATGATGGTGGCGGTGCTCTGGCTGCCGGCGTTGCCGCCGGTGTCGGTGAGCATGGGGATGTAGGCGGTCAGCACGGTGACGGCGGCGAGCGCCGTCTCGTACCGGCGGATGACGAAGCTGGAGAACGTGGCGCTGATCATCAAAAACAGCAGCCACGGCACGCGGGAACGGTAGACCTCCCACAGGCTGCGCCGGAAATAGGGCTTATCCAGCGGCGCGATGGCGTTCATCTTGGCGATGTCCTCGGTCGCTTCCTCCTGCATGATGGTGATGGCGTCGTCGATGGTGACGATGCCGACCAGGCGGTCCTCGTTGTCCACGACCGGGATGGCGGTGAAGCCGTACTTCTCAAACAGCTGCGAGGCGTGCTCGCGGTCGTCCGACGTGTGCACACTGATGACGTCGGGGTCCATGAACTCCTCAAGGTACCGTTCCTCGTTCTTTTCGAGGAT
This sequence comes from uncultured Gemmiger sp., assembly GCA_947631565.1. Taxonomy (GTDB): domain Bacteria; phylum Bacillota; class Clostridia; order Oscillospirales; family Ruminococcaceae; genus Gemmiger. The sequence continues at coordinate 15,290 of CANRLV010000045.1, read as the reverse complement.
GAGCTCGCGCAGCGTCAATACGCCGAGCAGCCGGCGGTCCGGCCCGGTGACGTAGCAGGTGTTGATGGTCTCTTTATCGACGCCGAGGCGGCGGATGGCGGCGATGGCCTGCCGCACCGTCATCTTGGGGCCCAGCTCCATGAGCTCGGTGGTCATGACGCCGCCGACCGAATCCTCCGGGTACTGGAGCAGCTCGTTGATCATCTTGCGCATCTCGGGGTCCGCCTGGGACAAAATGCGCTTGACGACGTTGGCCGGCATCTCCTCGACAAGGTCGGTGGCGTCGTCGACGAAGAGCTCGTCGATGACGAGCTTGAGCTCCTTGTCGGTCAGGCCCTCGATGAGGGTCTGCTGCGTTGCGGGCTCCAGCTCGGCAAAGACCTCGGCCGCCAGGTCCTTGGGGCACAGGCGGAACAGCACCGGCATCTTCTCCGGGGCGAGGTCCTCAAACACCGCGGCCAGGTCCGCCGCCTGCAGCGTGCCGAGCACGTCACGCAGGCTCTGGTACTTTTTGGCGTCGTCCAGGTGGCCGAGCATGGTCTTTAAGGTGGTGATGTTGCTGTCGGGCATAACAAAAGCCGCCTCCTTCAAGGCGGCAGCCGCAAACATCTTCTGCCCGGCGCAGGGCCCCTATGCGCGCAGGGGTACACCCCGCCCGCGCAAAGCGCCGAAGCCGGTCAGGCAGCTGCCGTATGGTTTGGTTTGCCGTCGGTTACAGGGACTACCGGGTATCTCCATGCCTGACCACCTGCCTTTATGCTTCGGCTTTGCAAAGAGCCTTCCTCACTACTAAAAGAGTACCATCGAAACGCCGCCAAGTCAACCCGCCGGAACGGAATTTTTTTGCCGCAAAGCTCTTTCCTGTTCGGGCAAACCGGCGTATAATGGACCTGTTGAAAGGGGGCAGGGCCATGCCCAACCGGGAAAATTACCAGCGCGAGATGGAAGCCGTCCTCGCCGCCCTGCCGCAGGGCGGCGAAAGGCCGTGCCTTTTGCTGCACGCCTGCTGCGCGCCCTGCTCCAGCGCCGTGCTGGAGCGGCTGGCGCAGGCGTTCGATGTGACCCTGCTCTACTACAACCCCAACATCGACCCGCCGGCGGAGTACCGCCGCCGGGAGGCGGAGCTCGAGCGCTTTGTGCGTGACGCCGGCTGGGCGGACAGAGGCATCACGGTGGTGGAGCTGCCCTATGACCCGGCCGAATACTACGCCGCCGTGCAGGGGCTGGAGGGCGAGCCGGAGCGCGGCGCGCGCTGCACGGTGTGCTACCGCCTGCGGCTGGCGCGCGCGGCGCAGTACGCCGCCGCGCACGGCTTTGGCTGGTTCTGCTCGACGCTGTCCATCAGCCCGCTCAAGGACCCGGTGCGGCTCAACGCCATCGGGCAGGAGCTGGCCGCGCAGTACGGCGTGCGCTGGCTGCCGTCCGAGTTCCGCAAAAAGGACGGCTACAAGCGCAGCCTGGCGCTTTCGGCCGAGTACGGGCTGTACCGGCAGGACTACTGCGGGTGCCGGTTCAGCCGGGAAGCGCGGCAGGCAAATTGACACGGCTGCCCGCGGGCCGCACGGTTTAGGCCGCCGCGAGGGGATATGCCGCATGAACTTTATAACAGGCGGACCGTTGTACCCGCCCATCGGACAGCTGCGCTGTTCGCTGGGCGGGTACAACGGTCCGCCGTCAAGTTTAAAGGCATATCCCCGACCGGAGGCGGCCTATACTACCTGTGACCGGGGGCTTTTTATTTTCCCGAATCGCCGTAGTTTTGCAGCACGCGGGCGCTGGGGTCGTCGACATCGCAGCCGGGCCAGGCGCGGTTGGGCATCCAGTAATCGACGATCATCTCCGCCTGGCCGGGGTAGTGCTTCTCGAACAGCTCGCGGTAGAGCAGGCTCTCCTTGGTAAAGGGGGGGCAGTAGGTGTATTTTGCCGATTTTTCAGCCAATTCGGCGTCGGTGTAGATCGTCTCGGCGTATGCTTTGATATCGTCCACCATGGAATGGCCGACGGCGTCGGAGAAAGCGGCTTTCTCGCGCCACAAAATGCTCTCGGGCAGCCAGTCGCCCTCGAACGCCTTGCGCAGCAGATACTTGCCCTTGCCGTAGGTGTTCCGCTTTTTGGCCGGGTCGATGGCCATGACGTAGCGCACGAAGTCCAGGTCGCCGAAGGGCACGCGCGCCTCCAGGCTGTTGACGCTGATGCAGCGGTCGGCGCGCAGCACGTCGTACATATACAGCTCGCGGATGCGCTTCTGGCTTTCAGCCTGGAAAGCGGCGGCGCCGGGGGCAAAGTCGGTGTACTTATAGCCGAACAGCTCGTCCGAGATCTCGCCCGTGAGCAGCACGCGGATGTCGGTGTGCTCGTGGATGTATTTGCAGACGAGGTACATCCCCACCGAGGCGCGCACGGTCGTGATGTCCCAGGTGCCGAGCAGCGCCACCACCGTTTCCAAGGCAGCCAGCACCGTGTCGCGGTCGATGATGACCTCGGTGTGGTCGGCGTGCAGGTACTCGGCCACCTGGCGGGCGTATTTGAGGTCGATGGCGTCGGTGTCCATGCCGATGGCAAAGGTACGGATGGGCCTGCCGAGCTTTTTGGCCGCGATGGCGCAGACCAGGCTGGAATCCAGCCCGCCCGAGAGCAGGAAGCCGACCGGTGTATCGGCGTCAAGGCGTTTGTCAACGCCGGCCACGAGCTTTTCGCGGATGTTGGCAAAGACTGCCGGCAGGTCGTCGTCGCTGTAGGCGGGGGTGTCGGCAATGTCGCAGTAGCGCACGAATTTGCCGTTGCACCAGTAGCTGCCGATGGGGAACGGGTAGATCTTTTTGACCAGACCGACGAGATTTTTGGCCTCCGACGCAAAGGCGATGTGCCCGCTTTGGCTGTAGCCGTAGAACAGCGGCCGGATACCGATGGGGTCCCGCGCGGCGATGAGCCATTTGCGGCGGCTGTCGTACAAAACCATTGCAAACTCGGCGTCCAGATGCTTGAACATATCCAGCCCGTACTTGTAGTACAGCGGCAGGATGATCTCACAGTCCGAGTCCGATTCGAAGGTATAGCCCTCGGCCTCGAGCTGCTTTTTGACGGGGCGGAAGCCGTACAGCTCGCCGTTGCAGGCAACACAGTCCGCGCCGCGGAGAAACGGCTGCATACCGGCGTCGGTCAGGCCCATGATGGCCAGCCGCCCAAAGCCCAGCAGCCCGAACTCGGTCTTCACCACGCGGTGGTCGTCCGGCCCGCGGCTGGCGGCACGCAGCAGGTGCCCGGTAAAGGTCGCTTCGGGCAGGTCATGCCCGGCATAGCCGAGGATACAACACATGATACAGCACTCCTTTTTGCGGTATTTGGGCCAAAAGGGTGCAAAAAAACAGACAGCCCCTCTCGCCCTGTCCTTCAGGGCGAAGCGCTGTCTTTGCTCCGCGGTGCCACCTGAATTACCGCACGCCAAAACTGGCATACGGTCACTTTTCCGTACACGTTCGCCTTTGAAACGCTGCCGCTGTAACGCGCGGCGGGCGGCGCCCCTACTGCCCCGCCGCCAAAAGCGGGGGTTGGGTTTGCGGCTCGCGGGTGTTCTTTCGCCCCCGGCTGCGGCCCGGCTCACAGCAGTTGTCGGACTCTCTGCACGCGGCGTGTGGGGGGTACTTTTCCCGGTCGGTGCCTTTGTACAAGGGTCAGTTTAGCACTTTAGTGCGCCGCTGTCAAGGGGCAATATTTATGCCCGCCTGCTTTCGCAGGCGGGCGCGGGATTTTGCAGTGTTAGTTGCGGATCGTCCATTCGTCGATGTTTTCCGGTACCTCGGGCAGGGGCTTGCCGTCGGCGTCGATACCGCGGCGGTCCAGGCACCACTGCGTGAACTCCTTGATGACGCCGTACAGCGTGGCGAACACCGGCACGCCCAGCACCATGCCCACGATGCCCAGCAGATTGCCGCCCAGCACGATGGAGAACAGCACCCACAAGGCCGAGATGCCGATGCTCTGGCCCAGGATCTTGGGGCCGATGAAGTTGCCGTCCAGCTGCTGGATGACGATGATGAGCACCAGAAAGATGGCCGCCTGTAAGGGATCCGCAAAGAGCAGGATGATGATGCCGGGCACGGCGCCGATGAACGGCCCGAACACCGGGATGATGTTGGTGATGCCGACGAACACGCTGATGAGCGGCGCAAAATCCAGCCGCAGCACCAGCATGGCGACGAAGGTCAGCAGCCCGATGATGAGCGAATCGATCAGCTTGCCGATGAAAAAGCCCGAGAAGTTGGCGTTGGCCTCGTGGCAGATGCGCAGCACGTTCTCGGCCACATGGGGGGGCAGGAAAGCGTGGGTCATGGTGCGCAGCTGGCGCAGCAGCTTGTGCTTGTCGGCCAGCATATAGATGCTGCTGGCCAGCGCCGTGAACACCGCCACCACGTTGGAGGCCACGTTGCCCAGGTAGCCCATGACCTCGGGCGTGAGGCGGGTGAGGATATCGGCGGCGTTGTTCATCAGGTCCTGCCAGGATGCGACGATGCGCTCGGCCAGCTGCAGCTCGACGCCGAAATGCTCCTCAAAGCCGGTGATGAAGGCCTGCATACTGGCGGCATAGGCGGGGATGTTGTTGAACAGGCGGGTCAGGCTTTCGATGACCTGCGGCACGACCAGCCAGACCAACACCGACACCACCAGCCCTGCCACCAGATAGGCGACGAGGATGGCCGCCCAGCGCATTTTGGGGTCCCGCTTGAACAGGTGCTTTTGCGCCGCGTGCACGATGGGGTTGAGCACATAGGCCAGCACCACGCCGCCGGCAAAGGGCGACAGATACCCCAGCAGCACGCGCGCGCTGCCCAGGTAATACCCCATGTTCTGGCAGATGAGGTAAAACAGCACGCTGGCCGCGATGATGCCCAGCCAATCGCCGACGGTATCGGGCTTTTTGGCCAGCCACAGATGTTTTGGCATCGGTGTTCCCCCTTGTTCGGACCGATTTCGGCAACGGTTTGCCTGCTTCTATTGTAGCCCCCGGCGCGGGCGGGCGCAAGGGGTGTTTTTGCAAAATTTTACGCCGGTATGCGGCCGCGCGCCGCTGCATAAAAATCAGAACGAATGGGGGTGGCGGCGATGCGCGCAAAACAGGGGGCGGCCCTGCCGGCGCTGGCGCTGGTCCTGAGCCTTGCTCTGCCGCCGGCGCTGGCGGCCAATATACCACTCCGTCGGTCCGGCACCGGCGCCGAGGCGCTGGTGCTGCTGGCGGCGGCGCTGCACCGCCCCGCTACCGTATGGCATTTGGGCACCGCGGCCGCCCCCGCCAGCGCTGCGGCGGCCAATGTCGCGTTGCCGCCGGCGAGCCCGGCGCCAACACCTGCGCCGACGCCAATGCCAACCTCAACGCCAAGCCCCACACCGCCGCCGAGCCCAACGCCGACCCCAACGCCGGCACCGGTACCGGCTCCGGCGCCCACTGCGGCCCCGGCGCCCGCGCGCCCGGCGGATGCCGGGCCGGTCACGGCGCAGCAGTACAGCGGCGCGGCGGGCAGCGTCAAGCTGGCGGCGGGCAGCATCCGCAACCAGACCGACCATGACGACGGCGTGCTGGCGGACGCCGCGGCCGCGGGCGGGCTGCCGTTCGCGGTCGATCCGGACAGCGCCGAGCCGCAGGTACTGATTTTACACACCCACGCCACCGAGACCTACCAGCCCGACGGGCGGGACTGGTATGACCCGGCCTTCACGGCGCGCACGCAGGACAAGGCGCGCAATATGTGCGCGGTGGGCGCGGCGATGGCCGACACGCTCAACGCCGCCGGCATCAACACGCTGCACGACACCACGCTGCACGACAGTCCCAGCTACACCGAGAGCTACCGCCGCAGCGCCGCCACGGCGCGGGAATATCTGGAAAAATACCCCTCCATCAAGGTCATTCTGGACGTCCACCGCGACGCCATCGAGGCGGACGGCGCGCGCATCAAGCCGCTGGCCGTCATCGGCGGGCAGGATACCGCGCAGGTCATGCTCATCGCCGGGTGCGGCAACGGCGGCAGCGTGCCGCTGCCAAACTGGCGCGAGAACCTGCGCTTTGCCGCCGCGTGGGAGCAGGCGATGGAGGGTGCGTACCCCGGCCTGACCCGGCCGGTCTTATGCGGCTACCGCTTTTACAACCAGGACGTGTGCAGCGGCAGCCTGCTGATCGAGGTCGGCGGGCACGCCAACACGCTGGATGAGGCCGTGCGCGCCGGCGAGCTGGCGGCAAAAGCGCTGGCCGCGCTGCTGCGCGGCCAGGCCGGGGCACAAACCGCCGATTAGATCGCGCCGCGCGTCTGCAGCCAGTACTCGCCCATGCTGGCGCCGGGCCGGCCGGTGCATTCGTCGGCAAGGTACGCGGCCAGCGCCGGGTCGGCCGGCGCCCAGGCCAGGGCCGCCGCCTCGGTGGGGTATTCGATCTCGGCATACCGGAAAGCGGTGGGCGTGCCGGGGTCGACGGTGTTGACCTCCAGCGCCAGCCCGCCGGGCAGGGCGTAGGTGCGGCGCTCCTTGTAAATCAGCGGCTTGCCGATGAGGTGCTCCAATTTGGCAAACAGCTCGGCGGAGATCTCCGTCTCGATCTCCTCGCGCGCCAGCGTGCCGGCGCCCTTGAAGCAGAGCACCAGCGCCGTCGGCCCGCCCTGCAAAGCCTCGCGCCGGATGCGCACGGTCGGCCGCACGCTGATATAGCCCTGGTCCATGCGGTAGACCTTGAGCAGCGGCAGGTCCAGGCCCGCCGCCTCCGGCCAGCCGGACACCATCCATTTGCGCTCGATCTCCATCTTCCATCCCTCCTGTGCCCGGTAAATCGGGAGTTGCCTATTTTTTCTTTTTCGGTTTTGGTGCCGGCAATTCCTCAACCATGGCGTTGAATAAACCTGTCAAAAACTCTCTGTCGTCAACTTCATCCACCAACAGCATCCCTTTTGCCCCCTCATAGGGGTTTTCATACGGAGCCGCTGGCATATAGCGGATCGCTGCTTTTATTGGTTTTACAAGCAACCTGTCATCATAGATACCGCCTATGATTTTGCCGCGGTAATAGATGATGAATTCTCCCATCATAGCCCGGTATGTGATTCCATCCAATTCGGATAACTGCCCTAAAATAAAATCCAAATATTCTTTACTTGATGCCATTATTCCACCTCAAATCATGGTTGGCCGTGCTGCTCCACACACCGGTATTATAGCACAAAAGCCCGGCCCGCACAAAAGGCGGACCGGGCGGACTGTTTTGCCGCTTAGTAGTTCTGGGCGCGGACCTCAAAGTAGGCCTGCGGGTGGTTGCACACGGGGCAGACCTCGGGCGCGCCGGTGCCGACGACGATGTGGCCGCAGTTGCGGCACTCCCACACCTGCACGCCGGCCTTCTCGAACACCTGCTTGCTCTCGACGTTGTGGAGCAGGGCGCGGTAGCGCTCCTCGTGCTCCTTCTCGATGGCCGCCACGCCGCGGAATTTGGCCGCCAGCGCGGTAAAGCCCTCGGCCTCGGCCTCCCTGGCCATGCGGTCATACATATCGGTCCACTCAAAGTTTTCGCCGGCCGCGGCGGCGGCCAGGTTTTGGGCGGTATCGCCCAGCTCGCCCAGCTCTTTGAACCACAGCTTGGCGTGCTCTTTTTCGTTGTCGGCGGTCTTCAAAAACAGCGCGGCGATCTGCTCATACCCGGCTTTCTTGGCCACCGAGGCGAAGTAGGTATACTTGTTGCGGGCCTGGCTCTCGCCGGCGAAGGCCTCCCACAGGTTTTTCTCGGTCCTGGTGCCGGCATAGGGGTTCTTGCTCATGGTGTCTACCTCTTTTCTGTTGCAGCGTGGGCGGTGGGATTTCTTTGTCTGATTTTAGGATTGAATCCTAAAATCAGGATAGCATTTTTTCTGCGCGCTGTCAATGGGGCGGGTGAAATTTTGCCCTTGCGCGTTTGGGGACAATGGCGTATACTGAAATCCAGATAAAACGGCAGGTGAAGAATGTGGACGTAAAAAAGCTGCTGCAGAAGGGGAACCGCTGGCTGGCGCTGCTGTTGCTGGCCGAGGCGGTGTTTTTGCTGGTGCGCCTGGCGGCGGACTGGCACACGCCGGCACCCATCGTGCTGGGGCCGGACGCTCTGATGCCCTATGCCGATGCCTGTACCAAGGACTCCCGCGGGGTGCGCATCGAGGATTTCAGCGGCGATTTTGCGACCACCGGCTGGGTGGACCTGCCGGCCGGCAGCTACCAGATCTCGGTCACCTATAAAAATACCGGCGGGCCTGGCCGTGTGAGCTTCCGCGATGAGGTCATGCCGATGGCCCGCTATGACGCCGCCGCGCTGCCCGCCGAGCGCACGCGCACCGTGTTCTCGCTCTGGATGCCCTATGACTGCGAGACCACACAGCTGCATTTTTGGTGCGACGGGGGCATCATGTATGTGACCGGGGTGCAGTTCATCCCTACCCACGGCATGGCCTATGTGCATTTTTTGACCGTCCTTTGCCTGTTTTTGCTGCTGGACGGGGCACTGTTCGTTTGGCGCGGGGTCCTGCCGGATCCCTGCCCCGCGCCGGCGGCGCGGTACAGCGCGGTGGCCATCGCCGCCATGGTGCTGCTGGCCTGCCTGCCGCTGGGGCTCGATTATCTGCCCTTTGGCCACGACCTGAGCATCCACCTGGCCCGCATCGAGGGCATCAAGAGCGCCATGCAGGCCGGGCAGTTCCCGGTACGGCTGGACCCGGCGCTGATGAACGACAAGGGCTACCCGTTCAGCCTGATGTACGGCGATATCCTGCTCTGGCCGGCCGCGGTGCTGCGCCTGTTCGGGTTCAGCTTACAGGCGGTGTACAAGCTGTATGTGTTCGCCGTCACGCTGGCCACAGCGCTGCTCACGCGGTGGGTATTGCGCCGCATCCTGGGCACGGAGCCGCTGGCGCTCGCCGGCACGGCGCTGTATCTTTTATCCATGTACCGCCTTGGCAACGTGTATGTGCGCGCCGCCGTGGGCGAGTATTCCGCCATGCTGTTTTTGCCGCTGGCCGTGTACGGCTTCTGGCGGTTGTACACGCTGCCAAGGGACCGGAAGGCCCCGCCGTGGTGTTGGGTGCCGCTGGCGCTGGCCTTCACCGGCCTTTTGCAGACGCATCTGCTCACCGCCTTTATCGCAGCGCTGTTCGGGACCGTGTTCTGCCTGTGCGCGTGGCGGCGTACCCTTGCCCGGCCGGTGCTGCCGGCCCTGTGCAAGGCGGCGGGGGCGTTTTTGCTTTGGGACCTGTGGTTCCTGGTGCCTCTCCTGCAATTCATGGCGCAGGGCGTGTGCAGCATCAGCGGCAAGTTCGGGGCCGATTATCTGCAGATCCACATCCTGATGCCCGGCCAGATATTTTTGCCCTTTGCGCCGGAGGGCGGGTATTCCCGCGCGCTGGCCGAGGGACTGAGCACCGAGATGGTGCTCTCGGTCGGGCTGGTGCTGGGCCTGCTGGGGCTGCTGGCACTGGCCGTCCTGCTGGATGCGCGTGCGCGCGCCGCGCAGCCCATGCTGGCGCGCACGGCCGGGGTCTCGCTGGCGTTGGCTGTCCTTGCGCTGTGGATGTCGAGCGAGCTGTTCCCCTGGTACGATATTTACCGGTATCTGCCGCCGGTCTCGTCCCTGTTCGGCAAGCTGCAATTCCCCTGGCGGTTTTTGAGCCCGGCCACGGTGTTTTTGTGTGTGGCCGGCATCTGCGCCCTTGCCCTTGTGCACCGTTCCCGGCCACAGTATACGGCGCCGCTGCTGGCGGCCGCCCTGCTGCTGACCGTACTGCCCGCCGGGCAGCTGCTCTACGGTGTGTGCCACAGCAGCGAGGTCGTTCATTACCGCAGCCTGGCCAGTGTGGACTCCATGTCCGGGCAGGTGGGCGGCGGCGAGTACCTGCCTGCCGCCTGGGGCGAGGAGGACCCCTGGGCGCACAACGAGCCGGAGTTCCCGGACGGGGTGACGGTGCTGAACCGTTTGCGCAGCGGCGACAGCCTGACCGTGACACTGCAGAACGGTACCGGCGCCGCCGTGACCGGGCGCCTGCCCCTGCTCGATTATCCCGGCTACCGCCTGCAAAGCGGCGGCGCGGGGGTGAGCCTTGGCCAGGCCGACGGCTTTGTCACCCTGACCGTGCCGGCCGGCTGGCAGGGCACCGTTGTGGTGGACTGGGCCCCGCTGTGGTACTGGCGGGCGGCCGATATCGCCAGCCTTTTGGGCATCGCGGCGATGGCGGCTTGCGCGCTGCGCCGCCGGCAGCGTGGGCAAAAGCGCCAGTTTTAAGGCGGTATGCATAAATCTTTTCGGCATTGCGCCTATTGCCTTTTGCGGGGCACGTGCGTATAATAAGAGCGTAACAGCAAGGGCGCTGCGATTTGTTCGCGGCGCCTTTACCTTTGGAAATGGAGGGTGAACCTTATGGCAGCAACCGTCATGGAGCTGTACGGCAGCAAGGTCTTCAATGAGCATGAGATGCGCGAGCGTCTGCCCAGCTCCACCTACAAAAGCCTGAAGGCGACCATCGAGAAGGGCCAGCCGCTGGACCTGGAGGTGGCGAACGTGGTCGCCAGCGTGATGAAGCGCTGGGCCATCGAGCAGGGCGCCACCCACTACACCCACTGGTTCCAGCCGCTGACCGGCATCACCAGCGAGAAGCACGACGGCTTTGTCAGCCCGCAGCCGGACGGCACCGCCATCATGGAGTTCTCCGGCAAGGAGCTCATCAAGGGCGAGCCGGACGCCTCGTCCTTCCCGTCCGGCGGTCTGCGCGCCACGGCCGAGGCCCGCGGCTACACCGCCTGGGACCCCACCAGCTACGCCTTCATCAAGGATGACGTGCTGTGCATCCCCACCGCCTTCTGCTCCTACACCGGCGAGGCGCTGGACAAAAAGACCCCGCTGCTGCGCTCGATGCAGGCCATCTCGGACCAGGCGTGCAAGGTGCTGGCGCTGTTCGGCAAGGAGGTCCCGCGCGTGGCCACTACCGTCGGCCCCGAGCAGGAGTATTTCCTCATCAAGAAGTCCGACTATGAAAAGCGCCTGGACCTGGTGTTGACCGGGCGCACGCTGTTCGGCGCGCCGCCCACCAAGGGCCAGGAGCTCGAGGAGCACTATTTCGGCACCATCCGGCCCTGTGTGTCGGCCTTCATGAAGGAGCTGGACGACGAGCTGTGGAAGCTCGGCGTGCCGGCCAAGACCAAGCACAACGAGGTCGCCCCCGCCCAGCACGAGCTGGCGCCCATCTATGACACCACCAACGTCGCCATCGACCACAACCTGCTGACGATGGAGATGATGAAGAAGATCGCCCCCAAGTACGGCCTTGTCTGCCTGCAGCACGAGAAGCCCTTTGACGGCGTGAACGGCAGCGGCAAGCACAACAACTGGTCCATCGGCACCAAACACGAGAACCTGCTCGACCCCGGCGACACCCCGATGGAGAACCTGCAGTTCCTGGTTTTCCTGGCCGCCGTCGTCAAGGCCGTGGACGAGTACGCAGACCTGCTGCGCACCGCCGTCGCCACGCCGGGCAACGACCACCGTCTGGGCGCCAACGAGGCGCCGCCGGCCATCATCTCGATCTTCGTGGGCGAGGAGCTCGAGGCCGTCATCGACGCGCTGTGCTCCGACAGCCCCTACGCCGGCCCCACCAAGATGAAGATGAACCTGGGCGTCGACGTGCTGCCGGAGTTCAGCAAGGACACCACCGACCGCAACCGCACCAGCCCCTTCGCCTTCACCGGCAACAAGTTCGAGTTCCGCGCCCCCGGCTCGGCCGAGAATCTGTCCGACGTGAACACCATCCTCAACACCGCCGTGGCCAAGGCGCTCAAGAGCTTCGTCGAGACCGTCTCCGGCGCCGCCGATTTTGAGTGCGCGGCCGCCGCCTGGGTCAAGGATACGCTCAACGCCCACCGCCGCGTCATCTTCAACGGCGACGGCTACGACCCGGCGTGGGAGGTCGAGGCCGAGCGCCGCGGCCTGCCCAACCGCAAGTGCACGCCGGACGCGATGATCGCCCTCAAGGACGACAAGAACATCGCCCTGATGGAGGAGTTCGGCGTACTGACCAAGACCGAGATGCTCAGCCGCTATGAGGTGGAGATGGAGCACTACTCCAAGATCATCAACATCGAGGCGCGCACCATGCAGCGCATCGCCGGCAAGCAGCTGCTGCCCGCCATCACCAGCTACATGGGCGAGGTGGCCGGCGCCGCCGCCGCCAAGCAGGCCGTGGTCGACGGCATCTCCATCAAGGCCGAGCAGAAGGTGCTGACCGAGCTGAGCCGGTACGCCGACGAGATGAGCGATGCCATCGATGCCCTGAACGCCGCCGCCGACGCCGCCTGCGCCATGCAGGATGAGGCCGCCAAGGCCCACGCCTTCCACGACAGCGTGCTGCCGGCCATGGCCCGCCTGCGTGCGGCTGCCGACGCCGCCGAGCAGCTGGTCGACGAGGAATACTGGCCGCTGCCGTGCTACAGCCGCATGCTCTTTTATACCGAGTGACCCGGTATAAAAAGTCAACGTTTCTCCGGGGCCCGCAGCGATGCGGGCCCTTGGAGCGTAAAAAGGAAGCGTAAAAAGGAGCGTAAAAAGGGCCTTGCGCTCCCCGCGCATTTTTTGTATGATAAAGGCAACGCTTTGCCGGGAGGGACCCCATGATGAAACGCACCGCGCAGGATATCTTGAACTTTGTCGAGGACAATGACGTAAAGTTCGTCCGCCTTGCTTTCTGCGACATCTTCGGCAGCCAGAAGAACATCTCGGTGTTTGCCAGCGAGCTGCCCGCCGCCTTTGCGCACGGCGTGGGCTTTGACGGCAGCTCGGTGGCCGGGTTCATGAACGTGGAGGAGAGCGACCTCATCCTCTGGCCGGACCCCGACACCGCGCATCTGCTGCCCTGGCGCCCGGCCGAGGGCCGCGTGATGCGTATGTACTGCGACATCACGCTGCCCGACGGCAAGCCGTTTTTGGGCAACTGCCGCGGCTACCTGCAGAGCGTCGCCGCGCGCGCCGAGGCCATGGGCCTTGCCTGCGACATCGGCTGTGAGTGCGAGTTCTATCTCTTCCGCACCGACGAGCTGGGCCGCCCCACCAAGGAGCCGATGGACCGCGGCGGCTACTTTGACATCGCCCCGCTGGACAAGGGCGAGAACATCCGCCGCGAGATCTGCTTTGCGCTTGAGGACATGGGCCTGCGCCCGCAGCACAGCCACCACGAGACCGGCCACGGCCAGAACGAGATCGATTTCCTCTACGCGCCGGCGCTGGTTTCGGCCGACAACCTGAACACCTTCAAGAGCACCGTCAAGGCCATCGCCGACCGCAGCGGGCTGTATGCCAGCTTTATGCCCAAACCCCTGGCCGACCAGGCCGGCAGCGGGCTGCATGTCAATCTTTCGCTGCGGCGCGGGGAGCAGAACCTGTTCGACGCCCCCTTGACGCCGGACAGCGAGGCCGGGCACTTTGTGGCCGGCGTGCTGGCCCACGCGCGGGAGCTGACCGCCTTCTGCAACCCGGTGCCCAACTCCTACGCCCGTTTCGGCAGCTGCGAGGCGCCGCAGTATGTGAGCTGGAGCGCCCAGAACCGCAGCCAGCTCGTGCGTCTGCCGGCGGCCCGCGGCCCCTTGTGCCGCATGGAGGTGCGCAGCCCCGACCCGGCCGGCAACCCCTACCTGGTCATCGGGCTGCTGCTGGCCGCCGGGCTGGACGGCATCGCCCGCAGCCTGCCGCTGCCGGCGCCCGTCGACCGCAACCTGTTCCAGCGCTCGGCCGCCGCGGGGCTTGAAAGCCTGCCGCGCACTTTGCGCGAGGCCATCACGGCAGCCGCCTCGAGCGAGTTCATCCAGAACGAGCTGCCGCTGGCCCTCTCGAACCAATACTTTGCCTGCCAGGCGCAGCTCTGCCATGAGTACGAGAACAGCCACGACCCGGTGGCCTGGGAGTGGGAGAACTCCTTCCTGACCCTGTGAGTGTGTGACGTTTCCGGAAAGGCGGTGATGGCATGGGCGTGGCGCTGATCGCCTCGGCGGGGGAGCAGTCCAACCAGTACCTGGCCCGGCACATCGCCGAGCTGGGCTGGCCGCGCCCGGTCATCGTGGCCAGCGGCGGCGAGGCCCGCCGCCGGCTGGACGGCATGGATGCCGAACTCATCGTCGTCAACGGGCCGCTGCCGGACGAGTTCGGACAGGAACTGGCCCTGTTTGCTGCCGAAAAAACCAACGCCGGCGTGCTGTTTTTGGCCAAACTGGAAACCGCCGGCGCCTTTGCCGGCAGCCTGCAGGAGCACGGCGTGCTGGTGCTGGGCAAGCCGTTCAGCCTGCCGCAGTTCCGCCAGGCCGTGCAGCTGGCCGCCAGCTGCCGCCGCCGGCTGGACCCGCTGCTGGCCGAGAACGCGCGCCTTTTGGACCGCATCGCCCAGCTGCGGCTGGTGGACCGCGCCAAGTGCGCGCTCATCGAGCGGCGCGGCCTGACCGAGGCCGAGGCCCACCGCCTGATCGAGAAGACGGCGATGGACACCCGCCGTTCCCGCGGCGAGGTGGCGCAGGAGCTTTTGGAGGAGCTGGACAAAAACCTGTAAGGTTTCCTTCCCTTTTTCTTTTGTATTTTTTGCCGCCGCGGGCTTGCAACGCTCACGGCGGTTTTGTATAATGGATTTGTATGTGCAGCGCACAGCAGTGGAGGATGTTTTTATGGCAACGAAGTATGTGTTCGTCACCGGCGGCGTAGTCTCGGGGCTCGGCAAGGGCATCACGGCGGCCAGCCTGGGCCGCCTGCTCAAGACGCGCGGGCTCAAGGTGGCCAGCCAGAAGCTGGACCCCTACATCAACGTCGACCCCGGCACGATGAGCCCGCTGCAGCACGGCGAGGTGTTCGTCACCGATGACGGCACCGAGACCGACCTGGACCTGGGCCATTATGAGCGTTTTACCGATGAAAACCTGAACAAATACTCCAACCTGACGACCGGCAAGGTGTACTGGAACGTGCTCAATAAAGAGCGGCAGGGCGCCTATCTTGGCCAGACCGTGCAGATCATCCCCCACATCACCAACGAGATCAAGAGCTACATTTATAACCTTGCCAGGAGCACCGAGGCCGACGTCGTCATCACCGAGATCGGCGGCACTACCGGCGACATCGAGAGCCAGCCGTTTCTGGAGGCCATCCGCCAGGTGGGGCTGGAGCAGGGGCTGGAAAACTGCTGCTACATCCACGTCGTGCTGGTGCCCTACATCTCCGGCTCGGACGAGTACAAGTCCAAGCCCGCCCAGCACTCGGTCAAGGAGCTGCAGGG
>CANRLV010000044.1 GCA_947631565.1 uncultured Gemmiger sp. | reverse complement strand
TCCATCGGCTCGCCGCGCTGCTGTGCCGCGCGCAGGTAGATGCGCAGGTTGGCCTTGATCTTGTCCTGCCCGACGTAATCCTCCAGCGTTTTGGGGCGCAGGTTGTTCTCCTCAAAATCGGCGGGGGTCGTCTCGGGCGCGACCAGGCGGGTGGGATCGACGGTGTATTCGGTGTTTTGCGCCATGCTCTTCTCCCCTCCCCGTTATACGCGTGAAAGCCCGCGCAGAGCGATCTTGATGATGTCCTGCACCGGCAGCGTATCGTCGACGCGGGCGACGGCGGCCGCCGCCTCGCTGGCCGTGTAGCCCAGCGAGACCAGCGCCGCCACGGCCTGCGTGCTGGCCGTGCTGGCCGCCGGAACGGCGGCGATGTCGGCGGCAAAGCCGCCGCCCTCGGCCAGGCCCCGGCCGACCTTATCCTTCAGCTCCAGCGCGATGCGCCTGGCGAGCTTGGGCCCGACGCCGGCGGCGGCCGTGAAGGCCTTGTGGTCGTCGGCTGAGGCCGCCAGCGCGACCTTTTCCGGCGTGAGGACGGACAAGATGGAAAGCCCCGCCTTGGGCCCGACGCCGGAGACCGAGGTCAGCAGGCGGAAGCAGTCGCGCTGGGCCTCGGTGGCAAAGCCGTAGAGGGCGACGTCGTTCTCGGTGATACTGAGCTCGGTGTAGACGGTGGCCTCCTGCCCGACGGCAGGCAGCTGCCCGGTGACACTGGCGGGCACGCGCACGGCGTAACCCACGCCGGCGCACTCGATGACGGCGAGGTCGGGGGTCTTTTTGGTCAGGATGCCGCTGAGGCTGTAGATCATATCGGTCTCCTTTTACCGCCCGGGCAGGCGGCTGAGCTGATTGGCGCGGCAGTGGCAGTGGGTGATGGCCATGGCCAGCGCGTCGGCGGTGTCGTCGGGTTTGGGCACGGCGTCCAGGTGCAGCAGCACCCGGGTCATTTCCTGGATCTGCTTTTTGACCGCCTTGCCGTAGCCGGTGACCGCCTGCTTGACCTGCATCGGCGTATACTCACACACCTCGACGCCGCACTGGGCGGCGGCCAGCAGAATGACGCCGCGCGCCTCGGCCACGCCGATGACGGTGGTCTGGTTGTGCTGGTAGTAGAGCTTTTCGATGGCCAGCACCTGCGGCGCGTAGCGGCGGCAGATGTCCAGCACGCCGTCATAGATCTCGACCAGGCGTGTCTCGAACGGGGTGTCCTTGTCGGTGTTGACGGCGCCGTAGGCGACGGGAGCAAAGCGGCCCGCAGAATATTCCAGCACGCCCCAGCCGACGATGGCATAGCCCGGGTCGATGCCCAGCACCCGCATACGCGCGCCCCTTTCCGCGTTGTTCCGCAACATCTTGTGGCCCGCGACGGGCACACCCCCAGTAATACACGCTATAGTATAACACAAACCCCGTGCGGGGGCAAGAGAAAGCACGCGGATACTTTTTTGTGTTTTTTTCGGATTTGGGCAAATCAGGGCTTGATTTTTTGCGCCGGTTCTGGTATGATATTTGGGCCGCGTAAAATGGACAGTTAGCTCAGCTGGTAGAGCATCTGCTTGACGTGCAGGAGGTCACAGGTTCGAGTCCTGTACTGTCCACCAAAACAACACCCCCACAGCGTACCCCGCTGCGGGGGTGTTGTTTTGGTGCCACGCGACAGTACGGACGAGAACAGGCCGTCCCGCCCGCAGGCGGGGGCGGATATGCCCGGTGGGCATTCCGCCAGGCCGCGGAAGAGTCCTGTACTGTCCACTGAGAAAATGACCCCAAAACGAAAGTTTGGGGGCCATTCTCTCAGTGGTTTAAAATCAGGACTCGAACATGCCGAACCGCTGCGAGGCGTTTTGGGGCGCAGCCGCGCCTTGGGCTTCTCAGATTTTAAAACAGATATCCTGCTTGTCTATTGCTGCGCATGGCTTGAAGCGTATCTTCTGTAAACAAGTCTCTTTGGCGTCCGGCTCTGACGGTTGCCGCCAACGACCCGATGCATGACAACAGATTCCGCCATCGCATAATAAACCCATATGTGGACGCACATAAACTCTGGAACAGAAATCATCATTATGCCATTATAAACAAGTATTGCGAGCATCAGCTCCGTGGCAAGCGGCGAACGGCATCTCCACAACCGCCGGCAAATGGAAATGACATAAAGCAGATAAAATCCAACCCCAACGATACCCAGTTGCGCAAGCCATCCGGTTATCAGATCTTTGCTGCGAATCGTTCCAAATCCTACGCCAAACAAAAAGTGTTCCTTAAATACGCTCCACTGAAGAGTTGCCGCCTTAGCTCTATCAATGCCCGACACACCTTGTCCCTGAAGTTTTTCGACAAATGCGTCAACCGTCTCCAAAAGTTGATTTCTTATCAAAAGCATGATACCAATCATTGCTATAAGCAGGACAGCATAAAGAAAAAATCGTTTTTTCGTTATTTTTATTTTCCTCCCCGAACACATTTTGGCAAAGAACGACAGAACTAAACAGACCGCCATGATGAGCATGCCTACCACTGCACTGCTGCTCTGATTCTCCAGGCAGATCAGCAATCCGATCCCGACAAAAGCGATATCCCTCGTCGTTGCTCTCCCGGTCAGTATCCGATACAAATGCATACACATGATCGGAACCAGAAAGAGACTCAACATGGATGGCTCGCCAAAGCCACCATCTATTCTATAGCAAATTTTGCCGGCAAATAGAATATGTTGATTGCCGCCCTTGAGCATACAGTTTCTAAAAATACTGTCAAATACATCCAAATCCACAAACAGTTGGCTGATCCCAAGGACAGCAACGGTCAAATATGCAATATCAAGTATATGTAATAATTTCTGTACCGATACTTTTTTTAAATATAGCATATGGCTTGTAAAAGCCATAAACACAACGCCAAAAAAGAGATACAAATATTGCGTAAACTGCTGGACGGAAGGCCGGAGCATCCCATAGTCTCCATCCACATTGATCACATATACATCCGTATACAGCAGCGCGAAAGAAATAGAGATCGCCGCATAGAGCAAAAAACAAACCAGCAGTTTCGGGGTCTTGATATATATCTTACCCGTAGCAGCTACCAATTTAATAACAAAGAAAAACGCCAAAATATGGTACACCAGAATGCTGTTTTCCCCAACATTAACAAAAGCCATCCGTGTGAAAGCCGTGAAGAACAGCGTTAAAGTGTAGCCGTACCGTAACGGCGCACATAAAATGATCAGGATCCCCAGCAGACCCACGGCTGTTCCTATCGTTACACTCATAAAATCTCTCCCGGTCGATCCTCTCCGGCAATTTATCTCACAGCGGAGTGCACGTTGTTTGCGCTGTTACAGATACTTGTACGGGTCGCGGCACGGATTTTTTTGTTTGCCGGAGAAATCATCAAAAGTTCCTGCAACAGACACAGAGAAAGTAAGAACGGTATTCTTGCCGCCTCTGTACCCTTTTTCTTTCGTACGGTTGTAAAAAATACTATCATTTAATATTATGCGTACTTTAGTAAACGCTCTTGTTGTGGTCATTATAACAAATCGTTTTACGAATTTCAATATCATTTGATATTATTTTGCTACTTGTTGTGGATTGATGATTTTAACGCCATATCCTACGATTGACAGCAGCGGCCGTACTTTTTAGTAGCAGGGAGGGCGTTGCTATGATCGACAGTAAGACTCTTGCGATGGAAATCGGTGCCAAGATACGCAAACTGCGCCTTCAGCGCGGGATGAGTTTGGAAAAGCTCGCTCTTTCCTGTGATATGAACGCTGCTTTTTTGGGCCACGTTGAGCGCGGGATGCGTTGTCCAACGGTGTATACCCTGTACCGCATCTGTGAGGGATTACAAATCGGATTGGACGAATTGTTTGTGACGGATTCGGTCACGGCCCAAAATGCCGGTGTCATTACCCACATTGCCAAGATGGTCCGGCCCCTGCCGCCAAGCAAAGCGCAGGCCATCGAAGAGATGGTGGATGCGGCGTTAAAATTGTCAGACTGAGCCATGCGTGCCGACACATCGGTATGGCGAGGTCGTCATAAGAAGCGCATCCGCACAGGCTATCCATAAAGCACAGACTGCACGTTTCAGGATGCACACCGCTTTACCTGATATCAAATTTGGCGGCAGACGGATACAAACAAAAAGAAAAATCCGGATCCTCTCTCATTACAAGAGTGGGTCCGGATTTTCTGGTGATGGTGGAGCAAAACCCTGCCTTTTGATGGGCAAATACGAGATATACAGCTATGATGCGTTCCGCAAACGCATCAGCAACGATATCCGTCCGGTGGAGAACGCCAACTTCTCTTTATTTGACCGGTCCCGGTTGGCGGAATATCCGGACACTGTGAGACGATTGGCGGGCCAGCCTCGACATATGATATCCGGCGAACCTCCCCGCCAGATATAAAGACAGGACCACCGGCTTTGCCGAAGCCGGTGGTCCTGATTTGTTCATTCCACGTCTTCCTGTATCTCGCCGCGGCGGTAGGCCTCGACGAGGCGCAGCAGGTCACGGATGCGGGCCTGCTTTTCGGCGCCCTCGTCGGTGTCGGCGACCAGCACCCGGCGCGGGGCGGTGTAGATGTATTCACTGCGGCTGGTGATGTCCTCGTCGTCGCGGATGGCCTTCTCGCGGCTCTCGAACGGCTGGTGGGTGCGCAGCGTCAGCCCGTGGGAGCTGTAGACCAGCGTGTAGCCGGCGATGCCGGTCTTCTCATGGTAGGCGCGGCAGAAGCCGCCGTCGATGACGATGAGCCGCCCGCCGCCCTTGACCGGGCTCTCGCCCTCGACGGCGCGCACCGGCACATGCCCGTTGACGATGCGGCAGCCCTCGCCGGAAAGGCCGAACTCCCGCAGGATCTTCTCGGCTGTCTCCGGCTCGTTGATGAGCCGGTAGTAGGGGTCCTTGATTTCGGTGTGGGTGGCGGGGTCGGCGATGTACAGGCGCTCAAAGGTGGTCATGGCGCTGCGGCCGAACAGCGGGCTCAAGGGACCACACCACAGGTACCACAAAAAGTCCTGCCCGGCCTGGCGTTCGGGGCTGCCCGGCGGAGCAAAATACCCCTGCCGGGCGCGGCGGTCGCAGTAATCGAACAGCGCCTTGCCGCGGTAGGCCTTGCCGTCAAACACCTCGGCGGCAAAATCGCCGTCCGCAGTCATGGGCACGGCGCCGTGGTAGAGCAGGTTGCCGTTGACCTCCTTATACACAGCGCCCTGCGCGTACAAAAACTGCACATGGCGCTGCAGCAGCTTGCTGTCGCGGAAATTGTCGACCAGCTTGTCGATGACGTCCTGCTCGCGCGGCGTCAGCTGCGTGGGGCAGGCAGGGTCCACGGTGGGGAAATCGCTGTCCAGCAGCGGGCAGGTCCTGCCGCCGCAGTCCACGGTGCCGGCAGCGTAGTCGATGCGGTTGAGATAATCGCGCCCCGCCAGCAAAAAGTCCGGCTCGCGGGCGATGACCTGCGCCTCCAGCTTGAACATCAGCACCGTGATGGCCTTGTGCATCTGGGCCACGCGCAGAAGATTCCCGGGGTCACAGTTGGTGCGCGGGTCGGCGTGGGGCATAAAGCGGGAGACGTCGCTGTCGGCATAATATTCGGATGCCAGGTGGTCGAGCGGGCGCAGACCGATGCCGTAGCCGCGCTCGATGGTGTCGGCGTTGTTGTACGCGAGCGTCGTTTTGAGCACCGTCGCCACGCACAGGGGGCTGCCGGCGGCGGCGCCCATCCACACCACGTCATGGTTGCCCCACTGGATGTCGACGTCGTGGTGCGCGATGAGGCTTTCCAATATCAGGTCGGGGCGCGGGCCGCGGTCGAACAGGTCGCCGACGATGTGCAGGCGGTCCACGGCCAGGCGCTTGACCAGTTCGCACAGGCGGATGATGTAGGCGTCGGCGCGGCGGTAGCGGATGATGCTGTCGACGATCTCGCCATAATAGAGGTCCTTGTCATGGTCCTCAAAGTGGGCGTGGAGCAGCTCGTCCAAAATATGGCCGCAGTTTTTGGGCAGGCAGCCGCGCACATGGCTGCGCGTGTGCTTGCTGGAGACGAACCGGCATAAGGATACCAGCCGCAGCAGCGTGGTGCGGTACCATTGCGTGAGCGCCGCTTCGTCCGGCTGGGTCTTTTTGAGCTCCGGCAGCTTCTGCTCCGGGTAGTAGACGAGGGTAGCGAGGTCGCTGCGCTCCTGCGCGGTGGCGGTATCGCCCAGCACGATGTCGATCTTCTCGCGGATGACGCCGGAGGCGTTGTTGAGGATATGGGTGAACGCCTCATGCTCGCCGTGCAGGTCGGACATGAAATGCTCGGTGCCCTTGGGCAGGCGCAGCAGCGCCTCGATGCGGATGATCTCGCTGGAGGCGGCGGCCACGGTGGGGTAGGTCTCGGCCAGCGTCTGCATATAGCGCAGCTGCTCGTTGGGCGTGTGCATAAAGGCCTCCTTGCAAAAAGGGGCTGTTGCAAAATGGCAGCAGCCCTCTTTTATGTTCGTTGTATGTTCGTTGCCGGGCCGCCGCGAGGCGGGTATGGCGCATGAACCCTATAACAGGCGAACCGTTGTACCTGCACAGCGAACAGCACAGCTGTCCGATGGGCGGGTACAACTGTCCGCCGTCGGGTTTAAAGCCATACCCCCGACCAGAGGCGGCCCAAACAACGGCGCGCTTTCAGCATTTTACCGTTCGCGGTGCTGGCGGCGGTACTGGGTGGGCGTGACGCCCATCACCTTTTTGAAGATCTTGGTAAAGTAGTTCACGTCCAGAATGCCCACCTGCTCGGCCACGGCGGCGATGCCGTCGGTGCCGGTGCACAGGCGGTGCGCGGCGCGCCGGATGCGCTGGGTGTTGATGTAGTCGGTCAGGGTCTGGCCGGTCTCCTGCTTGAACAGGTTGGACAGGTAGCTGGGGCTGATATAGCACATGGCAGCGAGACTTTTTAGCGAGAGCTGGCTGTCCATGTTGAGGTTGATGTGGTTGATGACCTTTTGCACCAGCGGCGAATAGTCGCGCAGGGAATACCGCTGCACATAGGTGCAGTACTCCCGCACCATGTCGGCGGTGAGGGCGTTCATCTCCTCGTCGGTGGCGATGCCCTCGATGCGCAGGGCGTACCTGTGGCTGATGCGGTCGATGTAATAGGGGTGGACGGTGGCTTTCTGAATGGCCTTGCGCAGCAGCGTATTCAAAATGATGGCCCGGTTCTTGCGGTCCCGCATCGGGTCATGGCCCCGGTCGGATATCTTGAACCGCCCGAACTGCCCGAACTGCTTGTACGCGTCCATGGCGCTGCTCACGTCGCCCAGGGTGACGGCGTCCAGCATACGGTCCTCGGCCGCATAGCGCTGCTCGATCATCGCCGCCGGCAGCTCGCGCTCAAACGGCGGCTCGTTGAAAAAGCGCAGGTCGGGGCGGAAGTTGAGGGGCAAAAACTCGTGCCAGCTGACCTCCTCGCACCCCCCCTGGTCGGCGAACAGCAGGCCCGCCACGGCGCTCAGCTCCGGCATGATGGCGGCGTCCGGCAGCATCGGCACGGCGTTGTAAAATTCCTCGACGGCGCGGTCCGCGGCCTCGCCGAGGTGCTTTTTGGCCCAGCGCAGGCTCTTCTCGCTGCGCGGGCCGGTGCGCCAGGGCCCCACGCAGAGCAGCGTGTCTTTTTGGTCCGGCACGCGGCAGAACGCATAGTGCAGCTCGAACGTGCCCTCGCCGAAAACGAGGGTCCTCTCGGGGATGCTTTTGAGCAGCAGCGCGCCGAAGTCCTGCCAGTCGAACTGGGGGTCCAGCGTCTTGCGCAGGCCGTAGTCAAAGGTATCCAGCCCCTGCCACGGCGGCGCGGCGCGCAGCGCCTGCACGTTTTTGGCCGCCATCAGCTTTTCAATGACCAGCAGCAGGTCCGCCTGCATCCGCCGTCCTCCTTCCGGTTTGGTTTGGTGCGGGGGTCAAATGACGATCATGCCGTTCTCGTCCGCCTGCTTGGGGAAAGCTTCCATCCAGTCGATGAAAGACATCGCCACCGGGATACCGCTCCAGCAGAAGGCCAGATACAGCAGCCCCTTGATCCAGTGCCTGGCGTAGAAATGGTGCACGCCGAACGGCCCCAGCAGGCACAGCCAGCAGTAGGTCTTTTTCTTGACCGGGACCTCGATGTGGTATTTCTCGTGCATATCGAGGTAGAACTGCAAAAGCCGGTCGAACCAGTTCGTTTTGGCATATTTTTTGTTCACCGCGGCCACGGCGTCAGGGTTCGATTCTTTCAGCTCATCCAGTTCGTCATAGATGGCCAGAACGTCCCGGAAATCGATCTGTTCGTTTTTGGGCGTCTCGCTTTTGTTGTTTTTGGCCATGCGGAGGGTCTCCTTTTTCGGGCGGTGTTGTGTACAGATAAAGATAGTATAGCACAGCCGGCGCGGCTTTTCAAGCGCAGCAAGGCGGTATTTGACGGTGATTTGGCGGCATAAGACGGCCGCCCCGCCAGCTTGGCGGGGCGGCCTGGGAAAGGCTGCAAAGCATACCGGAAGATTCAGGGGAAGAAACCCTTACGCATTCATGGCCTTGGCCTTGATCTCGGCGATCTCTTCCTGGATCTCTTCCATCTTTTCCTTGGTCAGCGGATAGAAATGCATGGCGACCAGGTTGATGGCGCAGCCGATGAGGATGACGCCGAAGGAGAGGAAGATGGCCACGAACTTGAGGGACGGGGTCTCGGGGGTGTCGACGTCGGGCATCTGCTCGGTGAAGCCGATGGCCGCGAAGCAGATGCTGGCGATCATGGGCGCGAAGGAGGAGACCATCTTGTCAACAAAGCTGAACAGCGTGCCCATCAGGCCGGGCATGTACTTGCCGGAGCGGTAGGTCTCGTAGTCGGCGCAGTCGGCGGTCATCGGGATAACGATGTTGCCGGCGATGTTCTGCAGGCCCTGGGTGATGAGGTACAGCAGGACGAAGGCGATGGTGAAGAAGCTGAAGCCCTTGAAGCCGTTGGGGTCGCCGGGCAGGGACAGGCTCTTGGCATCGCCGAACCACCACAGCACCATCAGCAGCGCGTTGCCGATGACGGCGCCGATGGAGCCGATGACCATGGCGCGCTTCTGGCCCAGGCGGGTGGCGATGATGCCGACGCCGAACAGCAGGAACAGGAAGTTGACCGGGGAGGTGTAGCCCTGGATGATGCCGGACATCGCGTAGTTGCCAGCCACGACGCCGTACAGAACGGCGGAGGCGGCGCTGGTGCGGGCGGAGGTGCCAAGTTTGTCGGTACTGGCCGAGAGCACCAGCATCTGGATGGCACGGTTGTGCAGCAGCACGTCGGCATAATCCTTGAAGCCGATCTTCTGCGCCTGGCCGGTGCCGTAGTACTTGGAGTTGTCCTTGGGGGCGATGGAGAAGATGGCGATGCAGGTGAAGCAGAGGGACAGCAGGCCGAGGTAGAGCTGCAGGTCGTAGAAGACCTCGATGGCGCCCAGTCCGCCGTACTTCGGGACCAGCGAGGTGGAGATCCACATCTGGCCGAGGGCGAAGAGCAGCGTGTTGTAGGTGCCGTCAAAGATGGTGAACAGCGGGCGCTGTTTCGGGTCGTTGGTCAGGCAGGTCTGGGCGGACTTGGTGACGATGCACTGGCAGGTGTAGCCCAGATAGTAGACCGCGTTGATGAGGAAGAAGAACGGCAGGCGGGCGCCCATGGGCAGCATCGGGGTGACATGGTACATGACCCAGCTCATGCTGAACAGGATCAGGTTGCCGATGAGCATGAACGGACGGTTCTTGCCGAAGCGGCCGTTGGTCTTATCCACGATCATGCCCATAAACGGGTCGGTGACGCCGTCCCAGATACGCATGATCATCGAGAAGGAACCCGCGAACACGACGCCGACGCCGACGAAGCCGGTCAGGTAGTAGGCGATGTTGCCGACGATCAGCAGGTACAGGTTGGTGGCGGTGTTGTTGAGCGCATAACCGCCGATGCGCCAGATCGGTACGCCGTGGATACCGTTCGGCCCATCATAGTTGCCTTTTGAGTAAGCCATAACTTTTCTCCTTTACATAGGTATTGCCGCCCCGTTTGTGCGGCGCCGGGGAAATATGCCTTGCGCCTCGCGCCCGTGTGCGGCACACACGACCACGATTTGTAGAATAATTATGAACTTTTTGTGGCTTTTTCGTTAGTATTATTTTAGGGAAAAACCAGACGATTTTGCTTGTTTTACAAACTCACGCGCCAACTTTTGGATTTTTTTGTGCAACACCGCCAAGAATTTTGCAAACTGTACGGTTTTGCCCAAAAATCTTTCTACCCCGCGCCGGTGACCATGCGGTATCATGGTAGCAAACAGGAACGTGTTTTGTTTGTTCCTCTTCCCGATTTTTTCCCAAAACAGGAGGTCCGCCATGCAAAGCTCGCTTTTGTATCCGTGCTCTTCCGCCGCCCGCCGCGCCGTTCGCCTGGACGGGATGTGGCAGTTCCAGTTCGACCCGCAGGCCGCGGGCGTCAAGGCCGACTGGGCCTGCGCCCTGCCGGCCCCCGTCAGTATGCCGGTGCCGTCCAGCTTCAGCGACCTGTTCACCGACAAGGACAGCCGCGAATACTGCGGCGATTTCTGGTATCAGACCGACTTTTTTGTCCCCGAGGAATGGTCCGGCCGCGAGGTGGTGCTGCGCTTCGGCGCCGTCACCCACAAAGCGCGGGTGTTCGTCAACGGCGTCGAGGTGGCGCAGCACGCGGGCGGGTTTTTGCCCTTCAACGCCGTCGTCACCCAGATCGTGCGCTACAACCAGTACAACCGCCTGAGCGTGCTCGGCAACAACGAGCTGTCGGAGGAGATGATCCCCTGCGGGGCGGTGGCCCGGCGCGGCGACGGCACCAAATACAACCGCGGCTACTTTGACTTCTTTAATTACAGCGGCATCCACCGCCCCGTCTGGCTGCTGGCCCTTCCGGCCGAGTGCGTGACCGACCTTGCCGTCGCCCACACGCTGGACGGCGCCGACGCGCTGGTGCAGTATACCGTCACGACCAACGGTGAGCACGAGGTCTGCGTCGAGGTATGGGACGGCCCAAACAAAATCGCCGGCGCCGCCGGCAAAACGGGCACGCTGCGGGTATCGAACGCGCACCTGTGGGGCGTCGGCGACGGGTACCTGTACCGCTTCGTCGTGCGGATTTTGGACGGCGAGCGCGTGCTGGACGAGTACAGCGAGCGCATCGGCATCCGCACGTTCGAGGTCAAGGACGGGCATTTCCTGCTCAACGGCAGGCCGGTGTATCTGCGCGGCTTCGGCAAGCATGAGGACGCCGACCTGCGCGGGCGCGGGCTCGACCTCGTCACGCTCAAGCGTGATTTTGAGTGCATGAAATGGATCGGCGCCAACTGCTTCCGCACCAGCCACTACCCCTATGCCGAGGAGGTCTACCAGCTGGCCGACAAGTACGGCATCCTGGTCATCGACGAGGTGCCGGCCGTGGGCATGATGCGCTCCTTTTCGAACTTTGCCGACGCCGGCAGCGGCCGCTACACCTCTTTCTTTGAGGCGCCGACCGTGCCCGCGCTGCAAAAAAACTATCTGCAGCAGGTGGACGAGATGATCCGCCGCGACAAGCGCCACGCCTGCGTCATCGCCTGGAGCCTGTTCAATGAGCCCGAGACCATCAGCGACTTTGCGCGGGATTTCTTTGCCCCGGCCTTCACGCTGGCGCAGGCGCTCGACGCCCAGCGGCGCCCGCGCACCGGCGCGCTGGAAAAGACCAGCAGCCCGCAGAAGTGCCGCTGCCAGGACCTGTGCGACTTTATCAGCCTCAACCGTTATTACGGCTGGTACATAGGCGGCGGCTACGGCATCACCGACGCCGAGGCCGAGTTCCGGCAGGAGCTGCGGGACTGGGACGCCGTGCGCGGCGGGCGGCCCGTCATCTTTACCGAGTACGGCGCCGACACGCTGGGGGCCGAGCACAGCCTGCCCAGCCGTATGTGGAGCCAGGAATACCAGACCGAATACCTGGCGATGAACCACGGCGTGATGGACGATTTTGCCTTTGTGCAGGGCGAGCTCGTGTGGAACTTTGCCGATTTTGCCACCGGCGAGGGCATCATGCGCGTGGGCGGCAACAAGAAAGGCATCTTCACGCGCGAGCGCCAGCCCAAGGACGCGGCGTTTTTGTTCCGCGCCCGCTGGACCGCGCTGCCGCTCGACTATAAAAAGTAAGTTGCTTTTCGCGCCGCGGCGCGGTACAATAAAACGGTAACACAACCGGCAAGGGGGTCATCGTATGGCGGCACAGGCGGCGCAGCGCGACATGGGCAGCGGGCCCATCGGCAAGCTGCTGTTCGGGCTGGCGGTGCCGGCGGTGGTGGCGCAGGTCATCAATCTGCTGTACAACATCGTCGACCGCATCTACATCGGGCACATCCCGGGCGTCGGCGCCTCGGCGCTGACCGGCGTCGGGCTGTTCATGCCCATCCTCATGCTCATCAACGCCTTTGCGATGATGGCCGGCTCCGGCGGCGCGCCGCGCGCGGCCATCGCCATGGGCCAGGGCGACACCGACGCCGCCGAGAAGATCGTGGCCAACTGCTTTACCGTGCTGCTGGGCTTTGCGGCGGTGCTGACGGCGGTGTTCTTCTTCAGCGCGCCCACGCTGCTGCGCCTGTTCGGCGCCAGCGACGTGACGCTGCCCTACGCCGTGGCCTACAGCCGCATCTATATCCTGGGCAGCGTGACCGTGCTGCTGGTCATGGGCATGAACCCTTTCATCACCACACAGGGGTTCGCCAAGGTCAGCATGATGACAACGGCCATCGGCGCCGTCATCAACATCGTGCTGGACCCCATCTTCATCTTCGCGCTCGGCATGGGCGTGCAGGGCGCGGCGCTGGCCACGGTGCTGAGCCAGGCCGTGGGGGCGCTGTGGATCCTGCGCTTTTTGACCGGGCCCAAGACGCTGTTAAAGCTGCGCATCGCCAATATGCCGCTGCAGGCCAAGGTCATCCTGCCCTGCCTGGCCCTGGGCGTTTCCACTTTTGTCATGCTCTCGACCGAGAGCCTGCTCTCCATCAGCTTCAACTCGAGCCTGGCCCGCTACGGCGGCGACATCGCCGTCGGCGCGATGACGGTCATCACCAGCGCCAGCCAGCTGGCCATGATGCCCATCCAGGGCTTCTGCCAGGGCGGCCAGCCCATCATGAGCTTCAACTTCGGCGCCAACAAGCCGGACCGCGTCAAAAAAGCGTTCTGGCTGCAGTTCCGCATCTGCGTTGCCTATGCGGCGGCGTTCTGGGTGCTGATGATGGCCGGGCCCCAGCTGGTGGCCGGCATCTTCACCTCGGACCAGGCGCTGGTCGCGTACACGACCTGGGCGATGCGCATCTATATGGCGGGCATCTTTGCGCTGGGCTTCCAGCTTAGCTGCCAGCAGAGCTTTATGGCGCTGGGCCAGGCCAAGGTCAGTTTGCTGCTGGCCTGCCTGCGCAAGTTGATCCTGCTCATCCCGCTGATTTTCATCCTGCCGCTGTTCTTTGAGAACAAGGTGTTCGCGGTGTTTTTGGCCGAGCCGGTCAGCGACATCCTCGCCGCCGCGGTGACGACCTTCATGTTCCTGTCCCGCTTCGACAAAATTTTGCAAAAGGGCGCGGCCAAGGTCTGACCGCTTCGCCCCCGCCGGAGCCCCGGCGGGGGCTTTTTTGCGCCCCGCAACCGGCGGTTGCCGGTTTGTGGGGCGCGCTTGCTGGTATTTTGTGCCCCGGCCTGCTACAATACTGGTAGTAAGGAAAGGGGGCAACGCCCATGCAGGCACCGACGCTGGGGCAGAACATCCAAACCGCCCGCCGCGCGCAGAATTTGAGCCAGGAGGCTTTGGCCGAGAAGATCGGCGTCAGCCGGCAGGCGCTGGGCAAGTGGGAGAAAGACGCCGCCCTGCCGGGGCTGGACAACCTGCAGGCGCTGGCGCAGGTGCTGGGCTGCCCGGTGGACCGGCTGCTGGGCACGGTGCCGGCCGCCGAAGCGGACCGCGAGGCCCCGCCCGCCCCGGCCCTGACCGCCGAGGCGATGCAGGCTTTGCTGGACGCCCACGCCGCCGCCGGGCGCCGCGGCGAGCGGCGGCGCTGGACGGTGCTGGCCGCCGTGGGGCTGGCGGCCGTGCTGGCGGCCGCGGCGGCGCTGGGCTATGCCTACCGCCAGCTGGACGCCGCCAACGGGCGGCTGGAGACGCTGGGCCAGCGCCTGAACGGGCTGGCCGACCAGCTGGACGCGACCGGCGCCCGCATGGACGAGCTGCAAACCGCCGTGCGCAAGGGCGAGAGCGCGGTGCTGGACTGGCAGTGGCTGCCGGCCGAACCGGCGGCCGGCCAAAGCGAGACCAACATCCTTGTCACGCCGCGCAGCTGGGTGCCGGGGCTTTCCGCCAGCCTGCTGCTGGACCACGGCGACGAGACCGAGGTGGTGGAGATGACCGCCATCGAGGCCAGCGGCCGCCTGAGCGCCAGCCCGCGGCTGACCGTCGGCGAGAGCTACACGCTGAGCGTGCGCCTGTTTGACGCCGACGGCAAGGCGACGGTGGAGACGCTGGGCGAGCTGTGCCTGACCGACGACCTGCTGGAGCCCGTCCTTGCCTGGTCTGACGGGGGCGATACGCTGTTCGGCGGCTTTCGCGCCAAAGCAGACGGCGAGGGCTGGCAGGTCTCGCTTTCCTGGCTGTGCCCGGAGGTCGCCGTCGTCTCGATGCCGCCGTGGATGGACGTCGACGGCGGCACGGTACAGCTGTATATCGACGGTGTGCTGGCCGACAGCGCGCCATTGACCTTCCCCGGCGGCGAGCCGCTGCCCGCCGTTGAACGCATCGCCGGCGGCGAGCCGCTGCCCGCCGTTGAACGCATCGCCGGCGGCGTATGGCAGGCACAGTTTGACCCGGACAGGACCTACCCCTGCCGCGACCTTGCCAGCGTGCAGTGGGTCGCCGAGCTGACCGCTGACGGCGCGCCCGTGTGGCGCAGCGAGCCGCTGGCGCTGCACAAGCTGGGATAAAATTCTGCATTGCCGCCTCCAGTCGGGGGTATGGCTATAAACCTGACGAAAGACAGTTGCATCTGCTCATCGCACACCTGACGGTGTTCGCTGTGCCGACGCAACTGTCTTTCTGTTATAAGGTTCATGCGCCATACCCCCCTCCCGGCGGCCAAGGCCCGTTGCCTGAGGGTCAGCGATTCCCTGTTTTAAAACACATATTCCTTCAACCTGCGCATGGCCTCCTGCACGCGGGACAAGGGCAGGGCCAGGTTCATGCGGATGGCCCAGTCGTCGTGGAAGGGGCGGCCGTCCTGCCAGGCAACACCGACGTCCCACCCGGCCTTCAGCAGCTCGTCCATCGTTTTGCCGTGGGCTTTGCACCAGTCCTCACAGTGCAAAAACAGCATATAGGTGCCCTGCGGCTTGGCGGCCGTCACGCCGGCAAAATTTTTCGCGATGAAATCATGGGCATAGTCGACGTTGCCGGTGAGCACCGCGCACAGCTCGTCCACCCACTGGCGGCCAGCCGGCGAGTAGGCACCCAGCAGCGCGTGCATCGACAGCACGTTCATGCCGTTGTAGTGGCTGGCGGCGCTCTGGCGGCGCACGCGGTCGCGCAGGTACGGCTCATAGATGATGTGGTAGCTGCCGACGAGCCCCGCCATGTTGAAGGTCTTGGACGGCGCGTAGACGGCGACGGTGCGGCGGCGGGCGTCGTCGCTCACGCTTTGGGTGGGGATGTGCCTGTGCCCGGCCAAAATCAAATCGGACCAAATTTCATCCGAGACGACGATGCAGTCGTTGGCGGCGTACACCTCCATCGCCTTTTCCAGCTCCCAGCGTTCCCACACACGGCCGCAGGGGTTGTGCGGTGAGCAGAGGATGGCCAGGTGGATACGGTTTTGCTTCAGGCGGCGGTCCATATCCTCATAATCCATGCGCCAGACGCCGGCCTCGTCCTGCTTGAGGGGGCTGAGCTCCGCCGTGCGGCCGGTGTCCGCCAGGGTATGGGTGAAGCCGATGTAGGTGGGGCTGTGCAGCAGCACCTTCTCGCCGGGCGCGGTGAAGGCCTGCAGGGCGCTGGCCACGCAGCCCAGCACGCCGTTCTCGTAGCCGATATCGGCCGGTGTGATGCCCTTCACGCCGTTGCGGTCCCGCTGCCAGTCGGCGATGGCGGCGCAGTAGGCGGCCGGGGGCGTTTCGCCGAGCTCAAAGTAGCCGAAGGCCGGGTGTTTGGCGCGCTCGATGATGGCCTCTTGTATCGCCGGGCAGGTTGGGAAGTTCATGTCCGCCACCCACATCGGGATGAGGTCGAAGCCCGATTTGGGCGCCCCGGGCACGAACACGCCGCCCGCCGGCGTGTAGGGCATATCGACGGCGATGGCATCCCTGCCGCGGCGGTCCATGACGGAGGTAAAATCGTACTGCATGGGGTCGCGCTCCTTTCCGTTTTTTCTTACTACTACCAGCCTACCATGTCGGGCTGGTTTTTTCAAGCGCGATGGTGTATACTGGAAGCAGTATATCCCCGGAAAGGAGTATGCCCGATGGTGACGGTGACGCTTGTCGGCTGCGGCGGCACACAGCCCCTGCCGGAGCGCGCTCTCTCGGCGCTGGCCGTGACGGCCGGCGGCGGCAGCGTGCTTATCGACTGCGGCGAGGGCACCCAGGCCGCCTGCCGCCGCCACGGGGTGAACCTGTTCCGGCTGGACGCCGTGCTGCTGACCCACTACCACGGCGACCACATCTTTGGCCTGCCGGGGCTGTGGCAGACGATGGCCGGCATGGGCCGCACGGCGCCGCTGCTCATCGCCGGCCCGCCGGGTCTCGACCGCGTGCTGCGCGCCTTTCTGGCCGTGGCGGGGCCGCTGCCGTTCGCGCTGCAGCCACTGGAGACGGCGCGCTGCCGCGGCAGCTTCGCGGCCGGGGCGTTCACGGTCACGGCCTTCCCTCTCAAGCACCGGGTGGGGTGCTGCGGCTACGCCCTTGCCCTGCCGCGGGCCGGCAAATTCGACCCTGAACGGGCCCGGGCCGCCGGCGTGCCGCTGGCGCTGTGGAGCCGCCTGCAAAACGGCGAGAGTGTGGCCGGCTACACGCCCGACCTGGTGCTGGGCCCGCCGCGGCGCGGTTTAAAGATCGTATACGCGGCCGACACCCGCCCCTGCACGGCGCTGGAGCAGGCGGCGCAGGACGCCGACCTGCTGTGCATGGACGCCACCTATGCCGACGACGCCGACGCCCCCAAGGCAAAGCTTTACGGCCATTCCACCTGCCGGCAGGCGGGGACGCTGGCCGCCGCGGCCGGCGTGCGCCGGCTGTGGCTGACCCACTACAGCGCCGCCGTGACGCAGACCGGCGAGGACACGCCCGGCCTTGGGGCCGCGCGCGCGGCGTTCCCCGCCGCCGAGGGCGGCTTTGACGGCAAGCGCATCGAGCTGTTTTTCGACCCCGACCCGGAGTAGTCAGAAATGCAAAAACGCAACGTTCTTTTTACCGCGGCCGTGCTGGCCGTCGCCGCCGGACTGTTTTTGGCCCAGCGGCTGGTTTTGCTGCGCCCCGGCGGCGGCCAGGCGGGCCCGGTGGCGGTCTTACAGTATGGCGACCCGATGCAGGAGCTGCGCATCCCGCTGGACGAGGACAAGACATATGACATCGACACCGGCTTTTACACCGTCCACCTCAACGTGCAGGACGGCGAGATCGCCTTTGTCGACAGCCCCTGCCCCGACCACCTGTGCGAGGGCTTCGGCCGCCTGAAGGCCCCCGGCGACTGGGCCGCCTGCCTGCCGGCCTGGGCCAGCCTGTCCATCGAAAACGGCGAGGGGGACGCACCATGAACGTGGAGTACAAGCAGGTGACCAAGGCCCGCTATGTGGCGGCCGTGAGCGAACTGGCGGCGGAGATCTTCGTACAGCACTATACCCGCCTGACGCTCCGGGTGGCGGCGGCGCTGGCCGAGGCGTACCAGAGCGAGGACGTCACCGACGAGGCCATCCACAGCGGCACGGTCAACTACTTTTTGATTTACGCAGGCGGCACGGCCGTGGGCTATTTCGCGCTGGATCTGTCCGTCCCGGGCGCCGTCTGCCTGGCGCGGTTGTTTTTGCGGGAACAAGCCCGCGGGCGCGGCATCGGGCGCGGCGTAGTATCTTATGCCCAAAAGCTGGCCGAGGGCGACGGGCGCACCCGCCTCTACTTAAAGGTATGGGCCAAGGACCTGCGGGCCGCCGATTTCTGCAAGCGCTGCCGCTTCCGCCCCGCCGGCACGGCGCCGGTCGAGGTGCTGCCCGGCACCGTTTTGGACCTGACGACGTGGGAAAAGCTGTGGCGGTGACACCGCCGCGCGGCCGCCGGCCTTGCGGTACAAGGTTTATACAAAATGGATAAAAACTACAGTATATTACAAAATGAGCTTGCATCCGCCGCCGCGGCTGCCACGCCCCTGCATATGCCGGGCCACAAGCGGCAGGTGTTCCCCTGCCCCGCCCTGCCCTACGGCTGGGACACCACCGAGACCCCGGCCACCGACGACCTGCATGCCGCCAATGGCATTCTGGCGGCGGCGATGGCGCGCACGGCGGCGCTGTGGGGCGCGGTGCGGACCTGGTACCTGGTGGGCGGCAGCACGGTGGGGCTGTTGGCCGGCATCCGCGCGCTGGCCCCTGCCGGCAGCACCGTGCTTGCCGCGCGCAGCTGCCACAAGGCCGTCTACCATGCCGTCGAGCTGGGCGGGCTGGCCGTGCGGTGGCTGGCGCCGCCCGTGGACGCGGATTTCGGCATCTACGGCAGCGTCACGCCGCAGCAGGTGGCCGACGCGCTCACGGCCTGCCCGCAGGCCGCCTGCGTCATCGTCACCAGCCCGACCTATGAGGGCGTGCTCTCGGACATTGCCGGCATCGCCGCCGTCTGCCACGCGCGCGGCGTGCCGCTGTTTGTCGACGAGGCGCACGGCGCGCACTACCTGCCCATGGCCGCGCCCCATGGCTGGCGCGGCGGCGCCGTGGCGGCGGGGGCCGACCTTGTGGTGCAGAGCGCCCACAAGACGCTGCCCAGCCTGACCCAGACGGCGCTGCTGCACCTGAACGGCACCCTTGTCGACCCGGCCGCCGTCGAGCGCGCGCTCGATATATTCGAGACGAGCTCGCCCAGCTACCCGCTGCTCGTCTCGCTGGATGCCTGCACCGGCTGGCTGGCCGCCGAGGGGCCCGCCGCCTTTGCCGCCTGGCGGGCCCGGCTTGGCCGCTTTGACGCCGCCGTCGCCGGGCTGCGCTATATCCGCGTGCTCTGCCACGGGGCCGACACGCTGGCCCGCCACCCCGCCCTGTGGGGCTATGACGACGGCAAGATCCTGGCCGACATCGGCCCGGCCGGGGCGGCATTTTTGCGCGGCCGGGGCCTTGAGCCCGAGATGGTGTGCGGGCAAAACCTGCTGGCGATGTCCGGCCTGTGCGACGCCGACGATACACTGGACCGCCTGGCGGCGGCGCTGGCCGACTGCGACGCCGGCCTGCCCGGGCCCGCCGCCCCGCCCGCTGCGCCGCCGCT
>CANRLV010000043.1 GCA_947631565.1 uncultured Gemmiger sp. | reverse complement strand
GAGGGCGCGCTGGAGCTGGCCCGCTGCAGCCGCGGCACGCCGCGCATCGCCAACCGGCTGCTCAAGCGCGTGCGGGATTTCGCCACCGTGCAGGGCGACGGCACCATCGACGGCGACATCGCCGCCGCCGCCCGCCGCCAGATGGACATCGACGCCATGGGCCTGGACGAGCTGGACCGCAGCCTGCTGCGCGCCGTCATCGAGCTGTACGGCGGCGGCCCGGTCGGGCTGGACACGCTGGCCGCGGTGCTGGGCGAGGAGAGCGTCACGCTCGAGGACGTGTGCGAGCCGTACCTGATGCAGATGGGTTTTTTGACCCGCACCCCGCGCGGGCGCTGCGTGACCCGCCTGGCCTACGAGCACCTGCATATGCCGGTGCCGCGCCGCTTTGACGGGGACGCCGACGACGGCCAGCAAAGCCTGTACTAAAACCGCCTGAACACGGCCCTGGCCGTTTTCATAGACTGGAAAAGCCACGGAAGCTCCGCCCCTTGGCGGCGTTTCCCGAGATTTGCCGCGTTTGCGGCAGCGAAAGGAACTGATACACAATGGGCAAACTGTTTGGCACCGACGGCATCCGCGGCATCGCCGGCCAGGACCTGACCTGTGAGCTGGCACTCAAGATCGGGCGCGGCACGGCCGCCGTGCTCACCCGGCGGGACGGCCGCCGCCCCAAAATTTTGATCGGCAAGGACACCCGCGTCTCCGGCGATATGCTGGAGAGCACCCTCGCCGCCGGGCTGTGCAGCGTCGGCGCCGACGTCGAGCTGCTGGGCGTCATCCCTACGCCGGCCGTGGCCTATCTGGTGCAGAAGTACGGCGCCGACGCCGGCATCGTCATCTCGGCCAGCCACAACCCGATGGAATTCAACGGCATCAAGATCTTTAAGGGCGACGGCTACAAGCTGCCCGACGAGGTCGAGGACCAGATCGAGGCCCACATCGCCAACGACTGCAAGGACATCCCGCTGGCCTGCGGTGCCGACATCGGCCGCATCCATATGTGCCGCACCTCCGTCGACGATTACGTCGATTCCCTCGTCGGCCACATCGACGCCGACCTGACCGGCCTGCGCGTGCTGTTCGACTGCGCCAACGGCGCCTCGGCTGCCGTGGCCCAGAAGCTGTTCCCGCGCCTGGGGTGCGATGCCTCCTTCCTCTTCACCGAGGACGACGGCCTCAACGTCAACAAGGGGTGCGGCGCCACCCACCTCGAGGCGCTGGAGGCCGCCGTCAAGGCCGGCGATTATGACTGCGGCATCGCTTTTGACGGCGACGCCGACCGCTGCCTCGCCTGCGACGAGAAAGGCGCCGAGATCGACGGCGACAAGATCATCGCCCTCGTTGGCAAGGACATGAAGGACCGCGGCCGCCTGGACGGCAACACCGCTGTGGTCACCGTCATGTCCAACCTAGGCTTCATGAAATATATGGACAGTTTGGGCATCGAGACCGCGCGCACCGCCGTCGGCGACCGCTATGTGCTCGAGGTCATGCGCGCCGGCGGCTACGCCATCGGCGGCGAGCAGAGCGGGCACGTCATCTTCCTGCACCATTCCACCACCGGCGACGGCGAGCTGACCGCCGGCAAGCTGTTAAAGCTGCTGGCCGCCAAAAAGCGCGAGGGCCTCAAGATGAGCGACCTCAACGCCGTGTACACCAAGTTCCCGCAGGTGCTCATCAACATCGAGATGAACGACGCCCAAAAGCGTGCCTACCGGGAGGACGAGTATATCGCCGGCTTTGTCGAGAGCCAGCAGCAGAGCCTGATGGGATCCGGCCGCGTGCTGGTGCGCGCCTCCGGCACCGAGCCCAAGGTCCGCGTCATGGTCGAGGGCGAGGATATGGCCGCCATCACCTCCAGCGCCGAGCGCATCGCTGAGATGATCCGCAAGCGCATTTTGAAGCAGGACAGCGAGTAAGAAACGAGGAACGCCTATGCGCCCCGCCGATACCTGGCAGGACTATGAACTGCTGGACGCCACCGCCGGCAACCGTCTGGAACGGTGGGGGCGCCATGTGCTGGTGCGCCCCGACCCGCAGGTGGTGTGGAAAGCGCCCCCGCAAAGCCCGCAGTGGAGCACGGCCGACGCCGTCTATCACCGCTCCGCCAGAGGCGGCGGCAGTTGGGAGCAGCGTAAGCCGCTGCCCGCGCGCTGGAGCATCCGTTGGCGGGAGCTCACCCTCATCGTCAGCCCCACCGGCTTCAAGCACACCGGCATCTTCCCCGAGCAGGCCGTCAACTGGGCGTGGTACCAGGACGCTATCCGCGCGGCCGGGCGCCCCGTGCGCGTGCTTGACCTGTTCGGCTACACCGGCGGCGCCACGCTGGCCTGCCTTTCGGCCGGGGCGAGCGTGACCCACGTCGACGCCAGCAAGGGCATGGTGGCCTGGGCGCGCGAGAACGCCGCCGCCAGCGGTCTTGCCGACCGGCCCTGCCGCTGGATCGTCGACGACTGCGCCAAGTTCGTGGCGCGGGAGCTGCGCCGCGGCAGCCGGTACGACGCCCTCATCATGGACCCGCCCAGCTACGGGCGGGGCCCGGGCGGCGAGGTGTGGAAGCTCGAGGACAGCATCTACGACCTGCTCACGCTGTGCGCACAGGTGTTGAGCGACACACCGCTGTTTTTCGCCGTCAACTGCTACACCGAGGGCCTGAGCCCGGCGGTGATGGAGTATATGCTCAAGACCGGGCTGTGCCCCCTGCACGGCGGCGCGACCTGGTGCGACGAGATCGGCCTGCCGGTCACGGCCACCGGCGGCGTCGTGCCCTGCGGGGCAACGGCGATGTGGCAGGCATAAGACCGACCCTATCCCCTGGAACCGAGGTGCAGATACTTTGCCCAACGAGACCATGCTCACCGCGCGGGACATCCGCTTCCGCTACGACCCCGAACAGCCGCAGTACGCGGTGGACGGGGTCAGCCTGGGCGTGCGCCGCGGCGAGTTCGTGGCGGTCTTGGGCGCCAACGGCTGCGGCAAATCGACGCTGGCCAAGCATTTCAACGCCATCCTGCTGCCCGAGACCGGCACCGTGCTCGTCGACGGCATGGATACCCGCAGCGAGGAGCACCTGTACGACATCCGCCAGAAGGTGGGCATGGTGTTCCAGAACCCCGACAACCAGATCGTCGCCACCGTCGTCGAGGAGGACGTCGCTTTCGCGCTGGAAAACCTCGGCGTGCCGACCGGCGAGATGCGTGCGCGCATCGACGAAGCCATGCGCCTGGCCGGTATCTGGGACAAGCGCGACAGCGCCCCCCACAAGCTGTCGGGCGGGCAGAAGCAGCGCGTGGCCATCGCCGGCGTCGTGGCCATGCGGCCGGACTGCCTGGTGCTGGACGAGGCCACGGCGATGCTGGACCCGCGCGGCCGCGCCGCCGTCATGGAGACCATCCAGACCCTGCGCGCCGCCGGCATCGCCATCATTGCCATCACCCATTACATGGAGGAGGCCGCCTTGGCCGACCGCGTGCTCGTGATGAGCCGCGGGCGCATCGTGCTGGAGGGCACCCCCAACGAAGTGTTCAGCCAGACCGAGCGCCTGCACCGCTACCGCCTCGATGTGCCGCAGGCCGCCGAGCTACGGGACGAGCTGGCCGAAGCGGGCATCGCGCTGCCCCAAGACGCCATCACGCCCGACGCCTGCGCCGCCGCCCTGTATGAATTGCTGAAATGACCCCGAAAGGCCGTACCTATGCCGGAAAATGACATCCTGAAAATCGAACATCTGCGCTACGTCTACAACCCCGGTATGCCGGACGAGGTGGCGGCGCTGGACGACGTCTCCTTCACCGTGCGGGAAGGCGAGTTCATCGGCGTCATCGGCGCGACGGGCAGCGGCAAATCGACGCTCATCGCCCACTTCAACGGCCTCAACAAGCCCACGTCCGGCCGGGTGCTGGTGGACGGGCGCGATATGTGGGCCCCCGGCGCCGACCTGCGCAGCTTCCGCTTTCTGGTCGGGCTGGTCATGCAGTACCCGGAGTACCAGCTGTTTGAGGAGACCTGCGCCGCCGACATCGCCTACGGCCCGCGCAACATGGGCTTGCCGGAGACCGAGGTGCAGGAGCGCGTCAAGGAGGCGGCCGCCTTTGCCGGGCTCGATGAGAGCCTGCTCAAGCGCAGCCCGTTCGAGCTTTCGGGCGGGCAGAAGCGCCGCGTCGCCATCGCCGGCGTGATGGCCATGCGCCCGCGCGTGCTCGTGCTGGACGAGCCCGCCGCCGGCCTTGACCCCGAGGGACGGGATACTATTTTGTCGCAGATACGCGATTACCACCGAAAGACCGGCACCACGGTGGTGCTGGTCAGCCACTCGATGGAGGACATCGCCAAGTACGCCGACCGCGTGCTGGTGCTGGATAAGGCCAAGGTCGCCATGTTCGACACCGTGCCGGCCGTGTTTGCCCGCGCGCCGGAGCTGCTGGCGCTGGGGCTGTCGGTGCCGCAGATCACCCAAATCTTCTTAAAACTCAAGGAGATGGGCCTTACCATCGACACCGACGTCTACACTGTGCCCTATGCGGTCAAGACCATCCAGAAAGCGCTGGCGGCCAAACGGGCGGCCGGCGCGGCGGGGGAAGGGGGCGGTGCCGATGCTCCGTGACATCACCATCGGGCAGCACTTCCCGGGTGATTCGGTGCTCCACCGCTGCGACCCGCGGCTCAAGCTGGCGGCCACGGTGGGTTACATCGCGGCGCTGTTCGCGGCCTCCAACTGGCTGGGCCTGACCTTGGCGCTCGGGCTGCTGGCCGTGCTCTACGGCATCGCCCGCATCCCCTATAAGATGATTTTAAAGAGCCTCAAGCCCATCCTGCCCATCGTCCTCTTTACCTCGGTGCTCAACCTGTTTTTCGTCACCGGCCAGGGCGAGACGCCGCTTATCCATTGGTGGATCTTCACCGTCTACCCGCAGGGCGTGCGCTACGCCGTCACCATCGCCGTGCGCGTGATGGCGCTCATCGCCGGGACCAGCCTGCTGACCTACACCACCAGCCCCATCGTGCTCACCGACGCGCTGGAAAGCATCCTGCGGCCGCTGGCCAGGCTGCATTTTCCCGCGCACGAGCTGGCCATGATGATGACCATCGCGCTGCGCTTCATCCCGCTGCTGATAGAAGAGACCGAAAAGATCATGAACGCCCAGAAGGCCCGCGGCGCCATGCTGGACACGGGCTCCTTCCCGCAGCGCGTCAAGGCGCTGGTGCCGGTGCTGGTGCCGCTGTTCATCTCCGCCTTCAACCGCGCGGCGGAGCTGGCCACCGCGATGGAATGCCGCTGCTACCGCGGCGGCGAGGGGCGCACCCGCTTAAAGGAGCTGCGCTTCACCGCGCTGGATGCGCTGTGCGCCGTCTGCATCGTGGCCGCGCTGGCGGGCATCGTATCAACGCGCTTTTTCGTCAGGGGGCTGTTCTGATGAACGTGCTGCTCTGGCTTGCCTACAAGGGCACGAACTACGCCGGCTTTCAGGTCCAGCCCAACGGCGTGACCGTCTGCGCGGTGCTGCAAGATGCCATTGAGGCCGTGCTCGGCGCCCGGCCGGACGTCAAGGGCTGCTCGCGCACCGACGCCGGCGTGCACGCGCGGTGCTTCGCGGTCAACTTCCGCTACGGCGGCACACCGGAACCGCGGCGGCTGGTGCTGGCCCTCAACGCCCACCTGCCGCCCGATGTGCGCGTGCTGGCCGCGCAGGCGGTGCCGGAGGCGTTCCACGCCCGCTACGCCGCCCACGCCAAGACCTACCGCTACTATCTGCGCTGCTCCGCCGTCGACGACCCCTTCACGGCCGATACCTGCTGGCGGGTGGGCGCGGCGCTGGACGTGCCGGCCATGCAGGCGGCGGCGCAGACCATCGTCGGCCGGCATGATTTTGCCGCCTTCTGCGCGGCGGGCTCCTCGGCCGCCGCCCACGGCGACACCGTGCGCACGGTGCTGGCCTGCACCGTGGCCGGGCAGGGCGAGACGGTCATCATCACCGTCACCGCCGACGGATATCTCTACAACATGGTGCGCATCCTGGCCGGCACGCTGGTCGAGGTCGGGCGCGGCAAGCTGGACGCCGCCGCCGTGCCGGGCATCCTGGCCGGCAGGGACCGCGCCGCCGCCGGACCGACCCTGCCCGCAAAAGGGCTCTTTCTTGAGGAGGTCATCTACGACCCCGCCGATCTGATGCTTTGACTGCTTTGTGAGGACCCCGCTGTGAACGAGACCGAAAAACAACGCCAGGAACGCCGCCAGCGTATGCTGGCGCGCGAGCAGGGCCGGGAATGGGTGCCGGGCGATACGCAGCCCGGCACCGATACCGGCGCCGGCGTTCGTGTGCCCAAAAAGGTCCGCCGCAGCGATGCTGTCCAAACGCCCGACATCCCCCGCCCCAACCCCACGGTCGGGCATTTAAAGCCGCTGAGTCCGCTGCTGCGGCGGCGTCGGCGGCGCCGCCGCCTGCTGTGGGCGGCGCTGGCCGCCGGCGTGCTGCTGGCGGTGCTGGCGCTCTCCGGTATGCTGACCGGGCTCGGCGCGGCCTTGCAGGACGCGGCCGACAGCGCCGTTTTGTACCTGACCCGCGGCAGTGACGCCTGGCCGGTCTCGACCGGCATCACCAGCCCGCTGCGGGCCGAGGCGCTGGGCGGCGGCTTTCTCCTGATGGACAACGAGGACGCGGCCGTCTACTCCGCCTACGGCAACCACATCCGCACCATCCAGCACGGCTTCGGCCGCCCGGGGCTGGCCGTGGGCAGCAAGCGCTTTGCGCTGTACAACCGCGCCGGCAGCGAGGTGCAGCTCGAGACCCGCACCGATACCGTCTACAAAAAAACGCTCGAGGGCGGTATTTTGCTCTGCGCCGTGTCCGACAACGGCAGCCTGGCCGCCGTCACCCAGACCGAGCGCTACCCCGCCGTATTGCAGGTGCTGGACCCCGGCGGCCGGCCGGTCATTACCTACTCGCTCGCGCAGGGGGACGGGGTGCCGGTCTCGGTCGATTTCGCCGCCGACAACCGCCGCCTGGCGGTGGGGGCGCTGGCGGCCGAGGCCGGGCAGATGCAGGCGCTCGTCTACCTGCTGGATACCGGCAAGGCGGACCTGGGCATCTGCTACCGCGCCGACGCCGGCAGCCAGCTGCTGCGGGTAGAGTGGCTGCCCGGCAACCGCGTGCTGGCGGTGCTCGACAACTATCTGACCGTTCTGGACGCCGCCACCGGCACCGAGCAAACGCGCTACAGCTACGGCGGTGCCTCCCTGCTCCAGGCCGAGGCGGCCGGCGCCCGCATGGCGCTGCTGGTCTCGGTGCGCGGCGGCAGCACGCTGGTCACGCTGGACGAAAACCTTGTCACGCTGGCCCGTGTGCCAGTGCCCCGCACGGCGCTGCTGGCCGCCGCCGGGAACGAGGTGTATGTTTTGGACGGCGACACCGTAAGCTGTTACAGCTATGACGGCGTCATCAACTGGCAGCAGCGCTACGGCGCCCGCCCGCAGGCCGTGCTGGGCGGCGAGCAGCCGCTGCTGGTGCTCAGCGGCACCGTGGAGCCGCTGACCGCGCCGGCAAACTGAAAAAGAAAGAAGAAAGATTATGGTTTATGCGATCGAAAGGCTGCAAGCCGCCGGCTACCCCATGGAGGCAGTGTTCTATGAGGTACTGCTGTTTCTGGTCTTGCTTTTGGCGATGGGCCGCGGCTTTTACCGCGGTCTGCTGGCAAGCTTGACGGATCTGGCCGGGGATGTCGGCAGTGCCGTGGCCGGCGCCTGGCTGGGCCATACGTTCGGCCCGGCGGTGTACCGCAATACCATCGGCTATGCCGTCGGCGAAAGGCTGAGCAACGAAGTGCATGAGTACGGCACAGCCATTGCGGATGCGCTGGAAGGGATGCCCTATCTGCCCGCAAGCCTGCACCAAACGCTGGAACAGATCCTGACCGAGGCCGGCGAGGACATGGTCCCCAGGCTCGTCGAGGCCATGGAACCGCTGCTCCTGCCATTGGTGCAGGGGGTCATATTTCTGGTGGTCTATGTGGTGCTTCGCATCGTCCTTAAACCGCTGGCACGGCTGCTGACCAAGGTCAATCACCTGCCGCTGGTCGGCTCGCTCAATACGCTGCTCGGCGCGATGGCCGGTCTGCTCATCGGATTTGTGGATGATTTGATCCTGACCACGGTGGTATGGGTGATCGGCGGCTTGACCGGCAACGCCTTTGCACTGCTGTCACAAACGGCGATGCGGCAGAGCTATATGTTCCAGTTTTTCGCCCTGATCAATCCTTTCATTGATTTGCAGTAACGGTTTGAAAAGGAGTTTTCTGTATGCTGGACGCCGCATCCATCAATGAGACAGGCACCGTGATCATGACAGTGGCAGATTCGATCTCAAAGCTGTTCACCAACCCGGTGAACTGGCTGTACGCCGGGGTTTTGGTGGTCGCGTTCCTGAACAGCAGCCGCCATGGGTTCGTGGACCGCATCCTGCGGCTGGCGGGCAGCGTTGGCTCGCTGCTGGTGGGTGTTGGTGTGAGCAAGGCCGCGGCACCCAAGCTCTATGAGACCTACATGGTCCCGGCCCTGGCCGACCGCCTGGAGCAGGCTGCGCGCGAGCAGAGCACCACGCTGGTCCAGGCCCTGCAGGAGCTGGATTTTTTGCCCGCCTTCATCCGGCAGGATCTGATCGAACAGGTCCGGGACTTGAGTGGTGCAGGGACGGCAGATTTGTTCGAAGCTATACGTCCCATACTTCTGCCGCTGCTGGAGCTTTTGACCTTTGCAGTCATCTATCTTCTGGTGCGCACGGTGATTTTTGTGCTTATGCGCTTTGCGCGCGGCATCGACACCCTGAAACCGATGAAATGGATGAACCACACCCTGGGCATCGCGCTGGGCGCGGCGGAGGCGCTGCTGGCCGGCTGGTGGCTGACGGTGGCGCTGTGGCTGCTTGCCATACTGTGGCAGCGATCCTTTTCGGGCGGTGCGCAGCTGATCCAAAGCAGCAGCCTGTACACGTTCTTTTCGCATTTTAACCCCTTTGTGGGCTAATACTATTTCGGTCCGGCAAAAGGACTTTTTGAACGATTTGCGAACGAATTGCGAACATTGTGCGAAACTTGGGCCCCGCCCCTTGCAAAAACCCGGCGGCGGGCGGATAATATGCCATAGAATGGGTTTTTATACAAAAAGCCTGATGAGGTGAGAGAACTATGCTTTGTGTGCGCTGCAAAAAACGGACCGCCGTGGTGTTCATCCAACGCATGGAGAACGGCAAGCCTGTCCAGGAGGGCTATTGCCTGACCTGCGCCAAGCAGCTCAACATCGGTCCCGTCAATGATTTGATGAAGCGCTTCGGCGTCTCGGACCAGGACCTTGAGAGCATGGAAGAGCATATGAGCAGCTTCCTCGAGGAGGCGACCCAGGGCGGCGACATGGTCCCGGCCGAGGAGGAGGATTTTGTGCCCGGCGGCAGCCCGGCTTTTCCGTTCGGGCTCGGCGGCTTCGGGCAGGGCGGCGGCGACAGCAAGCCCGAGAACGGCGCCGCCCGCGCCGACAAGGACAAAAAGGAGCGCAAGCCCCGCCGCAAATACCTCGACACCTACTGCGAGAACCTGACCCAGAAGGCCCGCGACGGCAAGACCGACCGCATCGTCGGCCGCGACCGCGAGATCTACCGCACCATCCAGATCCTGTGCCGCCGCCAGAAGAACAACCCCTGCCTGATCGGCGAGGCCGGCGTCGGCAAG
The DNA here is from genome assembly GCA_947631565.1 of uncultured Gemmiger sp. GTDB lineage: Bacteria > Bacillota > Clostridia > Oscillospirales > Ruminococcaceae > Gemmiger. Next base: position 10,109 of record CANRLV010000043.1, on the reverse strand, counting down.
ACCGCCATCGCCGAGGGCATCGCCCAGCGCATCGCCGAGGGCAAGGTCCCGGCCCGTTTGCAGGATAAAGAAATTTATCTGCTGGACCTGACCGCGCTGGTCGCCGGCACGCAGTTCCGCGGCCAGTTCGAGCAGCGCGTCAAGGGCCTTGTCAACGAGGTGCGCGCCGCCGGCAACGTGATTTTGTTCATCGACGAGATCCACAACATCGTCGGCGCCGGCGATTCCGACGGGGCGATGAACGCCGCCAACCTGATGAAGCCGGCCCTCTCGCGCGGGCAGATGCAGGTCATCGGCGCCACCACCTTCGCCGAGTACCGCAAATATATCGAGAAGGATTCGGCGCTGGAACGCCGCTTCCAGCCCGTCAAGGTCGAGGAGCCGAGCCTTGCCGATACCATTGAGGTCCTCAAGGGTATCCGCGTCTATTATGAAAAGCACCACTGCGTGCGCGTGCCGGACCCCATCGTGGTGACGGTGGCGCAGCTGTCGGAGCGGTATATCACCGACCGCTTTTTGCCCGACAAGGCCATCGACCTGCTGGACGAGGCCTGCGCCTGCTGCAACCTGCGCCACCCCGAGATCACCGAGTATTTTGACCTGCAGCGCCGCCTCAAGGAGCTGGAGGAGCGCGAGCACGCGCTCGAAAACCCCGAGCCGCCGGAGAAGGGCGGCGAGGCCGCCATCGACTACGAGGCGCTGGCCGCCCTCAAGACCGACCTCGCGCGGGAGCGCGAGAAGCTGCCGGCGCTGGAGCTCAAGGTCGCCGACATCCAGGTCACGATGGACGACGTGGCCCAGGTCGTCGAGCTGTGGACCGGCATCCCGGCGGTCAAGATCAAGGAGAGCGAGTACGGCCGCCTGCTGGGGCTGGAGGATGAGCTCAAAAAGCACATCATCGGCCAGGACGAGGCCGTACACAGCGTGGCCCAGGCCGTCAAGCGCAGCCGCGCCGACCTGTCCGGCCGGCACCGCCCGGCCAGCTTCATCTTCGTCGGTCCCACCGGCGTCGGCAAGACCGAGCTCGTCAAGCAGCTGGCGTACCAGCTGTTCGACACCGTCGACCCGCTCATCGCCATCGACATGAGCGAATATATGGAAAAGTACGCCGTCTCGCGCCTGATCGGCTCGCCGCCCGGCTATGTCGGCTACGACGAGGCCGGCCAGCTGACCGAGAAGGTCCGCCGCCGCCCCTACAGCGTGGTGCTGTTCGACGAGATCGAGAAGGCCCACCCCGACGTGATGAACATCCTGCTGCAGATCTTGGACGAGGGCAAGATCAACGACGCCCAGGGCCGCACGGTGGATTTCTCCAACACCGTCATCTGCATGACCTCCAACGCCGGCAGCTCCGAGGAGGTGCAGAACCTCGGCTTCGGCAAGAGCGAGGAGCAGGCCAGCCGCGACAAGAGCATGAAGGCCCTGCGCCAGTTCCTGCGCCCGGAGTTTCTGGGCCGTGTCGACGAGGTCATCACCTTCCGCCCGCTGGGCACCGAAGACCTTGAAAAGATCGCCGCCCTCATGCTGGACGAATACAAGCCCGGCATGGAGAACCGCGGCCTGACGCTGGAATACACGCCGGCGGCGCTCACCGCGCTGGTGGCGGAAAGCAGCACCAAATTCGGCGCGCGCGAGCTGCGCCGCACCATCCGCAAGGAGGTCGAGGACCCGGTGGCCCAGGCCCTGATCGAGGGCCGGCTGGCGGCGGGCGCCGCCGTCACGCTGGACGCCGAGGACGGCAAGCCGGTGCTCAAGTTCTAAAAAATCAAACGGAGAAAAAAGGAGGTGCCGCCGATGTCCAAACGCCTGCTGGCCGCATTGCTGGCCGTCTGCCTGCTGGGCACGGCGGCGCCGCAGTCTGTGGCGTCAAGCCTGCCCGCCGCCGCGCCGCAGCCCTGCCCGGCGGCGCCCGTGCTGGCCAACGCCGACCCCTGGCCGGACGAGCAGGCCCTGCCGCCCGGCTGGCTGGACGAGTGGCCGGCGCCGGAGCAGCTCGACGTGCCCGACCGCACCGCCGCCCAGCGCGCCTACGGCTCCGCGGGGCTGGTGGCCTGGCCCAGTATCCTCATCAGCGTGTACCTGGACGAATGGAACGGCGCCAAATGGAGCGAGGCCGGCATCGCCGCCAGCCGTGAACGGCTGGGGCTGGCCGTCGGCTGGATCCGCGAGCAGTGCGCCGCCTACGGCGCCGCGCCGCGCATCTGGTACGATGACGGCACGCCGGACAGCGGCCTGTTCTACCACCAGACCTACGACGGGCGCTTTGCCGGCGGCGAGGACAGTGACGAGAGCGACGACTACTATACGGCGGTCGAGGAGCTGTGTGCCGAGCTCGACACCGATGCCCTGCACGAGCGCTACGGCACCTCCAGCGTCGGCTTCCTGTTCTTTCTGCCGGTGTCGGGCGTGTCCTTCACCATCGTGCACTACCTCGAGGATGCCAACGCCTACTACCACGAATACTGCACCCTCTACCGCTACGATGCCTACAGCGATGCCGGCACCGAGGAGAGCCCCGCCGTCTACGCGCATGAGATCCTGCACCTGTTCGGCGCCGCCGACCTCTACGAGGGCAGCGCCGACGAGTATGTCACCGATTCCCTGAGCCGCTATGTCGAGCGGCACTGGCCCGGCGCCCTCATGCTGGACACCTACCAGGCGAACGGCGGCATACGCTACGACGCCGTCGGCAAGACCCTCTGCCCGCTGACCGCCTACCGGCTGGGCCTGCTCACGCAGCTGGACGAGCTGGCCGACTGGCCGGACATCGGCGCCCTGCCGCCCGGCACCTTCGCCGCCGACCTGCGCAGCGCCCGCTATTATCCCTATGACAGCGGGGCCGTCGCGGCCTGAAAGCAGAAAAGCAACAAAAATCCCGGCGCTTTGCGCAAACGTCCATGGCCTGCCAACACCGCATGGCGCTATAATGGGAACAACGGGACCCGGCACGCACAGCGACGCCGGGAGAAGCAACAAAAATACATACAACGGAGGATGCTTGCATGGCGATTCTGGTAAGCGGCGGCGCCGGCTACATCGGCAGCCATACCTGTGTGGAGCTGCTCAAGGCCGGCTATGACATCGTGGTGGCCGACAACTACTACAACTCCTGCCCCGAGGCGCTGGCCCGGGTGCGCACCATCACCGGCCGGGATTTTCCTTTCGTGGAGGCGGACATGACCGACAAGGAGGCCGTCGAGGGCATCTTTGCCGCCCACGCCATCGACTGCGTCATCCAGTTCGCCGCCTACAAGGCGGTGGGCGAGAGCGTGTCCAAGCCCATCGAGTATTATTCCAACAACCTCGGCTGCACGCTGACCATCCTGGACGTCATGCGCCGGCACGGCTGCCATGATTTCATCTTCTCCTCCTCGGCCACCGTCTACGGGGACCCGGCCAGCGTGCCCATCACCGAGGATTTCCCCACCGGGGCGACCACCAACCCCTACGGCACCACCAAGGCCTTCACCGAGCAGATCTTAAAGGATTGCTGCAAGGCCGACCCGGACCTCAACGTGGCGCTGCTGCGGTACTTCAACCCCATCGGCGCGCATCCCTCCGGCCTCATTGGCGAGGACCCCAACGGCATCCCCAACAACCTTGTGCCCTACATCGCCAGGGTGGCTGTCGGCAAGCTCGAAAAGATCCACGTCTACGGCAACGATTACCCCACCCCGGACGGCACCGGCGTGCGTGACTACATCCACGTCGTGGACCTGGCCCGCGGCCATGTGGCGGCCATCGAGAAGCTCAAGACAAAACCCGGCCTGTTCATCTGCAACCTCGGCACCGGGCACGGCTACAGCGTGCTGGACGTCATCCGGGCGTTCAGCAAAGCCTGCGGCAAGGACCTGCCCTACGTCATCGATCCGCGCCGCCCCGGCGACATCGCCGAGTGCTGGGCCGACCCGTCCAAGGCCGCGCGGGAGCTCGGCTGGACGGCCGAGTACGGCATCGACGAGATGTGCCGCGACAGCTGGAACTGGCAGAGCCGCAACCCGGACGGGTATAAAACAGGTAAAAAGTAAGAGCGAAAAGTGAAGAAGTAGGGGCCGCCCCATGTCGCCGAGCCGCGGCGAGGCGTTTCGGAGCGCAACCGCCCGAAGGGCGGCTCTTGGCGCGGAGATGGCGGCCCATGTATGCCACCCAAAATTGACACCAAAATCCGCAAACGCAACACCGGGTTGGTAGTGTTTACACCCTGCCTCCTGTACACTTGAGCCATCAACTGTACAGGAGGTTTTGCCGTATGTCCGAACAAACTGCCTACGAAAAGGAGCCCGCCATGCCGCAGGCCAATGAGACCTTTGCCAAAAACCTCGCCGCGCTGCGCCGGGCGCGCGGCCTCTCGCAGGAACAGCTGGCCGAGCATTTGGGCGTCTCGCGCCAGAGCGTGAGCAAGTGGGAATCCGGCGTCTGCCTGCCCGAGCTCGCCACGCTGGACGCCCTCTGCACGCGTTTCGGCTGCACGCTGGACGCGCTTTTGCGCGGCAGCGTGGAGGAGCAGAGCCTGGCAAAGCTTGCAAGCTATGACCGGGCGTGGAACGCTTTCGCCCGCTGTGTGACTGCCGGTATCACGGCCATTCTCGCCGGGGTGACCGCCGCCGCGGCGTGTGAGACCGTGCTGCACACGGCCGAAAGCGTTGAGGTCCTGGCTTTCTTTCTGCCGGTGGTCGCGGGCGTCGTGGTGCTGGTGGCCGGGGGACTGCAATTCGGCGCCGAGGAGAAAAAACGCCCCGCCGTCGACATCGTCTACCCGCCCGAGCGTATCGAAGCCTTTGACCGCCGCTTTCCGTGGCTGATCGCGGGGCCCATCGGCTTTACCATCGCCGCCGTGGCGGCGGCCGGCGTGCTGGCAAACAGCCTCGGCGATGCCGTCGCCGTGCTGGTGATGGCGGCGGTGACGCTGGCCGTGCCGGTGCTGGTCTGGGCCGGGATGCAGAAGGGCAAATACGAGGAGCCGGACGAGGCCCGCCGCCGGCGCGACGACCCCGCCTTTGCCCGGCGCGAGGAGCTGACCGGCAAGGCCATCGCCGTGCTGTGGCTGCTTGTGACCGCCGTTTACCTGCTGTGGGGCTTTTTTGCCGACGGATGGCAGACCGGCTGGCCGGTGTTCGCGGTCGGCGGCCTGCTGACCGCCGTCATCGCCGTGGTCCTGGAAAAGGACGGGGACTAGTCTTTTTGACACTGTATATTGGCGGGGTGCCTTGCAGGCACCCCGCTTTTGTGGTACAATACCCTCTATGCTTTAAAGCAAAAGGGAGAGTGTATCATGCAATACAACGGGTCCCAGCAGATGCTGTTTTTGCTGCTCTACGGCTTTCTGGCCTGGGCGGCCGAGGCCGTGTATTTTGCCATAAAGGAGCGCCGCTTCGTCAACCGCGGCCTGCTCACGCTGCCCCTCGACCTCGAGCTGGGCGTCGTGTTCTCCAACGCCGCCGTCGTGCTGCCCACGCTGGGCCGCAACTACTTCGGTATGTACCTGCTCACGCTGGCGGACCTCGTCATCGTGCGCGCCATTTTCGGCTTTTTCCGCGCCCGTGTGACCAAACGCGCGGCGTGGCTGGCCGGCGCGCCCACGCCCACCGGACGGGGGCTTTTGCTCAACATGCTGGCGGCGGGGGCCATCCTGCTCCTTTATCTGCTCATCCAGCCGCTGTTCATCGTGCTGGCGGCGCTCATCCCGGAAACCGTGCTCTTTGCCGTGCGCATCGTGGCTTGGGTGCTCATCGCGCTGGACTTTGTCACCGTGCTCATCGCGGTCAAAAAGGGCCAGGCCAGCTTTGAAAAGGCACGCGTGCAGGGCAAGACCGACGAACTGTCCGACGGCATCGCCCGCTTTGTGTGGCAGCGTCTCGAAAAGGCCTATCCCGGCATCCGTGACGAGACGACGCGCGGCGAGGTGGTCTTCGCCAAGGGCATGAGCCTGGACAAGCTGGTGTGGGTGTTCCTGATCTCCGCGCTGCTCGGCGACATCATCGAGACGTTCTACTGCCGCCTTGTCGGCGGGACCTGGATGAGCCGTTCCAGCGTGCTGTACGGCCCGTTCAGCTTTGTGTGGGGCATCGGCGCCGTGCTGCTGACCGTCTGCCTCATGCGCTTCAAAGAGAAAGAGGACCGCTGGGTGCTGCTGGCCGGCGGCATTTTGGGCGGCGCGTTCGAGTATATGTGCTCGGTCTTTACCGAGATCGTCTTCGGCAAGGTGTTCTGGGACTACAGCTATATGCCGCTCAACATCGGCGGGCGCACCAACGTGCTGTTCATGTTCTTTTGGGGCGTGCTGGGTCTCGTCTGGGTCAAGATCGCCTACCCGCCGCTGGACCGCTTCATCGAGAAGTTCCCGCCCGTCGCCGCCAAGGTGGCGACCTGGCTCATCGTCGTGTTGATGACCTGTAACGGCGTGTTCACCATGCTGGTGATGCAGCGCTACAACACCCGCCAGACCCGCCCCCGGCCCGCCAACGTGCTGGAGCAGTTCATCGACGATACCTACGACGACGCTTATGTCGAGCACCGCTGGCAGAACATGGTCAGCGCCTGACGCCACCCGCCCAAAGGAGACCGCATGCTGTTCAACTCACTGGCCTACGCGGCGTTCCTGCCGCTGGTGTGCCTGTGCTGCTACGCACTGCCGCCCCGCTTTCGCTGGGCGGTATTGCTCGTGTTCAGCTACTGGTTCTATATGAGCTGGAACGCAAGGCTCGCGCTGCTCATCCTCTTCACCACCGCCGTCAGCTACGCGGCGGCCCGCCTGCTGGAGCGCACAAAGGACCCGCGCCGGCGCAAATGGGTGCTGGGCGTCGGGGCCGGGCTGTGCCTGTGCTGCCTGTTTGTGTTCAAGTACCTGACCTTTTTCTGGCAGAGCCTGACCGGCCTTGGCGCGGCGCTGGGTCTGGCGGTGCCGCCGCCGGCGTTCACATTGCTGCTGCCGGTGGGCATCAGCTTCTACACCTTCCAGACCCTGAGCTATGTCATCGACATCTACCGCGGCCGTATGGCCGCCGAACGGCACTTCGGCTACTATGCGCTGTATGTCAGCTTTTTCCCGCAGCTGGTGGCGGGGCCCATCGAGCGGGCGGAAAACCTGCTGCCCCAGCTGCGCGCACCGCACCCCTTTGACCGCGCGCAGTTCAGCGCCGGGCTGGGGCGCATCGCCGCCGGTATGTTCAAAAAGGTGGTCATCGCTGATTTTGTGGCCACCTATGTCAACAACGTCTACAATGACCTGTACGGCGGCAGCAAGGTGGGCTTGACGCTCGTCGCCGCCACCGTGCTGTTCGGCGTGCAGATCTACTGCGACTTCGCCGGCTATTCCGAGATCGCCGTCGGCAGCGCCCAGCTGCTGGGCATCCGCCTGATGGAGAATTTTGACAGCCCCTATATGGCCGCCAGTCTGCGGGAGTTCTGGCGCCGCTGGCACATCAGCCTCAACACCTGGTTCACCGATTATGTGTACATCCCACTGGGCGGCAACTGCTGCAGTCGGACCAAACACTGGCGCAACCTGCTCGTCACCTTTCTGCTCAGCGGGCTGTGGCACGGCGCTGACTGGACCTTTGCCCTCTGGGGGCTGTACCACGGGCTGCTGCTCTGCCTGGAGACGCTGCTCCTGCCGCCGCTGGAGCGCTTACAGGCGCGGCTCGGCGCGGGGCCGGCGGGCCGGGCGCTGGGTGCGACGCGCACGCTGGGCACCTATGCCGCCGTCACCTTCGGGTGGATCTTCTTCCGCGCCAACTCGGCGGCGGACCTTGGGTATATCCTGCGCCACCTGTGGCACGGGCTCAACCCCGTGCACCTGCCCATCTACCTGGCCGAGGCCGGCCTGACCGGGCCCGCCGTGCTGTGGGCGGCGCTGCTGCTCACTGCGCTGGCCGCCGCCGACTGGTACGCCGTGCACCGCCGCCCGCTGCGGCAGGCGCTGCGCGCGGCGCGGCCGTGGCAGCGGTGGCTGGTGTATTATGCGGTCTGCTTTGCCGTGCTGGCGTCGGTGTGCGCGCGGCCCATCGGCGCCGCGGCCGACTTCATCTATTTCCAGTTTTAAGGCGGGAGGGCCGCGATGCGAAGGTACTTTTTAAAGCTCGCCGCCTTTGTGCTGGCGCTCTGCCTGCCGTTTGCGCTGCTGCTGGGCGCGCTGTTCTTCGTGCCGGACCGCTTTCTTCCCAGCCTGCCGGGCACGCTGCACTATAAGATCGACCTTTTGCAGGACACGCCGGGCCAACGCATCATCTTTGCCGGCGGCTCCGCCGCGCCCTACGGCATCGACTGCGCCGCCGTCAACGCGGCGGCCGGGCGCCCGGCACTGTGCGTGGGGGTCACGGCCTACCTGGGGCTGGACTACTACTGCAAGCTGCTGGACCGCTATGCCCGCGCGGGCGACACCGTCGTGCTGATGCTGGAGAACCTGCTGCTGCGCGACGTCGGCACCGACTACCTGGTGCTGTGGCAGGCCATCGGCACCGACCCCGCGGCCTGGGCCGCCGTGCCGCTGGCGCAGTGGCCCGCCCTGACCGCCACCGCCTGGCGCTACGGGCTGCAGCGTATGCCGGACGGCTGGTCCCCGCTGCAGACCGGGCTGCACCGCCAGCGCTATGACGCGGCGCAGGTGTTGGCCGCCCGCCACCCCGATTTCGGTCCTCTGGGCGACGTGACGGCGCCGCGCACGGCGCTGCTGGAGAGCGGCTACAACACACAGGACACCATCTACCTGTACGGCGGCGCCGTGAGCGACAAGGCCCTGCGCAGCCTGCAGCGGGCCATCGGGCGCTGGCAGCGCCGCGGCGTGACCGTGCTGTTCGCCCACGCGCCGCTTGACGGGCTCTGCCTGACCTCAAGCCCGGAGCAGAACGCCGCCTACGCGGCGGCGGCCGAGCAGGCGTTGGGCGTGCCGGTGCTCATGCCCTTTGCCGAGGCCGTGCTGCCGGGGGAGTATTTTTACGACAGCAACAACCACCTGACCAGCGCCGGCGCGGCCCTGTACACCGAGCGCCTGCTCCCCCGCCTTTTGGAAAACCTGCCAGCATAACGCAGCGCGCCCCGGCCAGCCGGCCGGGGCGCTGCCTTATACATAAATTTCGTCCTGCCGGGGCGCAGGCGGGGCAGTGCGGGGCGCGGCGGCGTTGGCCGCCCGCCAGGCGGCGGGGGAGAGGCCCGTCTCCCGCTTGAACACCCGGCACAGGTAGTTGGCGCCGGAGAAGCCGCACAGCGCGGCTACCGTCTCGAGGTCATGCCCGCCGGCCAGCAGCAGGTCCTTGACCGCCTCGATGCGGGTGCGGGTCAGGTATTTGCCCGGCGATACGCCCACGGCGGCCGTGAACACCCGAACCAGATGGCACTTGCTCACGGCCAGCTGCTCGCTGAGCTCCTCGACCCCATACAGCGTCATGTAGCCGGTGTGGATGGCGGCCAGCGCCTCGCTCACCAGCGGCGGCAGCGCCCGCGCCGGCTCGTCGGCGGCGCCCAGGGCACACAGCAGCGCATAGGCCAGCCGGCTGGACTCGGCCGGGGGCAGGGGGGAGTCCAGCCGGGCCAACAGCTCGGCCGCGCCCGGGCAGGCGGCCCCGGCCGCAAAGCGCGGCGCCGCCAGCCCTTGCAGAAACAGCTGCGGCACCAGCCCGGTCAGCAGCACGCAGAGCAGGCGGCAGGGCTCCAGCGGGCGCACGGCCAGTGCCCCCGCTCCCAGCAGCAGGTCCCCGGCCGCGCCGGCGGCCGGCATGGCGTCCGGCGCCGCGGCATCGGTGACCGTGCACCGCCCGTGCGAGAGCACGCCCACCCACAGCCCGTCCCCCGGCCCCGGCGCCGCCGGCAGCGCCAGCGGGGCGTCGCCCTCCCACTCCCGCACCGCAGCGACGGCGCAGGCCTGCTGGCAGTCAAAGATCATGCAAAACACCCCCGGTCGGGCAGAAAGCCAACAAAGTCAACATTTGCCCCTGCATATCAATAAAATGCTATTCACAAATCCAGTATAGGCTGTTATAATGGGTTTGTCAAGAAAATACGCCCACCGGCGTATCAACAAATGAAAATATTGGAGGTTTCCACCATGGCCAGTATCAGCTGCCGTCACATCTACAAGATCTACCCCGGCGATGTCACCGCCGTCAAGGACTTCA
>CANRLV010000042.1 GCA_947631565.1 uncultured Gemmiger sp. | reverse complement strand
AATGGAAACCCCTTAACAGGCAGCAGGAGCCTTTGGTAAGGATGAGGTCGGCAGTTCGAATCTGCCTAACAGCTCCATAAAGATCCTCGAAGTACAGTCGTATTTCGGGGATTTTTTGTTGCCAAGGTACGCTGCGCAAGGACCGGTTTTCAGCATTTTTCCAGCATTTCGGTTTGAAAGTGACGTTTATCGGTCTTACGCTCTTTTCAGAACCGCCGGAAAATGCTGCTATACGGTGTTCTTTTTGTCCATAAGGGCCAAAAGAAGCCGAGTGAGCTGCGGATCGTTTTCCAGCATTTTCATAACGGCCGCCACATCGCTGCTTTTTTGCTCCGTCTCGGATTTTTCGCTTGCTTGGAAGAAATCCGCCTCCATCTTTTGCGCCAGCAGGCGGCGATCCTCGTTGTGCGTGTGCGCATAGAGGTCGGTCACCATACGGGCCTGCGCATGGCCGGTATCGCCCTGCACCGCCTTGATGTTGCCGCCGCCGATCTGCAGCTTAAGCGAGGCGCTGCAATGCCGCAGACTATGAAAAACGACAGGCGGTAGGTCGTGAGCAGCGATCATCTCACGGAGCAGGGCTGCGATTTGTCGCTCCTCATAGGGGCGGCCGTCCTCGTGGGCAATGACCAGATCGTGGTCCGCGTACTCGGCACCAAGCAGCAATTTGAGCGCATCCTGCTGTTGGCGGGCGGCCTGCAACGCCTGCCCTACCGTTTTGGGCAAAAACACCTTGCGCACACTGCTTTGGGTCTTGGGCGCGGTCAGAACAAGGGCGGTGCTGCAGCCAGTCTGCTTGTACTCCGGGAAGGTATAGACAACCTGAGAGCGGCCACAGGCCTCAAGCGACTGCAGGCTCTGCTTCTGGCAACGCCGCAGCTGCTTGTTGATAAAAACGCTGGCGGTGCCGTCGGCAAGGCTTTCGTCCGAACAGTCCGCACAGTCCCAAGTCAGACCCAAAATCTCGCCGATGCGCATCGAGCAGCCCAGTGCCAGCAGCATGGCCAGCCGCAGGGCTGGATCCTCGCAGCAATCCAGCGCGCGCTTTGCCTCGCTGATGCTCCATACCGCCCGATCCGCATGCTTTGTGTGCGGAAGGGTGACGCGCTCGGCGGGGTTTGTGGGAATGTACTCCCACTTGACCGCCTGATTGAGCGCGCTGCGCAGCAGGGCGTGGGTCTTCTCGATGACCTGCGGCGAGACGGTGGCGTCGGTGTGCTTGTGACCCTTCAGGATGACCGCAGGCTTCTCCCGCAGCGAGTGGTAGAACAGGTCCAGCCCGTGCGTCGTCAGGTCGCGCACACGGACGTCGCCGAGGTAGGGCTTGATGTAGTGCTCGATGCGATGGCGGCTGTAGGAAAGGTAGCTGTCGCCCCAATGGTCGAGCCCATACACCTGTACATACTCGTCCATCAACTCGCCGACGGTGATGTCCCGCTTCTGTGTGCCGGCCTTGGCCGGAAAGGCATCCGGCGGGCGGAACGTGCCGTCGGCACGCTCACACTGGATCTGCACCACGCGGCGGTTGGCTTCTGCGAGGGTGGGAAAGTATTCGGAATACTGCTTCGGGGAGCCGGGGCAGCGGTAGGAAACTTCGTATTGCTTGCCTTTTTTTCGTGGTTTCATAGGCACTCCTTTGTTTTGTAGGCCCTTGCGGGGCCGGTATCCTCCTTTCAGCTGTTCAACAGAGTGCCTGTTCGTAACAGCGAGTATAACACAGGGCAAGGCCGCCAATCAAGCAGTAAATTGTTACTTTTCCCGGCGGGCGGTAAGATATTCTATCAAAAAGGGCTTGGGGATGCGCAGCTGGCGGCCCACGCGGATGCTGCGGATCTGGCCGCTGCGCACCAGTTCATAGGCGGTGTTGCGTCCCACGCCCAAAATCGGCATCAGGTCCTCCACGCGGAGCGTCAAGGGCAGATCGTCAAAGGTACGGTATCGGTTTTCCAAATGCAAGCCTCCTTCATGGCATATGGAAAGAGGGCGGGCCCCGCGATAGGGCCGCCCTCTTGGTGTCGGATACAATTTTTAACAATATCAGTATATCACAGCCAAATTGAAGAAGTAAATACCATAACTGCGCAGATTTTCTGCAAATCTCCGGCAATTTTTTACAAAGCCTTGCGGGCAAGGTACTTGACGCCGGTAAGATTTGACATATACTATAAACAGAGTTGGTTGTGGCCCCCTAAACCCGCCTTTGGCGGTTGGGCTGCGTGTCGGCTCTGTTTTTTAACCAACAGGGTAAATCGTGTGCAGCGATACATCCGCAATAACGATTGCATTTTAACATATACTATGCTATAATTGCAATACAAACAAATGCAGTTATAATGCAGGAGGCTTTGCTATGGCAACTTCTTTGGTACAGATCCGCGTGGATGACGAACTGAAAAACGAAGCCGCTGCCGTGTATGAGGGGCTGGGCATCGATCTGCCCACTGCCGTGCGGATATTTTTGAAACGCTCGGTGCTGGAAAACGGCATCCCGTTCAGCATGACGCTGCCCAAGGCGGATTACAAGGCCGACCGTGCCCTGCGCGCCATGCAGGAGGCAAGCGCCGCGGCCAGGGACAGCGGCAGCGCCGATTTGTCGCTCGACGATATCAACGCCGAAATCAGCGTCGCCCGCCGTGACCGCAAAGCGAAAAGCAGGCCGGCCGTATGAGGATATACGCGGTCATTGATACCAATGTGCTGGTATCGGCGCTTCTGCGCTATGAATCCGTGCCCGGTCAGGTGATGGCACAGGCGCTCACGGGGCAGATCATCCCGCTGCTCAACGATGATATTCTGGCCGAATATACCGAGGTACTGGCCCGCCCCAAATTTCACTTTCCTGCCCCTGCCGTCACGGCATTGCTGGAAGGTCTTATCCGGCGCGGGCTTTTTGTGGACGCCGGGCCGGTGGACGAGCTTTTGCCCGACCCCGACGACGCGGTATTCTATGAGGTCACGATGGAGGCCCGCAAGGACAGGGATGCTTACCTTGTGACAGGAAATCTCAAACATTTCCCTGTTCGCTCTTACGTTGTGACCCCGCATGAGATGCTGGAAATTTTGAACAAGACATAGGCGTATAAGTACATCCAGGACACCGCCCTATAAAGCAAGACCTTGAGCGGCGGACTGACGCAGAAGCGTCAGTCCGCCGCTCAAGAGCATATTAAGAAGAGTGTGGTCACGGTTGGCAAAAATCACGGTATCGTTGTGCGGCGGTCTGATGCTGGGGCATCAGACCACCGCACACAAGAGAACAGGGTTTTGTAAATTGACGGGAGCCGGCAATGTTTTTACCCATAGTGTAATAGACTCGGGTGAACAAAACGACTTTTCAAGCAGAAATTATGACGTTAAAACGCCATATTAATTTGTGAACGGGCATCGTTTTATTTTTTCAAAAAATGGCCGCAAAACCGATATGTTTTTTGGGCCGGTTTATGGGCCTTTAAGGCTTTATAGCTGTGAGAGAAAAAGCACAACTTCGGTGCGGCCTACTATATATTGCATTTTTGTACTTTTGGCAGTACAATTAGTAAAACAAGTTTTTTAAGGACGAACGAGCAAATGGGAAATCCAGTTAAAGACGCTTTTGACATTGCAAAAATAGAACAGGATATTCGAGAGCGAGAATCCTATATTCAACAATATCAAATGTGCGGGATTCTGGACCATGAAAAAGTGGTCGAGAAAATAAAGGAACTCCGTGTAACGGACGAAGAAATTCGTACTGTATATTGTGCGGAACTGGCTGCAGGCCGAAAAACTTATTATCCTGATGCAGGAGTATGTCCAACCGCTGTCCTGATTGATGAATTGCAAGAACAAATCAATATCCTGCGGACTGAATTGTTGAAGAAAGAACGCAAGGCAGGGCGGAGATAGAAGATATTGTTAACTAGAACGAATCCTGCAATCCGCCACAGGGAAAGAGGTGTACATTTATGAGCATGATGCTGCCCAAACAAAACATGAGCGAGGAAGATATCAAGCTCCAGTATATCACCCCGGCGGTGACGGCTAAATGGAGCCGCGAGAAAATCACGATGGAAACGCAGATAACCGATGGTAACACCTTGTTTTCAAAACAGGAAATCAGCTATTTTCGAAAAGTTGGAAAACGGTTATGGAGCAGGGACGACGGAACTGTCCATTGTGCGGGTATACGGTAACTCAATAGAAAAAAAGTATTTGTTGCTTTTTTTCAAGTCTAATTTTTTTATTGCCAATGGCATTAAGTCTTTTTCGGGAACAGCAGGCCAGCAAAGAATACATAAAAATTATCTGGCAACATGTTTATTAAACATCCATACATTTCCCCTGCATCGCTTTGCGCATATTATACTAAAACCGGACTGGCAATGCAACCCGGCACCGGGGAAAATGACAGCGGCACATCTGTTTTCAAAAACCGTTCAAAGCGAACGGGTACCGTCCTTTTCCCTGATAAATGCTTACCGAAAAACGCCCCCCGATGGCGGCGTCCATCGGGGGGCGTCCCTGTGCCGGCAGGGCACAGGATGTGAAGGAGAAAACTGAAACGATCGTTTTGCGCGGCCGGGATAACGGGCAGGATACGCTTTGCGCTCATGGTATCACAGAAAGAAGCTCCTTCGGCGAAGAAGCGCAAAGGGGCGCCTTGACTTTCTTGTCCAGCGCGCCCCATAAGGCGGCGCAGCCTGTCGCCCCGGCCGAGGCGGCACATTCCATATCCCATACCGTATCGCCGACGTACACGGTCTCCGCCGGCCGCGCGCCGCACAGCTCCATAAATTTCAGAAGGGGCTGGGGAGAGGGCTTGTGCTCCCGCGTCATCTCACAGAGAACGATGTGATCGATAAAGGGCTCGATACCGTCCAGCAGTCTGCGGTCCGCCTCGTATTCGGCGCGGCTGCGGGAGGTGACGATCCCCAAAACATGACCACGGCGTTTTAACTCGCACAGCGTTTCCTGCACGCCGTCAAACAGGGTGATTTGACCGCTGCATTCGGCCTGCCGATAGAGCCAACGCTCAATAAGGCGATCAGATATGTCGATGCCAAGACAACGGAATGCATCCTCGTTCGTAAGCCCCATGATGTTATGGAGCTGCTCGTCCGAAAAGGTCTTTCCGGTGCGCTCCTGCAAAACATCCCCCAAGGTGCGGACAGCGACCGTGAGCGCATCGATCAGCGTGCCGTCCACATCGAACGCGATATATTTGAACCTCAATCGGGGCCTCCCTTGCCGTCCATCCGGTTGAACAGGAATTCCTCGATGCAGGCCACGCGCTGCCGCTGGTTTTTGTGCGCGATGTCAATGACCGGCTTTGTATCACTCTCAAGGGGGACGGTCGAGATCACGAAATCGTAATTGCTTTCCGGGTAGACTGAGAACTGGTACAGCGAGCAGGTGTCGATGATATCGATCTGCGGCAGGCTGTTTTGCAGCGCTCTTCGCTGCTCCTGCTGGATGATGACCCCCGCGTTTGAGACCATGAGGGCCCGCCATTTTGTCGTCGCGCGCGCCTGTGACAGGGTAAAGTGGAGCGTGAGGGAAACAAGCTCCTGGCCATCCGGCTCGATCCCCGCGAACTGTTTATACAGCCCCGCCTGCCTTTTGACGCTGCGGTATAATTCCAGGCTCGCCTCCGGGAGCTCGACATGAACGGGCGCGCGCGTACCGGGATTTTCTTTCTGCTGATAGATCGAGCTGCGCAGGTGGTGGACCAACCCGAAGAAAAGGAGCTTGTCGGATGAAAAATCCCCGCCGACGTCCGCATCGACCGCTTCGGCAAGATGGATGGCAAGCATCTCGATGTTTTCAGGGACATAGGGCTTTGATTCCATCTGGGCGCGGAAGGCGTTGTAGCCGATCAGATGGATACAGATATATTTGCACTCTGATTCCGGGAGCTTTATGGAAAACACATCCTCCAGCCGCTTTGCGATGAAATGCGCCGTATTCATTTCCAGCTGCGGGAAGTCATCGTCCGGGGGCAGGAACTCCTTGTCGATCTTGCAGTTGCTTCTCATTCGGAACACGCTGATGGTCAGGTGCGTGGCCAGCGAGGTAAAGTATTCATTGCCGACGAAAAAGTCAAATTCGTTTTCCGCCTCCTCGATGATCTGGCAGACCTTGCGGATGTCCTCCTCGGTGTACACCTCCTCCATCCGCTCGAGCCGTTCCTTGGCGATCCGTTCGACCTGATTCGTCGGGGCGCTCAGGCTTGGCCCCTTGTGCTCCCGCAAATCAAAAAAACCGGCTATGGCGGCCCGTCTTGACACCTCGTCGCCCACGATGCCGATGCCGCGCCCCTGCGTTTTGAAAAGCTTCAGATTGTACTGGGCCAGCCAGTTCTCCGCCCAATCCAGATCCGACAGGATGATGAACCGGCTGACATAGAACTGGTCGGCCAAAAACTGGATGGTCAGCTCGTCCAGCGAAAAAAGCAGGTTTTTCAGCAGCTCGATCCTTCTTTCCACGCTTCCGTCCGACAGGGTAAAGTATTGGCTGCTGAGAAGGGTGCCGATTTTTTGGCGCTCCGCATCGCGCAGGGCGAGCTTGATGCCGTAGCCCTGCTTTTTTTCGATCTTGACGTCCTCCAGGCCGTGCTCACGAAGCCAGCCTTCCGCCTTGTTCAGATAATTCTGGACGGACCGTTTGGAGATGCCCAGGCGCTGTGACAAGGCATTCAGCGTGACAAAGCTGTCATTTTCCACAAGAGAGGCCAGCATTGTCCGCATCGTTTCCTCGGAGTGCCGCATAGCACACTGCCTCCTTTCTCAAGAGTTCGTTCCCTGTTTTTTTGCGCGGGGGACCGTCCGGCATTTTACCGCCATGTCGAACCCGGTCCTGCACTCGCTGTTTGTAAAGATCGTCAGGCAGCAGATAATAAACGGTATCCCCTGAAACAGGTAGAGCGAAGCGAGCTTGACGGTGCTTCTGACGCACAAAAGCAGATATTGGAGTGGCCGCCCCCGGGAGCTGTTTACCGGAACGACCTGCAGCCCCATGACCAGCTTGCCGACCGTGGAGCCGTTCGTGACAAGCTGCAGGAGGATCTCATAGCACAGCGCGAGCAGCATCAACAGGCCGTACGCTTTGTTGAACGCCGAGACGAACGCTGCCGTCAAGGCCGCATCCTGCCCGCCCGCGGCGTCCATCGCATCCATCGCGTCCCGCACGGCAAAGAAATCCGGCTGCCCTGTGAAGCGGTAGAGCAGGAAAGAAAGCGCAGCGACCACACAGGCGTCGAGCAGGAACGCGAGGAAGCGCCGGCTGCGCATCCCCGCGGGCGCTTTTGCCGCCTCGATACCAAGAAAACTCATAGGAGATCCTCCAAAACAGCACGGCGGAGGGATAGCCGCAGGCCATCCCCCCGCCAGTATTTGGCCTGTACGAAACGGTGATTCTGATGTTTGTGCGCAGGTCAGGCCCCGGCGCCCTCAGAGGCCAGGCCCTCCTCCCGGAAGCACTTGATATCCCACGCGCGGATGAACGGGAGCCAGATCAGGAAGGATACGGCCAGCCCGCACAGCTGTGCCACGACGCCCATGATGCTCCCGGTCGTCAGGAAGCCGCTGATCAGCACCGGGCAGGTCCAGGGGACCATGTTGTTGCAAAGCGGGAACAGCCCGATCGCGGTGCCCAGATACTGGACCGACATGCAGGCCATGGGGGCGAGGATGTACGGGATCATCAGGATCGGGTTGAGCACGATCGGCAGGCCGAAGGTCACGGGCTCGTTGATGTTGAACAGGCCGGGGGCGATGCCGATCCTGCCCACATTCTTCAAAAGCTTGGACTTGGCAAAGATGAGCATATAGATGACCACGGGCAGCGTGGCGCCGGAGCCGCCCATCCAGACGCCGTTCTCATAGAAGGTGAAGGTCACGATGTTGCTCGCGCCGGCGGAAACATTCTCGGCCATATTCGTGATCCACATGGGCTCGAAGATGGGGAAGATGATGATGGCGGAGCCGTGCAGGCCGAACGACCACAGCAGGTGCTCGGTAAAGCAGGCGATCAGCGTGCCCACATAGGAGGTCCCGAGGTGGCGCAGCGGCGTGGAGATGACGGTGCTGACAAATTCGGGGAAGCCGCCCCAGGGTGTGGCCGCGAACACGAGCCGTATCACGGTGAAGAGAACGATGATCACGGTGCCGGGGAGCAGGGCGGTGAACTGGTCCGAGACCGCAGAGGGGACCGAGCTGGGCAGCTTGATGGTAAAGTGCTTCTGGACGAGAAGACGGTAGATCTCGCCGACGATCAGCGCGGTGATGAGGGCGGTAAAGAGCAGGGTGGCATCCAGCGAACCGGCGACCCATGCGTCGACCGCTTCCCCGTCGCCGTTGGTGAGGGCGGTGGGGACGATGATGGCGAACAGGGCGGCCATGGAAATGATGCCGGCCGGGGTGCCCTTCTCGCCGTAGCTGTTGACAAGCGAGCTCGCCACGCCGAAGCAGGCAACGATGGCGGAGATGCCGTAGGTGGCGTTCATGATGACGCCCTCGAAGGCGTTCCAGTTTTCGCCGAAGATGCTCGCCATGAGGTCCAGGAACGCCTGGACGGGGAACTCGGCAATGATCATGGAGAAGGCGCCCAGGATCAGCAGGGGCATGATCATGACCACGCCGTCGCGGAGCGCCAGCAGATGGCGCTGCCCGCCGAGCCTGGCGGCAACGGGGAGGAAGGTATCCTCCATAAAGCTCATGATTTTGCCGCTGCCGTTACTTTTGACCTGGTTGTTCATCTTTTTCCTCCTTTAACCTTTATTTTTTCGTCTGATACTCCGAATATGCCTTATCGAATATATTGTCTACCCGCTGCAAGGCATAGTCGGACATATCCATGGTTTGGATGACCGGGATCTCCTGGCCATACTGGTCCTGGAATTTTTTTGCCAGATAGCGCACCTGCGGGCCGATCAGCAGGATGTCCGTCTGGTGGATGCGGTCCTCGACCCGCTGGAACGCCCGGGCATCGATATCTGCGTCGATGCCCTTGCTTTTGGTGTACTGCTTCATCTTGTCCACCAATACGCTGGTGGACATACCCAGATTGCAGATGAGCGTGATGATCATTTGTTTCCCTCCAATTCTTTGAGCCGGCGGTGGAGCTCAATGATCTCTTCGGCGACGTCGCGCATGATCAACGCCAGATTCAGGTGGTCCTGTGCGTGGACCATCAGCAGGGACACGGGCTCGCCGGTCCCGTTCATTTCGTTTCGGATGAGCTCCGTCTGGATCTCGTGCGCGGATACCATGCCGTCGCTGGCCCTGTCGAGCGCCGCCTTCGCCTCGTCAAATTTTCCTTCCCTGGCAAGGCCGATCGCCTCCATGCAGGAGCTTCTGGAATCGCCTGCGCCGGCGATCAGGCCCATTGCCACTTCCATGCTGTCCATTTGTGTGCTCCTCTCCTTACTTTTCGCCGAATTTCTCGGCGAAAAGGGTCTCCAGCGCGGCGGCCGCCTCCTGCTCGTCAGGCCCGTCGATCTCGATCGTCAGGATGTCCCCGCGCTTGGCGTTCGCCATGATCACGCCGGTCACGCTTTTCAAGTCAAAGAGACGGCCGTCCTTGTTCACCTTCACCGAGCTCTGGAACGCGCCCACGCTCCGCGTGATCCGGCAGGCGACGCGGGCATGGAATCCCAGCTCGTTCTGGACCTGCAGTTTCTTTTCGATCATTTTTCCACCCCCTTCCGCAACAAGTTCACGACCTCTTCTTCACAGTTCATTGAGATGGCACGCTCTACCAAGGCTCTGCATTTTTCGCTGTCACAGCTCTTGATGGTGCGCCTGACCCTGGGAATAGAGGGGATGCTCACGCTCAGGGCGTCTACGCCCATGCCGACCCAAAGCGGGATGAGCGCCTCCGCCTCGCCCGCCTGGCCGCAGATATCCACCTCGATATCGGCATGATGCGCGGCCCGGCAGATATGCTCGACCGTGCGCAGAAGCGCCGGCTGAAAATACGAGTTCAACGGTGCGACGCGCGCGTTGTTGCGGTCCGCCGCAAACAGGTACTGCGTCAAATCATTTGTCCCGATGCTGAAAAAGTCCACGATCTCGGCAAAGCGGTCCGCCATGACGGCCGCGGCCGGGGTCTCGACCATCATGCCGACCGAGACATCGCCTGCTTTTATGCCCCTGCGCGCAAGGTCCTCCCGGACGGTACGGACAGCCTCCTTCGCGCGCCGTATCTCGGAAACGTCCGCGACCATCGGCAGCATCAGCTGCACCGGGCCGAGGGCGGCGGCGCGCAGGATGGCGGCGATCTGCGTGTGGAATATCTCGGGCGTGTCCAGGCAGTAGCGGATCGCCCGGTACCCCAAAAACGGGTTGTCCTCGGCCGGGATATCCAGATAGGGGATATGCTTGTCCCCGCCGACATCCAGCGTCCGGACGATAAGCGGGCGCCCGCCCAGCTCTTTCACGATGGCGGAATACGCGGCGAACTGGAGTTCCTCGTCCGGGGCCGCCGACCGGCCCATGTACAGCATCTCGGTCCGCAGCAGCCCGACGCCCTCGCCGCCTTGGGCGATGAGCGCGGCGGTCTCATGCTCGGAGGCGATGTTCGCGTAGACCTTCATCCTGCGGCCGTCCGCGGTCACGGTCTCGCAATGCCGGAACGACGCCAGCGCGGCATCTTCCCGCGCAGCTCTGTTGGTAAAATCCTTATACATCTGGAGCTGCGCGGCGTCCGGCCGGACGATCAGTGCGCCGTTTATGGCGTCCAGAAGCACGGGCTGCCCCGCCTGTACCATGCCCAGGGCGCCGTCGGCGCCGATGATACAGGGGATACCCATGGAACGCGCCAAAATGACGCAGTGGGAGGACAGGCCGCCCTTTTCGAGGACGATGCCCGCCAGACCGGCCTTTCCCAGCTCGATCACCTGCGACGGCGTCAGGTCCACGGCAACCACGATTTTTTCGCCGTCCTCCGCCCTTTCCTCCTCATGGCCCGTGAGGCAGCGAAGGAGCCGCAGCTCGATGTCCGTGATATCTGCCGTCCTTTCGTTCAGGTACGCGTTGTCCAGGGCGGCAAGCTCCGCCCGATACTGCTCGGAGCAGACGGATACCGCATACTCGCAGTTCGCCTTTTCCGCCGTGATCAGGCGCTTGATGGCGCCCATATAGTTGTCGTCCTCCAGCAGAAGCAGCTGGAAATCCAATATCCCGGCATCCGCGGCGCCGTTCTTTTGGGAGATCTGTTCCACCATTGCCGCCAGACTGCCTGCGCAGCTTTCACAAGCGGCCTGCAGGCGCTGCAGCTCCGCGGCCGTATCCTCCACCGGGCGAAGGCTGGTATCGAGCTTCTGCGCAGCGATGGGATACGCCTTCGCCAGAGCCATTCCCTTGACTGCAATTCTCCCGTTCATAATTCCTCCGATCCGGTCATATGACCAATCCAATTTAGGAACACCATGTTACATTTAGTATATCATGCATAAAAAGGAAAGTATACCGTGAAAAAAACTGTTTATTTTCCACATCGATATGGAAATGTGGCAATTAAGTTGTTTATCTTGGCGCGGCGGCGGCCGCGGCAAAACCCACTTGACGACGGCGCCTGTGGGTATATAATAGGGATAGAGTCGGTCGTGGCCCCTAACACCGCCTTCTGGTGGCTGGCTGCGTGTCGGCTCTGTTTTCATAAATACCGGGGAAGGGTGGAGCGCCGTATGCCGCTGCAGTTTATCCGCCAGGACATTACCAAAATGAAGGTGGACGCCATCGTCAATGCCGCCAACTCCAGCCTGCTGGGCGGCGGCGGGGTCGACGGCGCCATCCACCGTGCCGCCGGGCCGGGCCTGCTGGCCGAGTGCCGGACCCTGGGCGGCTGCGCCACCGGCGACGCCAGGCTCACCGGCGGCTATGACCTGCCCTGCAAGTATGTCATCCACACCGTGGGGCCGGTCTGGTACGGCGGTACGCACGGCGAGCGCGCCAAGCTGGCCAGCTGCTACCGCACCTCGCTGGCGCTGGCCAGGGCGCACGGCTGCGAGAGCGTGGCATTCCCACTCATCTCCTCCGGCGTGTACGGTTACCCCAAGGACAAGGCCCTGCAGGTGGCGGTGGAGGAGATCAGCGCGTTCCTGCTCGAAAATGATATGCTCGTCTACATCGTCATTTTTGACCGCGCCTCGTATCAAATCAGCGAAAAGCTGTTCCGGGACATCGCCGCCTACATCGACGACACCTATGTCGACGCGCACACCGATACGCCCGCCGAGCGCCGCCGGCGCCAGCTGCTGGCCGACGCCGAGCTCACGGGATCGGCCATCCTGGCCGATGTGGACACAGGCATCTCCCCCAACCGCAGCCAACTGCCGCCGTTCCCGCTGCCAAAGCCGGGCGCGCCCGCGCCCGGGCAGGGGGTCAAATGCAATGCACCGACGGCAGCTTCCGCCCCCGCGCCGGCGGCGATGCTGTCCCCGCGGCCGCGCTCGCTGGACGAGGCGCTGGCCCACATCGACGAGAGCTTTTCCGAAATGCTGCTGCGCAAGATCGATGAGCACGGCCTGACCGATGCCCAGTGCTACAAAAAGGCCAACGTGGACCGGCGGCTGTTCTCCAAGATCCGCAACGACAAGTTCTACAAGCCCAGCAAGCCGACCGTGCTGGCGCTGGCCATCGCGCTGGAGCTGCCCCCGCGCGAGGTGGACGAGATGCTGCGCAAGGCCGGGTTCGCGCTCTCGCACGCCAACAAGTTCGATATCATCGTCGAGTACTTCATCCGCGGCGGCAACTACAACGTGTTCGAGATCAACGAGGCCCTGTTCGCCTTCGACCAGCCGCTGCTGGGCGCCTGAAGCCATTGAAAATGTCGCCTGGCGGGCGACCAAACCGCGCCGTGCCTCCGCTATACTGTGTTTGCAAGCAGACCCCACACAAACGCAAACGGAGGTACAGACCATGAAAAACCAACGCACCGAACTCGTCTTTATCCTGGACCGCAGCGGCTCGATGGCCGGCGTCGAGGCCGACACCATCGGCGGCTTCAACGCCATGATGGAAAAGCAGAAAGCCACCCCGGGCGAGACGCTCGTCTCCACCGTGCTGTTCGACACTGAGATCACCGTGCTGCATGACCGCGTGCCGCTCGCGCAGGTGCCGGCGCTGACGGGCAAGGAGTATTATGCCCGCGGCTGCACGGCGCTGCTGGATGCCGTGGGCGGGGCCATCCACCACATCGGCAACGTCCACAAGTACGCCCGGCCGGAGGACGTGCCGGAGAAGACGCTGTTCGTCATCACCACCGACGGGCTCGAGAACGCCAGCCGCCGCTACACGCTGGACCGCGTCAAGGCGATGATCGAGCACGAGCAGAGCAGGTACGGCTGGGAGTTTTTGTTCCTGGGCGCTAACATGGACGCCGTGACCACGGCCGGTCAGATGGGCATCGGCGCCGACCGGGCCGTGACCTTCCACAGCGACAGCGTCGGCACCCGCCTCAACTATGAGGTCGTGAGCGATACGGTCTGCGCTGTGCGCGCGGCCCCCGGCGCGGCCCTTGGCGCCGGCTGGAAAACGCGCATCGAGAACGATTTCAAGGCCCGCGGCGGTGCCGCACACAGGAAAGGGGAGAAGTAAACCATGCTGGGTGCTATCGTGGGGGACATCGTCGGTTCCCGCTTTGAGTGGAACAACATCAAAAGCAAGGAGTTCACGCTGTTCACCGACCAATGCTTCCCGACCGACGATTCCGTCATGACGGCGGCCATCGCGCAGGCGCTGCTGGACTGCGGCGGCGACTATACCCACCTGGATGAAAAGGCCGTCTATTGGATGCGCAAGATCGGGCGGCAATACCCGGACTGCGGCTACGGCGGGCGATTCTTGGATTGGCTGTGCAGCGACGACCCGCGCCCCTACCGCAGCTACGGCAACGGCGCCGCCATGCGGGTGAGCGCCTGCGGCCTCCTGGCGGACAGCTGGGAGCAGGCCAAGGCGCTGTCCCGCACCGTGACCGCGGTCACGCACGACCACCCGGAGGGCCTAAAGGGCGCCGAGGCGACGACGGCGGCCATCTGGCTGGCGCGGCAGGGCAAGCGCATCCCGGAGATACGCGCGTACATCCAGAGCAATTACTACCCGCTGGACTTCACGCTGGACGGCATCCGCCCCGCCTACACCTTTGACGTGACCTGCCAGGGCAGCGTGCCGCAGGCGATCGAGGCCTTTTTGGAATCGAACGGCTTTGAGGATGCCATCCGCAACGCCATTTCCATCGGCGGCGACAGCGACACCATCGCCGCCATTACCGGCGGTATCGCCCAGGCCTACTACGGCATACCGCAAAAAATCGCGGACAAAGCGCTCGGCTACCTTGACCCGACGCTGTTGGCGGTCGTGGACGAGTTCCGCAAGCGGACAGAATAATACGCCGCGCCGGCTGTGCAAAGCACAGCCGGCGCGCAGTTTGCTTGCACGGTTTAGGGCCGACCATGATAGAACACACAATCAATTTTATCATTTCAAACAAAATGATAAAATTATCATTGACAAGCATCCGCTTAAAAGCTATTATAAAAGTGGCTCAAAAGCCTACTACTTTGGAAAAACGGTGGCTCCATGAGAAATTACGATTTTGAAAAATCCTACAAAGCGCTCCTTTCCCCGGATATCGTGGCCCTGCTTGCGCAGATCCATGAATACAAGGGGGAGCAAAGCCGGTTTGCAGAGGCCAAGGCGGACACGCTCTCACAGCTGGTCGAGATCGCCAAAATCCAAAGCACCGAGGCATCCAACAAGATCGAGGGCATCTACACCTCCGATGAACGGCTGAAAAAAATCGTGCTGGATAAGACGATGCCGAGAACCCGCAGCGAGAAGGAGATCGCCGGCTACCGTGACGTGCTGGCCACCATCCACGAAAATTATGACTATATACCGCCGCGGCCCCCGGTGATCTTGCAGCTGCACCGCGATCTGTACAAGTACAGCGGCATGAGCATCGGCGGCAGCTATAAAAACAGCGATAACGTCATTGCGGAGGTCGACGCCGCCGGGCACAAGACCGTGCACTTCCAGCCCGTGCCCGCGTGGGAGACCGCCGAGGCCATGGAGCACCTGTGCGCGGCCTTTGCCGCGGCACTGCAGAACGCCGAGATGGACCCGCTGCTGCTCATCCCCATGTTTATCCTTGATTTCCTCTGCATCCATCCCTTCAACGACGGCAACGGCCGCATGAGCCGCCTGCTGACGCTGCTGCTGCTGTACCGTGCCGGGTACACCGTCGGCAGATATATCTCTATCGAAAAGCTTATCGAGCAGAGCAAAGAGACCTACTACGAGGCGCTGCAGCAAAGCTCCCAAAACTGGCACGAGGGCGCCAATGACTACGCGCCGTTCGTGCGCTATCTGCTGGGCATCGTGGTGGCTGCCTGCCGGGAGTTTTCCGCCCGCGCGCAGGTACTCATCACCAGCGGCTACTCCAAGCCGGAGCGCGTGCGCGAGGTCATCAAGGAGACCTTGGGCAGGATCACCAAGGCGGAGATCCTGCAAAAATGCCCCGATATCGCGCAGGTCACGGTGCAGCGTGCGCTCAATGAGCTGGTCAAATCGGGCAAGGTCATCAAAATCGGAGGCGGACGCTACACCGCCTACACCTGGAACAGGGAGGCAGACGTATGATCACCGGAGAACTGAAAAACCGCATCGACAGCCTGTGGAACATTTTTGCCGCGGGCGGCCTTGTCAACCCGCTGGACGTCATCGAGCAGGTCACCTATCTAATGTTCATCCATGATTTGGACGACAGCGACAACCTGCGCGCCAAAGAGAGTGCTATGCTCGGCCTGCCATACAAAAGCATCTTTGCCGGCGAGGTCGAGATCGGGGAGCGCAGGATCGACGGCCAGCAGCTCAAGTGGTCGGTGTTCCGGGATTTTCCGGCGGGACGGATGTACACCGTCATGCAGGAATGGGTGTTCCCGTTCATCAAAACGCTGCACGGCGACAAAAACAGCGCCTACTCCAAATACATGGACGATGCGATCTTCAAGCTGCCCACGCCGCTGGTGCTTTCCAAGGTGGTGGACTGTCTGGACGATATCTATACCCAAATGGCGCAGGTGCAGGGCACCGACATCCGCGGCGATGTGTACGAATACCTGCTCAGCAAAATTTCCCAGTCGGGGCGAAACGGGCAGTTCCGCACCCCGCGGCACATCATCCGCATGATGGTGGAGCTGATGCAGCCGGGTCCGGATGATGTCATCTGTGACCCCGCCTGCGGTACATCGGGCTTTCTGGTCACGGCAGCGGAGTACCTCAAGGAGACCCACAAGCAGGAGATATTCTTTGACCGCCGCAAAAAAGACCATTACATGAACCATATGTTCCATGGCTATGATATGGACCGCACGATGCTGCGCATCGGCGCCATGAACATGATGACCCACGGCATTGAAAACCCGTACATCGAATATCGTGACAGCCTTTCCGACCAGAACCCCGACAAGGACGCTTACAGCCTGATTTTGGCCAATCCGCCTTTCAAGGGCAGTCTGGACGCCGACACCGTCGCCCCCGACCTGCTCAGGGTGTGCAAGACCAAAAAGACTGAGCTGCTGTTTTTGGCGCTGTTCCTGCGTATGCTGCGCACCGGCGGGCGCTGCGCCTGCATCGTGCCGGACGGCGTGCTGTTTGGCTCCTCGACGGCGCACAAGGCCATCCGCACCGAGCTGGTCGAGAATAACCGGCTGGAGGCTGTCATCTCGATGCCCTCCGGCGTGTTCAAGCCCTACGCCGGGGTTTCCACCGGTGTGCTGGTCTTTACCAAGACCGGCCACGGCGGCACCGACAGTGTGTGGTTCTACGATATGCAGGCGGACGGTTTCAGTCTGGACGACAAGCGCACCCCGGTGACCGAGAACGACATTCCCGACATCGTGGCCCGCTTCCGCGATTTGGCAGGGGAGAAAGACCGTCAGCGCACCGGGAAGTCCTTTCTGGTGCCCAAGGCCGAGATCGTGAAAAACGGGTATGACCTTTCCATCAACAAGTACAAAAAGACCGAGTATGTGCCGGTGGAGTACCCGCCGACAAGCCAGATCCTTGCCGAGCTGCGGGAACTGGAAGCCGAGATCAGCAAGGGGCTGGAGGAATTGGAGGGGATGGTGTGAAAGCGCATTTCCTGGATATTTTTGAAGATGTCACAAAAGAAGGCTGCAAAATCCCACAGGAAGAATATTTGCCGCAGGGGAAACACCCGATTATTGACCAGGGCCAAAAGCACATTGCCGGGTACACAGACAGAGATGAGGGACTTTATACCGATGTCCCGGCCATTCTGTTTGGCGACCATACGAGAATTATAAAGTATGTGGACGAGCCGTTTTTCTTGGGTGCAGACGGGGTAAAGCTGCTCAAGGCCAAAAATAGAGGTGCAAATTATAAATATTTGTATTATGCTTTGTGTAGTGCAAGAATTCCTGATACAGGATATAATCGACATTTCAAGTGGCTGAAGCAACTTGAGTTATCTATTTCTGAGGAAACAGAGCAGGCGAATATCGTTGAGGTATTAGATAGAATCAGCAGCTTGATTGAGCTGCAAAAACAACAGCAGTTAAAATTGGAGGAACTTGTCAAATCCCGATTTGTAGAGATGTTTGGGGACCCGGTACATAATCCATGCGGTTGGAAAAAAGAAACGCTAGAAGATAATGCTACTCTTTTGAATGGAAGAGCATACAAACAAGATGAGCTGTTGGATAGTGGCAAATATCCAGTGCTTCGTGTCGGTAATTTCTTCTCCAATCGAGGATGGTACTACTCTGATTTGGAACTCGATGAAGACAAGTATTGCGATAATGGAGATTTACTCTATGCATGGTCAGCATCATTTGGCCCACAAATTTGGAATGGAGGTAAGGTAATATATCACTATCACATCTGGAAAGTATTAGTTAGTGATGTTTATAATAAGCAGTTTCTTTGCAAGTTGCTTGAATATGTAACGAAATCGCTCATGGCTGAAACTCATGGCATAGCGATGATGCATCTAACAAAAAGCGGTATGGAAAAAACGGAATTTATTGTCCCGCCGAAAGCATTGCAAGAACAGTTTGCTGCTTTCGTTATGCACACCGACAAATCAAAATTTGCAATCCAACAAAGTCTTAAAAAGCTGGAAACGCTCAAAAAATCCTTAATGCAGCAGTATTTCGGTTGATTATTGAATGGTGTAGAATGTTGGTACACCAAGCAAAAGGAGTGTATCAACATGAAAAACAGTGTTATACTAAAAATCGAGCAGGCCATGTTGCCCACCCTGAACAATGCCCAGATGAAACAGTTGCATGAAGTGCTGACCCATGTGTTGTGGGATATAGACATTGCCGCGGGAGCAGGAGCCGCCGCACAACAGGTATCCAATAATGAGCTGATGGAAAGCTTCCTTGCCGCAAAGCGTGTGGAAGGCTGCAGCGAAAAAACACTGAAATATTACCGTGCGACCATCAACCATCTGCTGCTGAAAATAACGTTGCATCTGACTGAGGTCACAACAGATGATTTGCGGCAGTATCTGGCGGATTATCAACAGGGGAGCACCTGCACCAAAGGAAATATTGATAATATCCGACGGATACTTTCAAGCTTTTTTGCCTGGCTGGAGGATGAAAATTATATTTTAAAAAGTCCGGTGCGAAGGATCCACAAAATCAAGACCTCAAAAACAGTGAAGGAAACGTACAGCGACGAAGCACTGGAAATGATACGGGACAACTGTACCAATATCCGCGACTTGGCAATGGTAGACCTGTTGGCCTCAACAGGGATGCGCGTCGGTGAACTGGTACACCTAAATATTGCAGACATTGATTTTGAAAACCGTGAATGTATTGTGTTTGGAAAAGGCAATAAAGAAAGACCAGTTTATTTTGATGCCCGGACAAAAATCCATCTTCGCAATTATGTAAACAGCAGAAGGGATGATAATCCTGCACTTTTTGTATCCCTGTTGAAGCCTCACAACCGTTTGGAGATCAGCGGCGTTGAGATCCGTATACGCAAGATTGGCCGCAGCTTGGGCCTGGAAAAGGTCCACCCGCATAAATTCCGCCGAACGCTTGCTACCCGCGCCATAGACAAGGGTATGCCGATTGAGCAAGTGCAGCAGCTTTTGGGTCATGCGCAAATTGATACCACGATGCAATACGCTATGGTGAGCCAAAATAATGTCAAACTCTCCCATCGAAAATATATTGGGTAAAATTCAAATCCCGATTGAACAAAATCGCTGCGCGATGGCCTGCCGAGGCTGTGGCGCAGTTTTTCTTTCTCAAAAATTGAAAAGCAGTGGAAAAATCTTCCGTTATACGGTATTGTTAAGTTACCACACAAAACAACCAAATACGGAGACCTCCACTGCCCATGAATAGAATACCACTTTCCGGCATCTTCCGCAAGCGGAATTATGATGCCAACGCTCCTCCGAATGGGTAATCGTTACTGTCAACCATTACTCATTACGGAGGTTTTATTATGTACGAAGATATTTTTGATTCGATCCGCTTTGCCGCAGAAAAACGGAACCTGCGTGAGGCTACTATCCAACTGTACTGCAGCAATGTAAGCTATTTCCTGCGCTTTACCGGAAAACCTGTCTCATCCCTTACTTTGGAGGATGCGGACGCTTTCCTTACTGCCAAACGTCTTGAAGGCAGGTCTCCCGAAACCCATAACCATTACCGTTCCGCTATCAAATTTTTCTATAAAAGAGTCCTTAAAGTCATGTGGGACGATGACGAAGTCCCTGCCATGAAGAGGGAACGGAACCTCCCTGCTGTCCTGTCCCGGCAGGAGATCAATGCCGTCATTGATGCCACTCCTAACCTGAAGCACAAAGCCATTATCTCAACGATGTATTCTTCCGGGCTGCGGGTATCGGAAGCCATCCATCTCCATTATGACGATGTCTCCCGCACAAACATGACGATCCATGTCCGCGAAACCAAAGGCCGTATTGACCGTTATACGATCCTGTCCTCAAAAAATCTTGACATCCTCACAGAGTACTGGTATCAATGCGGCCGCCCAAAAGGTATCCTTTTCCCCAGTTCATGGACCGGAGGATATCTCGATATAAACGGTGTCAACCAGTTCTTCAAAGAAAGTGCCAGACGGGCCGGGATCACCCGCCGCGTTTCTTCCCATACCTGCCGTCATAGTTTCGCCAGTCACTTATTCGAAGATGGGATAGATATCAAATACATCCAGTCCCTTCTCGGCCATGTGGATCCGCGTTCTACGGACGTGTATCTCCATGTAAGCAGTAAGACACTTCTGGGGATCCGCAGTCCCTTTGATGTCCCGGAGGGCGGCAGGCTATGAGCGCTGACTGTACCATACAGGATGTCTTTAACCGTTTTTATCCCGCTTATGAAAGAACCCATGAACTGTCCGCCGCGCAGAGAAAAACTGCGTACCACATCAGGAACTGCAAAACCGGCGCCTTTGGCGTGAACATCAGTGTATGTGAAGACTGCGGGTGTATCTCTGTCCATTATAATTCCTGCCGTGACCGGTGCTGTCCCATGTG
>CANRLV010000041.1 GCA_947631565.1 uncultured Gemmiger sp. | reverse complement strand
TGGCCGCTTTTTTCTTCTTTTGCCCTCGATTGCATCCGCTGCCTCTTCTTCTTTTGCGTTTTCTTTGGCACTCAACCACGATTTTTACACGCTGCCCGCGGCCCGGCAAAAGGCGCCGTGCCGCGGGCTGTTTTTCTTCTACCCATTTTGGGACCGCACGCGGGGGAGGTGAGCGGGCATGGATCTGGCCGATAAGCTGGCCATTCTGGCCGACAGCGCCAAGTATGACGTCGCCTGCACCTCCAGCGGGGTGGACCGGCCGGGGCGGCACGGGGCCCTGGGCAGCTGCGCGGCGCCCGGCATCTGCCACGCCTTCACGCCGGACGGGCGCTGCGTCAGCCTGTTAAAGGTGCTGTACTCCAACGCCTGCTGCTATGACTGCCGCTACTGCGTCAACCGGCGCTCCAGCGACCGCCCGCGCGCGACCTTCACGCCGCGGGAGCTGGCCGAGCTGACCATCGGTTTTTACCGCCGCAATTACATCGAGGGGCTGTTTTTATCGAGCGCCGTGACGGGGAGCCCCGACGCCACGATGGAGCGCATGATCGAGGCGCTGCGCATCCTGCGGCAGGAATACCGCTTCAACGGTTATATCCACGCCAAGACCATACCGGGGGCGGACCCGCGCCTTGTCGAGCGCATCGGCCTGCTGGCGGACCGGCTCTCGGTCAACATCGAGCTGCCCAGCGGGGCCAGCCTTGCGGCGCTGGCGCCGGACAAAACCAAGCAGGCCATCCTGCGCCCGATGGGCCAGATCGCCGTGCAGAGCGCCGAGAGCCGCCGCGAGCTCGCCGTCTACCGCCACGCGCCGGCCTTTGCCCCGGCCGGCCAGAGCACCCAGATGATCATCGGCGCCACGCCGGAGCATGACCTGCACATCCTGCGCCTGACCGAGGGCCTTTACAAAAAATACGCGCTCAAGCGTGTGTTCTTTTCGGCCTATCTGCCGGTCGTGGCCGATGAAGCCCTGCCCGCGCCCTCCACGCCGCCGCCGCTGCTGCGCGAGCACCGGCTCTACCAGGCGGATTGGCTGCTGCGCTACTACCAGTTCTCGGCCGCCGAGCTGTTGAGCGAGGACGAGCCGGACTTTGACCCCTATCTTGACCCCAAATGCACCTGGGCACTGCGCCACCCGGCGTTTTTCCCCGTCGAGGTCAACACCGCGCCCAAGGCCGTGCTGCTGCGCGTGCCCGGCATCGGGCCCAAGAGCGCCCTGCGCATCCTGCAGGCGCGCCGCCAGCAGACGCTGGGCATGGCGGAGCTCAAGCGCCTGGGCGTGGTGCTCAAGCGCGCGCAGTATTTCATTACCTGCGGCGGTAAGGCGGGGGCGCACGGCACCCGGCAGGAGATCGCCGGCGCGCTGCTGGACCCCAAGGCTTTCGGCGTCGGCGTGCAGCAGTTGAGCCTCGATGATTTCGTGGCCAAGCCGCTGCCCGGCGCGGCGCCGGCTGTGCACACTCTGGCGGCCGCCGGTGTCGAGGCGCACACCGCGGCCGCACTGGTGCAAAGGGAGGCGCTGCAATGCGTTACCCGGCGTATGTGAGCGCCGCCGCCTGGCGCTATGACGGCAGCTATCCCGGCTTTCTCTGCTGCCTGTTCGAGAGCTTTGCCCGCCATGAGGTGCCGGCCGCCCTCGTCGGCCCCGAGCAGGGGCAGATGAGTCTGTTTGGTAGCTGTGATATCGTCACCGACCCCGCGCACGCGCAGCGCGCGGCGGCGGGGCTCGACCGGCTGGGCCCGGCGGTGCGGGACCACGTGATGACCGGTTTTTTGAGCGATGCGGACGGCAAGGACCTGACCCTGCTGCGCTTCGCCCGCCAGTGCTTTGAGCGTGGTCCCCGCGCGGCCGACCGCCTCGGTGACCCCGATGTGGCCGCCGCCTTCGCGCTGGAACGTGCCGTCAACAACGAGGCCAACAAGTTCATCGAGTTCCTGCGCTTTGAGGAGCGCGGCGGTATGCTGGGCGCCGTCATCCACCCCAAAAACCGCGTGCTGCCGCTGCTGCGCGCGCACTTCTGCAGCCGCCTGCCGGACGAGGATTTTTTGATCTTTGACGCTACGCACGGCACCGCCCTGCTGCGCCGCCACGGCACCGTGCAGTACCTGACGATGGAACGGTGGGAGCCCGATACCGACGCCGCCGAGGCCGACTGGCAGGCCCTGTGGAAGCGCTTTTTCAAGGCCCTGAGCATCGAGGAACGCCGCAACCCCACGGTGCAGCGCACCCATGCGCCCAAGCGCTACTGGCAGGATATGTGCGAGATGCAGCCGGATTTTACGGAGGAACAGCACCATGCTGCAAGCCAAGGACATCTATCTGGACAAGGCGGTCTTTGATGACTGGCCGGCCCTCTGGCAAAACGTCTGGTCCCGGCCCGAGACCGCCCGCCATATGCTGTGGCAGGTGACGGAAACGGAGCAGGCCGCGCAGGAACGTATGCGCCGCACGCTGGCCTGGCAGCAGGACCACGATGCCTGGCTCGTATACGAGAGAGCAAGCGGTCAGGCCATCGGCTTTGCCGGCGTGCAGGAGACAGCGCCCGGCGTGTGGGAGGATACCGGCATCGCGCTGGGCCCGGCCTTCACGGGGCACGGGTACGGCAGGCAGGTGCTGACCTGTCTGCTCGATTGGTGCAAGCGCGAGAAGAGCGCGCAAAAATTCCTCTATACCGCCCGGCGGCAGAACACCGCCTCGCAGGCGCTGGCGCGCGCCTGCGGCCTTGTGTACACCCGCAGCGAGCCCCGCACCGACCCGCGCACCGGGACGGCGTACACATTGGATGTGTACGAAAAGTTGCTTTGACCCTTGGCCTTTTGCGGCGGCCGTGCTATAATAGGGGCAAACGACCAAGCAGGGAGGCTGTATCCCATGACCACCGATGCCCGTTGGGCGTCCATCGACGCCTTTGCCGAACAAAACCGCGAGAACATCCTGCGCGATATCACCCGCCTCGTCGCCGTGCCGAGCGTCGAGGGCAAGCCGGAGTTCGGCAAGCCCTACGGCCCAGGCCCGGCCGCGGCGCTGGACTGCGCGCTGACCATTGCCGCCGAGCTGGGCCTTGCCACCCACAACGATGGGAACCGCATCGGCTGGGCCGAGACGGCGCCCATCGCCGCCGGCAAGGAGTACCTGGCCACCATCACCCACGTCGACGTCGTGCCAGAGGGCAACGGCTGGGACGCCGACCCCTACACCGTGCGCCTGCGCGACGGCTGGCTGCTGGGCCGCGGCGTGGCCGACGACAAGGGCCCCGGCATTTTGTGCCTGTACGCGCTCAAATATTTGAAAGACAGCGGCGCCGCCCTGCGCTACCCGGTGCGTGCCCTGCTCGGCGCCAACGAAGAGACCGGCATGACCGACGCGCACTACTATGTCGAACACTACCCCCAGCCGGTCTTCTGCTTCACGCCGGACGCCGAGTTCCCGGTCTGCAACGGCGAGAAGGGCGGCTTTAGCGGCGAGCTGGTCTCGCCGGTGTTTATAGACGGCGTCATCGTCGATTTCGCCGGCGGCGTGGCGGTCAACGCCGTGCCGGACCGCGCCGTGTGCACGGTGCGCGCGCCGCGCAGCGCTCTGCGTGCCGTCGACGGCGTGACGATTGAGCCCGACCCCGCCGACCCCGCCCGCACCGTGCTCCGCGGCTGGGGCAAGAGCGGACACGCCGCCATGCCGGGGGGCACCGTCAACGCCATCGCGCGCATTGTCGACTGCCTTTTGCAGAGCGATGTCTGCACGCCGGCCGAGACGGCCTACTTGCAGGTCTTGGCCACCCTGCACGCCGACACCGCCGGCCAGGCCCTGGGCATCGCCGCCGATGACGGCGTATTCGATCCGCTGACCATCGTCGGCGGCACCATCAAAATGGAGAACCGCTGCCTGCGCCAGAGCTTTGACTGCCGCTACCCGACCAACACCGACGCCGACAAGCTCACCGCCGCCATGCGCAAAGTGTGCGGCACGGCGGCGGCGCTGGAGAACGTGAGCAGCCGCGTGCCGTTCTACATCAGCGCCGACCACCCGGCCATCCAGATCCTCATCAACACCTACAACGAGGTCACAGGCGAGCACAAGACCCCCTTTGTGATGGGCGGCGGCACCTATGCGCGGCACTTCCCGCTGGCGGTCAGCTTTGGCCCCGAGCACACCGACCTGCCCCTGCCCGATTTCGCCGGGCCCATGCACGGCGCCAACGAGGGAGCCAATTTTGACAAGCTCATCGAGGCGCTCAAGATCTACATCCTCGCCCTGCTGCGGCTGGAGGAGTTGGATTTTTAAGCGCCGCCCTTGAAAATGAAACAGCACCGCCCCGGGCCTTGGGCCCGGGGCGGCGGTATTTTGTGCAATAAAAATCAGTCCTCGCTGTCCTCCAGCACGATGTACTCCGGCTCCAGCCTGGGGCGCAGGGCAAAGTACAGCGCGGCGGCCAGGCCGGCCACGACGGCCACGGCGGCCAACACCTTCAAAAATGTTTTCATTTCCGGCTCCTCTCCCCCATATCTGGGGCTATATTGCGTTCCTGCCTACAGTATACACCATTTTGGCGCCGTTGTCACCTGTTTGGCGCAAAACTTTACAAGGCCCCGTCAAAACCGCCCGCGGGTCAGCTCGTCCAGGTTCTGCGCGTAGCAGGGGAGCATATGCTCGATGAAATAATCGGCCTCCGGGCAGTCCATCGCGCGTAAGGCCCCCAGCTGCTGGTCATAGGCGGCGGCAAACTCGCGGTTGCCGGCCTGCAGCTCCTCGGTGCACTTGATGAGCGCCGACAGCCGGTCCGCCGCCTTGAGCAGCTTGCGCTCGGCATCGTTCAGTACCTCGCCGGTCAGGTATTGCTCGCTCTCGGCGCGCAGCGGTTCGGGGGCAAGCTTCGCCATCGCGGCCGCGCTCTCGCGCTCCAGCGCCTTGTAGGCGGTGCGCAGCTCGGCGTTCTTGTACTTGACCGGGGTGGGCATATCGCCGGTCAAAATTTCCGGCGCGTCATGGTAGAGCGCCGCCGTCGCCACCGTGTCGGGGCGGATGTCGGCGCCGGTGCCGGTGCAGCTTTGGGCGATCAGGCACAGCGTGTGCGCCAGCAGGGCGGTGTCGGCCGTATGCTCGCTCAAGGATTCCGGGCGGCCGTTGCGCATCAGGCTCCAGCGGGTGATGTATTTCATGCGCCCCAGCAGGGCGCTCAGAGGGTAAATGGCGGTCATAGCGGCGCCTCCTTTTGTTTGGTAAGGCCAGTATGGCACATATCCTGTCCGATAAACCGTATCCTCAATGCGCTTCCAGCCAGGTCTGCCCGGCGCCGACCTCAACGGTCAGCGGCACCGAGTAGGTGACCACCTGCTCCATCTCTTCTTTCAGCAGGGTCTTGACCCGCTCGACCTCGTCCGCCGGCGCCTCGACGATGAGCTCGTCGTGCACCTGCAAAAGCAGCCGGGCGGTCAGGTGCTCGTCGCGCAGGCGCTGCCAAACGTGCACCATCGCCAGCTTGATGATGTCGGCCGCCGTGCCCTGGATGGGCGTGTTGCGGGCCATGCGCTCGCCGCTCGAGCGTACCTGGAAGTTGGAGCTGGCCAGCTCCGGCAGCTGCCGTCGGCGGCCAAACAGCGTCGCCACATAGCCTTTCTCCTTCGCGTCGGCGATGCAGCTTTGCATATAGCCGTCCACGCGCGGGAAAGCGGCCAGGTAGGCGGCCAAAAACGCCTCGGCCTCCTTGACCGATACGTTCAGGTCCTTGGCCAGCGAGTAGGTGCCCTTGCCGTACATGATGCCGAAGTTGATGGCCTTGCTGGCCGTGCGCTGGGCATGGGTGACCTCATCCTCCGGCACATGGTAGATCTTGGCGGCGGTGGAACGGTGGATGTCCGCCCCGGACAAAAACGCCGCCTGCATCGCCTCGTCGCCGGTGATGTGGGCCAAAATGCGCAGCTCGATCTGGGAATAGTCGGCGTCCACCAGCGTCTGCCCGGCCCCGGCGTGGAAATACCCGCGCAGGCGGCTGCCCAGCTCGGTGCGGATGGGGATGTTCTGCAGGTTCGGCTCGGTCGAGGAGATGCGCCCGGTGCGGGCCTCGGTCTGGATGAAGGTGGAGTGGATGCGCCCGTCCGGCCCCAGCGCCTTGAGCAGCCCGTCCACATAGGTGGAAAGCAATTTCGCGTAGGTGCGGTATTTTAAAATGTCATCCACGACCGGGCTGTAGGGGCGCAGGCTCTCCAGCGTTTCGGCGTCGGTGGAATAGTAGTCGCGGTGGCTCTTTTTGCGCGGCGGCAGGCCGAGCTTGTCAAACAGGGCCTCGCTCAGCTGCTTGGCGCTGTTGAGGTTGAAGGTGTAGCCGACCTCCCTGTAGATGGCCTCGCGGATGCCGTCCAGCTCGCCGCGCAGCGCATCGCCGAAAGCGGCGATGCCCGCCGGGTCGACGGCAAAGCCGGCGCGCTCCATATCCGCCAGCACGCGGGCCAGCGGCAGCTCCATCTCGTCATGCAAAGCGCGCAGGCCGTTTTGGTCCAGTTCCGCGGCCAGCGCCTCCAGCAGCGGCGGCAGCACCCCGGCTGCGGGGCAGTCCGCGCAGGCAAACAGCGGCGCGGCGCCATAGTCGGCCGCCAGCGGCGCGATCTCGTATTTGGTGGCCGAGGGGTTGAGCAGATAGGCGGCCAGCTTGCCGTCAAAACGGATGGCTTTGCCCACGCCGCCGGCATCCAGCGCCAGGTGGTAGAGCGGCTTGGCGTCAAAGGCCCAGACCTCGGCATCGCTGTCCAGCAGGGCGGGCAGCGTCTCCTCCGCCAGCAGGTAGAGCGCCGGCGTCTCGCCGGTCTGCACCGCATACCAGCCGTCCTCGCCGCAGGCCAGGCAGTACCGCCCGCTGAACAAAAACGGCATCGGTTCTGGCTCAAGCTCCGGCAGAGGCGCGGCGGGCGCCGCGCCGGCCTGCGCGTCCAGCCCCCAGCGCGCGGCCATCGTGTGCATCTCAAGGCCGGCCAGGATTTGTATCGCCGCGGCGGCGTCGGCCGTGCCGCGGACATAGGCGGCGGGGTCGGTCTCGACGGGGGCATCGGTGCGGATGGTGCCCAGCCAATACGAAAGGTCGGCCTTGTCGCGGTTGGCGGCCAGGTTCTCGCGCTGCTTGGGCTTGACGGCCTTGTCGTCCAGGTGCGCATACACGCCCTCCAGCGTGCCGAACCTCTGCACCAGCGCGAGGGCGGATTTCTCGCCGATGCCCGGCACGCCGGGGATATTGTCGGAGGAATCGCCCATCAGGCTCTTCACGTCGATGAGCTGTTTGGGCGCAACGCCGTATTTGTCCCGGATGGCGGTCTCGTCCATGACCAGCGTTTCCTTGTTGGTGGCCAGCAGCACGGTGGTGTCCGGCGTGACCAGCTGCAGGCTGTCGCGGTCGCCGGTGGCCAGCAGCGTGGTGCCGCCCCTGGCGCGGCAGGCGGCGGCCAACGTGCCCAGAATGTCGTCGGCCTCCCACCCGGTCTTGCTTACCTGCACAAAGCCAAGCGCGGTCAAAAGCTCTTTGAGCACCGGCATCTGCTGGGCCAGCTCCTCCGGCATACCGTGGCGGTTCGCCTTGTAGCCGTCATATTTTTCATGGCGGAAGGTGGGGGCGCGCTCGTCCCAGGCGATGGCGACGGCGTCCGGTTGATGTGCCTCCAGCAGGCCGAGCAGGATGTTCTGGAACCCGTAGATGGCGTTGGTGTAGCGCCCGTCGCGGGTGGTGAGCAGATGGATGCCGAAAAACGCGCGGTTGACCAGGCTGTTGCCGTCCAAGACCAGTAGCTTCATAACTTGTCCTCCACAAAAATGCCTGCTCACAGTATAGCACGTTTGCGGCGGTTGTGGTACAATAAAAAGCGGATTTTGTGCGTCACGCAAAAGAAAGGGGGCTGGCATGATGCGTTTGCGCGGGCTGGAGCTGCCGGCGGGCGCGGTGTTTGCCCCCATGGCTGGCCTGACCGACGCCGCCTGCCGCCACCTGATGGCGGAGCACGGCGCGGCGTGGACTGTGAGCGAGATGGTCAGCGCCAAGGCCCTGACCTTCGGCGACAAAAAATCGCTGGCGCTGGCGCGCGACACGCTGGACGGCGGGCCGCGCGGGCCTTATGCCGTGCAGCTGTTCGGCGCCGAGCCCGAGACACTGGCCGCCGCCATCGGCGTGCTGCGCGCGCACGGCGTCAACTTTGACATCCTCGACATCAACATGGGCTGCCCGGCGCCCAAGATCACAGGCAGCGGCGCCGGCAGCAAGCTGCTGCTGGACCCTGACCTGTGCGGGCGGATGGTGGCGGCGGCGCGCGCGGCGCTGGGCGCGGATACCCCACTCACGGTCAAGATGCGCCTTGGCTGGGACGCCGACCACGTCACCGGCCCTGCGGTGGCCAAGACCTGCGCGGCCAACGGCGCCGACCTGCTGGCCGTGCACGGCCGTACGCGGGAGCAGATGTACGCCCCGCCCGTGGACGCCGCCGGCATCGCCGCCGTCAAGCAGGCCGTGGACATCCCGGTGCTGGCCAACGGCGACATCACCGCACCGGAGGATGCGCTCGCCCTGCTGGCGGCCACCGGCTGCGACGGCGTGATGATCGGGCGCGGGGCGCTGGGCGACCCGTGGCTGTTCGGGCGCGTCAACGCGGCGCTGGCCGGCGCGCCCATCCCGCCCCCGCCCACGCTGGCGCAGCGGATGGCGGCCCTGCGTGAGCAGGTCTACCATATGTGTGAGGACAAGGGCGAGTGGGCGGCCATGCCGCAGGCCCGCGCCCACGCCATGCACTACATGAAAGGGCTGCGCGGGGCGGCGGCGCTGCGGCGTTACTGCTTGATGCTTGAGCATTTTGCCGACGTCGACCGCCTCATCGACACCGTCTACCGCTGCCAGGAATGATGATACAAGGCCGGCCCCGGCAGGGAACGTTCCCTGCCGGGGCCGGCCTTTGGCTGAAAACAAGCGGCGACGTCACCAGATGAACAGGTCCTTGCCCAGCAGGCGGAGCACGGCCTCGATGAAATAGTAATCGTCGTAGATGATCGGCACCTCGGTGTTCGTGCCGGTCGGGTCATGGTAGAAGAAGGTGCCGCCGTCCACGATGGAATCCTGCTCCGGGTCCCAGTTGCAGAATTTCTTGTCGCAGGCCTGCAAAATGTTGAGCGCGGCCTTGGTGTACAGCGGCTTCTCATACTCGCCCACATGGCTGGCGATCTCCAACAGCCCGGCGGCCGTGATCATGCCGGCGGTGGAATCGTACTTGACCGGCTCGGCCGGGGCGCGGTAATCGACCAAGGGCAGCCAGCCGTTGGTGGCAAGGCTCGAAATGCAGTAGTGCGCGCAGCGCTTGGCAGTGTTCAGGAACTCTTCCTCGCCGGTGTGACGGTAGCTGAGCGCGAAGCCGTACACGGCCCAGCTTTGCCCACGGCTCCAGCAGGAACCCTGCCCGAAACCCTGCCCGCCGGGGTTGTTGAGAAATTCGCCGGTGGCGGAGTCAAAATCCACCATATGGTTGCAGCTGCCGTCCGGCCGCACGATGTACTGCTGCGCCGTGCGGGCGTGGGCCTTGGCGATGTGGGCAAAGCGCGGGTCGTTGCTTTCCTGGGCCGCCCAGTACAGCAGCGGGATGTTCATCATGCAGTCGATGATCATGCGGCCGCTGACCTCGTTGCCCACCCACGGCGCGTTGTTCCAGGCGCGGATGTAATGCCCCACAGGGTTGTAGCGCCCGGCCAGCAGGTTGGCGGCGTGCAGGCCGCGGCGGCGGGCCTCGGCGCTGCCGGTGGTGCGGTAGTCGGCCACGGCCGAGGGCAGGAACAGGAAACCGATGTCGTGGTCGAGCCCCTCGAACTGGTCGAGCAGCACGGCCAGCCGGTCGCCGACGGCCCGGGCCGTCGTGCAATAGATATCGTCGCCGGTGGCGTGGAACATCTGCCACAGCATGCCGGGCCAGAAGCCGTTGGTCCAAAAGCCGAGGCCGCCCATCTCCTGGACAGCCGCGTAGTCAAAATACTTGTAGGATAAACAGAAAGGCAGCCCGATAAATGGAAAACAAAATTCAGGGAACGGACGTTTCCTTGCGATATTCCTGTGGGGTACGGCCGGTCTCGGCCTTGAAGACGCGGGCAAAGTAGGCAGTGTCCTCATAGCCCACATAGCGGGCGATCTCCTGCACCCGCAGGCGGCTGTCCCGCAGCAGCTCCGCCGCACACTCGCAGCGCCGGTGCTGGATATAGCCCTTGACGGTGCGGCCGGTCTCGGCGCGGAACAGCGCCCCCAGCCGCTGGCGGGTCACGCCGGTCAGCGCGCACAGCTGCTCCACCGTGAGCGGCGCGCTTACATGCAGCTCGATGTACTGCACAGCCTGCCGCACACGGGGCGAGTAGCCGGTCCTGCGGTTCTCGCGCACGGCACGGCAGAAAGCGGCCAGGTACTGGTGGGTCAGCTCGTTCAGGCGCTGACTGTCCACGGCATGGTGCATCTGCTGGGCGTATTCCTGGCTCAAGGCGTCGACGAACACCGGCGTCAGCCCCGCCTGCAAAGCGGCGTGGCGCACCAGAGCCCGGAAGGTGCAGGTTCCGGCGATCTGGTCGGCGATGCTGTCGGTCAAAAAGCGGATGCCGGTCATCACGCTGCCGATACCGTCCAGCAGCGCCAGTGCCTGCGACGTGTGGCCGCCGCGCACGGCGGCCATGAGCGCATCCTCCCAGGCATAGCGGCGGTCGATCTGGGCAGGGTCGTCGTATTCCTCCGAGATTTTGGGGGCCATGTCCTCGGCCGTCCGGGCGGTCAGGTCGATGAGCTCCACCTCCCGCGGCGGGTTGCCGACGGTGTTCGTCAGCAGCAGGGCGGCCACCTTGATGACATACTCGCTGCTCAAAACCGGCAGGCTGCAGCGGTAGGCCTTGTGGGGCAGCAGGGCCGCGTCGCCCAAGGTATGGGCGGCCAGCCGCACCCGGGCCTGCCCCTCGTTCCAGGGCGCGTCCACATACGGTCCCAGCACTACCCACTGTCCGCCGATTTTCAGCAGCACCGCCTGGATGTCCAGCGCGTCCCGCAACCAAAAGATGCGCTCCGCGCCGCGGTCGGCAAAAAAGCGCCGCAGCCCCGCGGCGGTGAACAGCGGCTGCACCTGCAGCGAAAAGGCAAAACGCGTTTCAAACGCCGCCAGCGCCTGCGCGTCATCGCCGGCGGCATCGAACACCGCCGCGCTCAGCCCGCACAGCGCCGGCACCAGCACCTGCGCGCTTGCAAGAAAGTCCATGCCGCATCGCTCCTTTTTGCAGGAATTTCTATTTGAGACGGTATTATAGCACGTTTGGCCGCGTTGTGCAAACAAAAACCGCGCCGGCTGTCACAAAAGATATATTTCAAATCCATCGGTCTCGGCGGACATGCGCCGACGAGGCCGATACCTCTAGAGCAAAAATGCCGCAGCAAGTCGCCGTAGGCATGCGCAAGGCATTTTTGCGACGGGGTGTGTCCAAGAGAGGGGTGCAGGCGGACCGGCGCAGCCAGTAACGCCGAACCCCTCTTTTGCAGCGTGTCGAGGAACTCGACACGCTAAACCGCGCCGGCCCGTAAGGGCCGGCGCAGCGGCAGTTTTCGGCAGCTTCCGGCAGATTCAGACCGGGGCGGGGTCCGGCGCCATGCTCA
Source organism: uncultured Gemmiger sp. (assembly GCA_947631565.1). Classification (GTDB taxonomy): domain Bacteria; phylum Bacillota; class Clostridia; order Oscillospirales; family Ruminococcaceae; genus Gemmiger. The sequence goes on along the minus strand of CANRLV010000041.1, from coordinate 10,429 downwards.
CGCAGGTCGAGGGGATGAAATCGCCCCGCGCCAGGTTCAGCAGGTCGTTGGTGATGGCCTCGTTGTCGTTGAAGTGCCACCACTCGCTGGCCAGGGGCGTGAGCCCGGCCCCGGTGCAGAACTTTTGCAGCAGCCGGCTGCCCTGGGTCATGCTCTCGGCCTCCGGTACCGAGCGCCAATCCCCGGCCGTGGGGTTGATGGGCCGGCTCATGCTGGCGGCGGCGCTGCTCATCTCGTGGATGGCGGTGGGCATCTCCACCCACTCATACTCGGTGATGTGCGGATAGCCGTAGCCGCTGCATAAAGCGACCTCCTGCTTGAGGATGCGCACCAGGCTCACGTCGCCGGCATAGCCGATCTGGTGGTTGCTGCGCCCGGTGGCGATGAACCAGTCGGTGCTCCAGGGCGGGGTCGAGATGCCGGCCTGGACCTCGGGGTCGGCGGCGGCCAGCGCCTGTACCTGGCGGCATATGTAGAGCTGGGTCTCCATCGGGCGGAACAGCTCATACACGCGCAGGCAGTAGCCGGCGGCCAACGCCGCCTGCTGCGCCGCATAAAACTTTTTGGCCGCATGGTACAGCACCGGCATCACGAACTGGTCCTGCCCGAAACGGGGGTTGTAGGCGGTGGCATCGTACAGCTGCTGGCCGGTGATGCCGGGGATGTCCCGCCCCTGCGCCTTGAAGGCCGAGGCGTAGGCATCGGTATCGTCATATAAAATGCTGGGCACCACGTCCGGCAGGTTGAGCGCCACGCTGGCGGTGGGCAGCCAGCCCTCGGTGCTCTCGTAGACGGCGCGCAGCCAGGTTTCGTCGTGGCTGACCTCCAGCACGCGCATCGGCGCGCCGGACGGCAGCTGCAGCACCGGGTCATAGCTATGGTCCTGCGCGTACAGCGGCTGCGGGTACATGGCAAAGGCGGTGGCGCCGGTCACCGGCAGCTCGAACGTGCCGGTCCACACCATATGGCTGGGGGGCAGCGGCACATGGCTGGGCGCCGGCGTCGGCTCCGGGGTGGGGGCGGGGGCCTGCGACGGCGCCGGGGTGGGCGCCGGGCCCTGCACGGCCTGCAGCAGGCCCTGCACGGCGTCACAGCCGGCCAGCAGCGCGCCGGCGGCACCGGCCGCGGCGGCGCCGCCGAGCCCGCGCAAAAAGTCCCGGCGGGAAATGTTGGGTCGGCCCATCGGGGGTCCTCCTTCAGGTCAGGGTCAGCGGCAAAGCATTTTGCCAGGGGAACGGGCGGCGGGCTACCAGGTGTAGCCCATGGCGGCCATCGCTTCCTCGGTGATGCCGCGGAAGCCGTTGCAGGAATCCCAGATCAGGCCGTTTTCCTTCAGGCGGTTCCACACATGGGTGCCGCCCTTGGGGTTGTGGCCCCAGATGATGTCGTTCTCGATGCCGGCCTGGTTGAGCACATAGTTGAACAGCGTGGCATAGTGGTAGCAGGCGCCGTAATGCTTGGTCAGCGCGTGCTGGAGCATATTTTCCGGCGTGTCGCTGGGGATGCGCAGGTAACTTAAGTAGCTGCGCACATAGTCATAGCATTCCTGCACGGTCTTGGCCTTGGTCAGCTTCTTGGTGGCCACGCCGTTGGCGTCGATGTAGTAGCCGCCCAGCGTGGTGCTGACGGTCATAACTCCATTATCCTCAAAATGGTAGCGATTTTTGGCGATTTTGTGCCAGCCGGTGTAATAATAGCCGTGGTCGTCGTAGTAGTAGCGGTCGGCGCCGCGGTCCACCCAGCCGGTGCGCAGCACCCCGTCGTCGCCGAAGTTCCAGCTCTCGCCGTCGATCTCGCGCTCGCCCGTCACCTTGACGCCGAAATCGTAGTAGTAGCGCGTGTCGGCGATGGTCTGCCAGCCCTCCATGATGCGGCCCTCGGCATCAAACAGGCGCTCGGTGCCGTCATAGGTGTAGTAGCCGGGGCGGATGACGCCATCCTCGCCGAAATAATACAGCGTGTCGTTTATCTCATGGAAGCCGGTGCGCAGAACACCATCCTCGCTGAAATCATAGAGCCGCCCGTCCACGGTGGCGTAGCCGGTCTGCAGGTGGCCGATGGCGTTGAAGTGATAGCGCCGCCCGTCGATGGTCTGCCAGCCGGTGCGCAGCGTGCCGTCGTCGGCGGCGTAGTAGGTATCGGCCCCGTCGGTGATAAAGCCGTCATTGCGCAGCGCGCCGGTCTCGCGGTCAAAGTAGCGGTAGACGCCGTCCACCGCACAAAAGCCGGTGCGCAGGGTATGGTCGGCGGGGGAGAAGTAATACACCGCCCCGTCGACGGTCTGCAGCCCCTGCAGCAGCCGCCCGTCGGGCAGGGCATAGCAGCGGCCGCCCGCCGCCGTCGTGAACCAGCCGGTCTGCAGATAGCCTGCCTCGTCAAAATAGTAGGTATGGCCGCGGTAGTCCGCCATACCGAACAGCTGCTGCCGGTCCTCGTCATAGGCGGTGATGCCGGCGGGCGTGCGGTGGAAGCCGGGCCGGTCGGGCGCCGTCAGCACCGGCATCACGGCGCGCCAGGTGACCAGCCCCGCCGCCAGCGCGGCGAGCACTGCCAAAAAGCCCAGCACGGCGGCCAGCCGCAGCGCGCGGCCGGCGTGTTGCGGGTCGGTATCGAATGATTTGACGGGGACCGCCAACGAAGCCGCCATAGCCAAAACTTCCTTTCGAGATAAACGACAAATCGCTGCTTTTACCAGGTAAAGCCCATCGCCCGCATCTGGTCGGGCGTGATCATGTAGTAGCCGTTGCAGGCGTCCACGATATACCCGTTGGCGAGCTGGTTCCACACATGGGTGCCGCCCTGCGGGTTGAGGCCCCAGATGATGCTGTTGGCGATGCCCGCCTGGTTGAGCACATAGTTCAGATAGGTCGCGTAATGGTAGCAGGCGCCGCGGTGGTAGGTCATCGCGTAGTTGAGCATATTCGCGTAGCTGTCGGCGCCGATGCGCGCGTAGCGCATGTTGCGGCGCACATAGTAGTAGCAGCTCGAGACCGAGTTGCCGGCCCCCAGCTGTTTGGTGGCCACGCCGTTCGCGTCGATCTTGTACTGGCCGATGGTCGTGTTGCGGGCCAGGATGCCGTTGTCGTCAAAGTAATAGAGCTTTTTGCCCAACGTCTGCCAGCCGGTCAGGGGGTAGCCGGTCGAGCCGTAGTAGCTGTTGCCACTCCAGCCATGGCGCAAAATGCCGTCGGTGCCAAGGTTGTACCACACATCTTCAATTTGTACCTCGCCGGTCTGCTTGACGCCCATCACATAGTAGTAGGTCGTTTCGGCCAGCGTCTGCCAGCCGTCCAGCGCGCGGCCCTCGGCGTCGAACAGGTGCGGCACGCCCTCGTACTCGACCTCGCCCGGGCGGATGACGCCGTCCTCGCCGAAATAACAGAGATGCCCGTCGACGGTGTTAAAGCCGGTCAGCAGCTTGCCGCTGTCGGTGTCAAAGTAATAAAGGGCATCGTCCAGCGTCCGGTATCCGGTCAGCATATAGCCGGTCGCGTTAAAATAGTACCTGCCGCCGTCGATATCCTGCCAGCCCAGCAGGCAGACGCCGTCGGGGCCGGCATAGTAGGTGCCGTAGTCGTAGGTGGCGAAGGTGTCGGTCAGCATGGCGCCGGTCTCGGCGTCAAAGCAGTAGGGCTTGCCGTCGATGAGCGCCGCGCCGCGGTGCAGCACATAGGTGTCGGCGTCAAAGTGGTAGACTGCGTCCTCCAGCGTCTGCCAGCCGCTTTGCAGCGTGCCGTCCTCGAGCGCATAGTAGCGCGCGCCGTTCTCGCCGTCGAACCAGCCCGTCTGCAAAATACCGTCGGCGTCAAAGTAGTAGGGCACGCCCGCATACACGCTCACTCCGCGCAGGGGCCAGCCGGTCTCGCTGTAGGCGATGCGCCCGGCCTCGGTGTCATAAAAGCCGGTGAAGAACTCGCCGCTGTCGGGGTCAAGATAATAGTCTTCGCCGTCGATGCTCTGCACGCCGGTCAGCAGCCGGCCGGCGTCGTCGGCATAGTAAGTGTGGCCGCCCTGCTCGCCCCAGCCGCGCACCAGCAGCCCGCGGTCGTCAAACACATAGCGCGTGCCCTCGTACTCGTACACGCCCTCGGCGCGCCGGTGGGTGCCGGGCATGATGAGGTAGCTCTGACCGCTGCGCGCATTGCTGTGCCAGCCGGGGGTGGTGGTCACGAACCAGTACACGCCGCCCGCAATCACCAGAACCGCCAGCACGACGCCCAAAAGCAGCGCCAGCTTTTTGGTCCGCTGTTCGGCCTCGGCCTCTGTCCGCTTGAAATGGGGGGGAAAACCGCCGTGTGCCGGTATCGTGCCGGCGTTTTCCGCTGCAGCCATTTTTGCTCAGCCTCCTGCAAAAGTTGTCGTTTACAGGGTCCTGCTCAAACCGTGGGGGTCTCGCTCAGCTCATAGGTGATGGTGTCCACCGCGCCGTCCAGCGCCGTGATGGTCAGCAGCACGCCGTCGATGTCGGCGGTGTAGCGTGTGCCGCTGCCGTCGGACTGCAGCAGGTCGCTGCACAGCAGCAGCGCGCTGTCCAGGCTGTCGCCCAGCTTGACGCCTCGCGCCGTGGCGACGGCGTCGGTGGTGACCTCGACCATCAGGATCATGTCCTGGTCGTCGCTCACCGGGTAGGCGTAGATGGTCAGGTCGGGGTAGGTGTAGGTCTTGTCCATGCCGTCCTCGAACATACAGCTGATGTTCTCGCTGTACTCATACCCGTCGCCCAGGGCCTCCAAAATGGGCGCCACGTCCATGCCGGGGGCCAGCAGCACGCCGTTGTATGCGATTTGGCTTTCGGCAGGCTTGACCTCGGCCGCAGGCGCGGCATCGGGCACGGCGTCGGTCGCGTCGTCGGTCGCGGCAGGCTCCTCGGCGGCAGTGTCGGCGCCGGCGTCGGCGGGGGCGGCCGCATCGGCGGTGCCGCCGCAGGCGGAAAGCAGCAGCGTGGCCGCCAGCAGGGCGGCGGGCAGGGTCAAATGTTTGCGTTCCATAGCACAGGTACCTCTCATTCGCACAAAATTTCTATCGTCTCTCCGTCCTCAAGCAGGGCGAGGGAAAGCGTGGCATCGGGCGGCACGTCGGCGGTATCCAGCCGGGCCGAGTAGCCGTAGCCGGGGGCGGGGGCGGTGCCGTCGGGCAGCGTCTCGCTGCACGGGAAAGCCTCGTACGCCCGCGCGCCGCCGCCCGCGGTCACCAGCACGCAGACGCGCGTGTCATCCTGCACCAGTTCGGGGTCCAGCGCGCCGTAGACGCGCAGCATATCGCCGTCCGTTTCGGTGTACAGCGTGCAGGTGGTATCGGCCAGGTGCTGCCCGGCCGCCGGCACCGTGACCTCGGGCGCCGGCAGCACGGGGGCCGGGCCCAGCAGCTCGCGCAGGTTGCGCTCCACGATCTCGGTGATGACGGTCTGGCCCGGCTCCATGCGGGTCAAATCGAACGGGTTGGCGCGCAAAAAGGTCGCGTCCTTAAAGGCGGCGGCAACAAAGGGCAGCAGCGCGTTGCCAAAGGAATCGCGGTACATCAGCAAATTCCCACTGCCCGTGCCGCGGGTGATGACGCGGGCCAACTCGACGTTCGAGCTGCCGCGGTAGCTGAACAGCTGCGCGAACGGGATGTCGTACACCATCTGGTCGTCGGGCACGCCGCCGGAGGGCAGCAGCAGCACGTCCAGGTCGCCCTCCCAGTTTTTTTCGACCGTATAGGCGGCGTCGGCAAAGGCGTCGTGCGGCTGGCCGACGGCGTCCAGCAGGGCATCATAGGCCAGGCGCGCGCCGCAGTTGTTCCAGTGGGTGTCGCGCTTATGGTAGAGCTGCGTTTTGTCCGAAGCTTTGGCGGCCGTCAGCAGTCCGTACAGGTCCACATAGTTGACGCCCTGCGCCTGCATGGCGGCGGGCAGGGCGGCCAGCCCACTCCCGCCGCCGCGGGCGCTGACCGTGAAGTACGGCATATATTCGCCATAGATACTGTTCTTGTTGGGGGCGACGGTGGTGGCGTAGCGCCCGCCGTTGGCCGTGACATACTGCTGCATCAGCCGTTCGACGGCGGCCAGCGCGTACAGCTCGCGCGCCGAATAGGGCGCGGTGCCAAGGTAGTCCTGCAGGGTCGGCTCATAGAACAGCCAGCCCTCGCGGCCCAGGATGACCTGCGCTTCCGCCGAGGTGGCGAACAGTGCCTGTTCGAGCCTTGCGTGCAGCGTGACAAGCTGGCTGCGCCCGGCAAAATGCTCCGACAGCCAGGTCTCGGCCTCGGCGCCGAACCCGGTGTTGAGGGCGCCATCCTCAAAAAGCCGCGGCGGGGCCGAGAGCGTGCGCTTTTCCGCCGAGGTGGAAGCCGAGAGCACCGGCATCAGCACGGCGGGCAGGGCGCAGACGGTGAAAAAAACGGCGATAAAGCCGAGGTAAAAACCCTTTTTCATACCCGCGCCCCCTTAAAAGCGGAAATAGATGAAGGGGTTGTAGCTGGCGCTGGACAGGTCCAGGATGCACAGCCCCAGCAGCGCCAGCGTGCCGGCGTAGGACAGCGGCTCCCACACGCGCAGCCCCCGGTCGCTTTGCAGCCTTTGCCAGGCATTGCGGGCCGCCGGCGTGCACAGCACGAGCGCCGCCGCCAGCGTGACGAGGAACAGCGGGGTCAGAAAGCGGTAAAATTCCGCCATCGGCGCGGCGGCAAAGGACCAGCCGAACAGCTGTTTGCCGATCATGCCAAAGCCGGCCGCGACGGTATCGGCGCGGAACATCGTGAACAGCACCACGGTGATGAGGCAGGTGTACAGGTGCCCGAACGGCCGCGGGCACAGCGCCGCGCCGCGCGGCTTGCGCGCGAGCTTCGCCCACAGGTCCTCGGCCAGCAGCGTCAGGCCGTTGAACACGCCCCACAGCACAAAGGTGAAGTTGGCGCCGTGCCACAGCCCGGTCAGCGTGAACACGAGCATGGTGTTGAACGCCTTGCGCGCCGCGCCCCTGCGGTTGCCGCCCAGCGGGATGTACAGGTATTCCCGGAACCAGGTCGTCAGGCTGATGTGCCAGCGGCGCCAGAAATCCCGCATCGAGAAGGCGGACAGCGGATAGTCAAAGTTTTCAAGGAAGTGGAAGCCGAACACCTGCCCCAGCCCGATGGCCATATCGCTGTAGCCGCTGAAATCAAAGTAGATCTGCAGGGTATAGGAAATGCCGCCCAGCCACGCCACGGGGGCGTTGATGAGCGACATATCCAAGGCAAATATGGTATCGGCCGCGACGGCCATGACATTGGCGATGAGCAGTTTTTTGGCCATGCCGCAGGTAAAGCGGCGCAGACCCGCCGCGCAGCCCGCGGGGGTCACGGTACGATCGTCGATCTCGGCGGCGATGTCGTGGTATTTGACGATGGGCCCGGCGATCAGCTGCGGGAAAAAAGAAATGTACAGCAGCACCTTGCCGAAGCGCTTCTGCGCGGCGCAGGTGCCCCTGTACACGTCGATGACATAGGAAAGAGCCTGAAAGGTGAAAAAGCTGATGCCCACCGGCAGGCGGATGGCCGGCACCGGGATGGGCAGGCCGGTCACGTCCCCCAGCACCTGGGCAAAAAAGCCCAGGTATTTGAACAGGAAAAGGGTGCCGAGGTCAAGGACTACGGCAAGAACGAGAAAAACGCGCCGGGGGGTATGGCTCAGCAGGCGCGCGAGGGCATAGTTAACGAAGGCCGAGAGCAGCATCAAAAGCACCACCACCGGCTCACCGTAGGCATAAAAGACCAGGCTGGCAAGGGTCAATAACGCATTTTTTGCCACCCGGTTCGGCATCAGCTGATGCAAAACGAACACGGCTGGCAAAAAGACGAATAAAAACACGGTGGAGCTGAAAACCAACTGTCCAACACCTCTTACCACAGCTGCCTGCACCCGGCATTTTTTGGCAGCGAATCAATTATAGCACCGGTGTAAAGCAGTGTCAAACGGTGCCGAAAAAAACTTACGAACAAAAACGCAGGCCGCCGATACGGTTTGACAAGTGCCGCGCCGCGCCTTATAATCCTTAGTAAGAAGATGTACCGGAAGGGGAATTTGCCATGACCGCACAGCAGATTTTATCCGAGGCGGCAGCCCTGCAAGGCGAGCTGCAGGCCATCCGCCATGAACTGCACCGGCATCCCGAGGTCGGGTTCGACCTTACCTTTACCAAAGCCTTTGTGCGCAAAAAGCTTACGGAGATGGGCTATGCGCCCGCCGATACCGGCAAGGCGGGCCTCGTCGCGCTGGCGGGCGGCAAAAAGCCGGGCAAAACCGTGCTGCTGCGCGCCGACATGGATGCGCTGGCCATGACCGAGGAGGCGGACGTCGATTTCGCCAGCCTGACCCCCGGCAGGATGCACGGCTGCGGGCACGATATGCACACCGCCATGCTGCTGGGCGCCGCCAGGCTGCTCAAGACCCACGAGGACGAGCTGGAGGGCACCGTCAAGCTGGAGTTCCAGCCGGCGGAGGAGATCTTCCAGGGCTCGCTGGACATGATGGCCGGCGGCCTGCTGGAAGCCCCGCACGTCGACGCCGCCATCATGATGCACGTCATCGCCGGCGTGCCGATGCCCAGCGGCATGGTGCAGGTGGCGACGGGCGGCGTGGTCACGGCCAGCTGCGAGCAGTACCACATCACCGTGCAGGGCAAGGGCGGGCACGGCGCCTCGCCGCACCTGGCCATCGACCCCATCACGGCGGCCGCGCACATCCACATCGCTCTGCAGGAGATCAGCGCCCGCGAGCTGGAGGGCAACGAGTTCGGCATCTTTACCACCGGCCGCTTTGCGGGCGGCGAGGCCTCCAACATCATCCCCGACAAGGCCGAGATGTGGGGCACCATCCGCACCACCGACGCCGACAACGCCGTCGGCGAGCGCATCAAAAAGCGCATGCAGGAGATCTGCGCCGGCGTGGCCGCGGCCATGCGCTGCCAGGCCAGCGTGGAGTTTTACGATTACTGCCCCTGCATGGTGGTGGACCCGGCCCTGGGCGCCGACGCGCTGCGCTATGTGCAGGAGCTCATCGGCCCGGCGGCGCTGGATCTGACCGCCTTGAGCGGCGGCAAGGCGGGCGGCGGCAGCGAGGATTTCGCCTTCGTCAGCCACAAGGTGCCCACGGTCACGATGTTCCTGGCCGCCGGCGACAGCTCCAAGGGGTACCGGTACGCCCAGCACCACCCCAAGGTCAAGTTCGACGACGCCGTGCTCTGCCAGGGCGCGGCCATGCACACCTGGCTGGCCCTGCGCTGGCTGGCCGAGCATAAGGGATAAAAAATACGCAAGGGGCCTGCGGCAAAACCGCGGGCCCCTTGCGTATGGAAGATTAGGGACTCTCCCGTGCCCTGCGCGGCTGTCCGCAGGACAGACCGCGCGCCGGCGGGACGTGTGGTTTCTCGCGGGGCAAATGGCCGGCCCCGATGCCTCTGCCGGCGGCCTTTCGTGGCTGTTTCCTTTCACGCCGGCACGGGCTGCTCGAGTCCTTTCTAAAAAACCACTCAAAGGTGGGCCCTGTGAACATTGTTCACAGGGCCCACCTTTGAGTGGAAGATTAGGGACTCGAACCCAAGACCTCTGCGATGTGAACGCAGCGCTCTAACCAGCTGAGCTAATCTTCCGTTTTGGCCGCCATAACCGGGCGACGTAGCCTATTATACGGCCTTGCGGGTAATTTGTCAAGCCTTGATTTGAGGAAAAACGCGGCCCCTGCCAACCGGCAGGGGCCGCGCGAACCTATGCGGGGAAGCAGGGGAGAGACCCGGCCTTACAGCACGGCGGCCTTCGGCACGGGCGCGCTCTCGCTGGTGGGGGCGCCCTCGACCCAGTGGATGGCCTTCTTCGGGCACTTGGTCACGCAGGTGCCGCAGCCATTGCACTTGGTGTAGTCGATGACGGCCACGTTGCCCTTGAGGAAGATGGCCTGCTGCGGGCAGTTCTTGACGCACAGCCCGCAGGCGATGCAGCCCACCTTGCAGGCCTTGTTTACGGCGGCGCCGCGGTCCAGGTTGGAGCACTTGACCGCCGGCTGCGGGGCAATGGGCTTCATCTCGATGATATGGCGCGGGCAGACCGCCGTGCAGGCGGTGCAGCCGGTGCACTTCTGGCGGTCCACCACGGCCACGCCGTCCACCACATGGATGGCGTCGAACTTGCAGGCACGGGTGCAGTCGCCCAGGCCCAGGCAGCCGTAGGCGCAGGCGCTGGGACCGCCGGCCACGGCGGCCGCGGCAGCGCAGCTCTGCACACCCTGGTAGTCGAACTTGGGCAGGCAGTTGCCGCCCCCGCCGTTGCACAGCACGGTGGCGCGCAGGCTGGGCCGGTCGCTCTGGTCCAGCCCCATGATCTTGTTGATGGCGTCGGCGCATTTGTCGCCGCCGGGCGCGCATTTGAAGGTGGGCGCGCCCTGCTCGACGATGGCCTTGGCGTAGTCGGCACAGCCGGC
>CANRLV010000040.1 GCA_947631565.1 uncultured Gemmiger sp. | reverse complement strand
AAATCTACCCGGCGCTTTCCGCCTATCTGGACCGCGATGGCTATGACCAGGAGCTGGGGCAATACTTTTCCCGCTATAAGGCGCACAAGCTTGAAAATTCCCTGCCTGCAGACGAGGAGCTGTATTTTTCCGGCCTGCAGCCGGACGTATACGACTACCGGTACGCCGTACTGAGCGATATGCTTACAGAGGATTGCATCGTGCTGTGGGTCGATGCGTTGGGTGCCGAGTGGCTGCCGCTGCTGGCCTGGACGCTGGCACAGGACGAGAACGGCACATTGAAGGAAACGCGGGTCGCACAAGCAAACCTCCCCACCGAGACCTGCTTCAACGAACAGTGGAAGCAGATGGATATCCCGTACAAAAAGCTGGACCGGCTGGACAAACTGGCGCACAAGGGCGTTATCGACGACCCGGATTATTACACCTGCATCGAGGACCAACTGTCGTTTGTTGCGGGCCTTCGCAAAGCGGTCGATGAATTGCTCAAGGAATACCGGCGCGTGATCATTACCGGCGACCATGGCACCAGCCGTCTGGCGGCCCGATTCTTCCACAAGCGGACCGGCGCCAGCGTGCTGGCCGGCGCTACGGTATGCAGTCACGGCCGCTATTGCCGATTGCCGGAAAACGGTACGATACCCCAGCCAAACATCGCTTATGCCAAAGACAGTGCCGGCAGCCAGTATGCCGTTTTCAGCAACTACGATCATTTTATCCAGTCGGGCTTTGCGGCCGGCGTCGATGATGAGAACGCGATTTACGGCGAGGTGCACGGCGGCGCCACGCCGGAGGAGATGCTGGTCCCGGTTGTTGTGTTCGACAGCAAGAAGGAGATCCCTCTTTCTGCTGTGTGGGGTGCCGATACGGTTAAGATCATGGCCAAAAAAGCCAGAGCGTCGCTCCGATTCAACCGTCCCGTGCACAGCGTGCAGGCAAAGATTGGCACCGCGGACGGCGTCTGCACCCCGACCGCAGACGGCAAGGTCTGGAACGTCGTGTTTTCCGGTGTTGCGCCAAACACGCACACCATCTCGCTTGTCGCCGACGGGAAGCTGGTCTCGGTCGGACCGCTGACCATTCTGCCGGCTCTTGGCGGCGGGGACGGTGGTCTGCCGTGAGCCGAAAAAAGCTGTGCTGCGTCTGCGGCAAGGCCATGAAAAAGGACGAAGTTGCCCTGTCGCAAAAGCTGATCGACGTTGACACTGAAGAATTCTATTGTCTGGATTGCCTGGCCGAGAACATCGGCTGCACGGTGCAGGACCTGCGGGAAAAGATCCAGGAATTCAAGGAGCAAGGTTGTGCTTTGTTCCTGTGAGGGAGAGAAATTATGCTGGAAGATAAAATCAGAGAAGTGTTTGCTGATATGGTGGTTTTGAAGGACCCCCAGCGCAGCGAATACTTTTCCAACCTCAGCATCCCGTCTTATATGCGTGATTGGCTCGTCATGAAGTTTTCCGATGATGACGGGACCATTGATTATGACAGCGTGCGCCGGTATATCAAGCGCTATATCCCCAACCGCGAGGATTTCGAGCAATACAAGTTCCAGATGGTAAACGGCGAGACGGTGCAGTTTCTGGCCCGTGTGCGCGTATCAGTGGATGTAAAAAGCGGCAAGACCCTTTTTGAATTGCCGGATTTCGGCGGCGCACGGGGCGGGGCGGCCGGTGTGGTGTCCTATGCCGTTGCTGAGCAGTGGCAGGACACGCTCCTCCATGAAAGCGAAAACTGGGGCATCATTACCCTGACCTGGACCATGGAAGGTACGCCCTCCAAACCAAAAGGCGTGATCAGCATGATCGGCTATAAGCCATTTTGCCCGTATTCCGTTGATTTGGAGTTCTATCGCGAGGCAAGGAAAGAGTTTGACATCCATGAATGGATCGATACCATCATCAGCGCGGTAGATTACAATCCTGACGGCTACCGTGATACGGACGGGAATGTGAGCGAGGAGACAAAGCTCTATTTTCTGCGGCGGCTCCTCCCCTTTGTGGAAAAGCGGGTCAACCTGATCGAGCTGGCGCCAAAGGGGACCGGCAAAAGCTATGTCTTTGAGAAGATCAGCAAGCGCGGCTGGCTGATCAGCGGCGGTACCGTCTCCAGAGCTTCTTTGATTTATGACAATGCCAAAAAGACAGGCGGCCTGTTGACGCGCTTTGATTATGTCGGCTTTGACGAGGTGCAGTCCATCACCTTTGAGCAGCCGGGTCAGATCCAGCAGGCGCTCAAGCACTATATGGAATTTGGCGAGATCAAAGGTTTTGATGCCATGCTCACGGCAGACGCCGGCGTCATCGTGCTGGGCAACATCAACGCCGACCGCTTTGATACCGATACGAACATGGTCGAGCATATCAGCGAAGTCTTCGGCGAATCCGCCACACTGGACCGCTTCCACGGTTTTATTCCGGGGTGGAAGATCCCCCGCATGACAACGGGTATGATTGCCAAAGGCTGGGCCATCAACACCGAATACTTTGCCGAGGTGCTGCACGCTCTGCGCGACGATTTGAGCTATGCCGCGGTCGTGAACCAGCTGATCGAATACCCTGCCAATGCGGACAAACGCCACGTCACAGCGATAAAGCGTCTCTGCACAGCATTTTTGAAGCTGCTGTTCCCGCATGTGCAGTCGGTAAATGACATCGACCGGCAGGATTTTGTCCGCTATTGCCTGGACCCGGCGTTGGAGATGCGGGAAGTGATCTACAAGCAGCTCTGTATCATCGACCCCAAGGAATACAAGGTCGCCAGCAAGCGCATCCCGGAAGTCATCTGCCCGTAAGAAAGAAAGGAGCTCACCGTGGTTTACGCCGACAATGCCGCCACAACAAGGCTGGATGCCGAAGCATTTGAGGCGATGAAGCCGTGGCTGCTCACCGAATACGGCAACGCATCCCAACTGTATGCCTTCGCGCGGGGACCCAAAAAGGCATTGACCAAGGCAAGGCAGACCATCGCCGAATGCATCCATGCCAACCCCGAAGAAATCTTTTTTACTTCCGGCGGCACCGAAAGCGATAACTGGGTCATCAAGGGGTCCGCATTTTCCGACTCCGACCAGAACGCGACCATCACTTCCGCCATTGAGCATCATGCGGTCCTGCACGCCTGTGCTGCCATCGAGCGTTTGGGCTACCCGGTGGCCTACCTTACGCCAACAACAGAAGGAAAAATCACGCCGGCCGCCCTGCGTGAGATCATCACGCCGGGCACAAGGCTCGTCTCGGTCATGTATGCGAACAATGAGATCGGCACCATCCAGCCGACCCGGGAGCTTTGCGCCGTTGCCCATGAGAACAGGGCACGGTTCCACACCGATGCCGTCCAGGCGGTCGGGCATGTGGCGATCGATGTGCAAGAACTGGGGGTCGATTTTCTTTCGGCATCGGCGCACAAATTCAACGGGCCAAAGGGAATCGGGTTTCTTTACAAACGGGCGGGCACCGAGCTCTGCCCGTTTATGGACGGCGGCGCGCAGGAAAAGCAGCAGCGCGCCGGAACGGAGAATGTTGCGGCCATCGTCGGCATGGCGGTGGCTTTGCAGAACAATTGCAGGCAGCTGGCACAAAACCAGAAGCACATCCGTGAGCTGGAAGCCAGCCTGTTGTCAGAGCTGACGAATGCCGGCATCCCGTTTGTCCGCAACGGCGGCAATGATACCTTGCCGGGGCTGATCAGTCTCTCCTTTGCCGGCGTTTCCGGCGAGGCCATCATGCACCGGCTCGACTTGATGGGGATTTGTGTTTCCACGGGCTCAGCGTGCGACAGCGTCAACACACAGGTATCTCATGTGCTGAATGCTATACGACTGCCCGAAGCATACGCCAAAGGCACGGTGCGCATCTCGCTGGGGAAAAACAACACGGCGGAGGATGCCGCTGCCATCGCAGCGGCACTCAAACAAATCATAAAACCGTAAAGGAGCGTGCAGACAGAATGGAAAATGTAAAAAGAGACGGCAATTTTTATTACACGGTCTTGCCGGACGGTACCGCGTCGATCCAGGGCGCAGAGGATTGGCCGGAGGTTTTGATCATCCCGGAAACAGTCGGCGGGCTCACGGTGACAGAGATCGGCGTCGGCGCTTTTGACGCAGATGAAGTGGCACAAAAGCTGCTACTCACAGACGGCCCCGTACCGATCGAGCAGTTGTCAGCAAAGATCACCGATATTGAGATCGAACTTAAGGTAAAGGAGCGCCTCAAAGAGGTCCATCTGCCCGAAACCATCAAGCGCATCAAGGTCGGCGCATTTTTCGAAAACATGTATCTTGCACATATCAACTTCCCGGCCGGGCTTGAAATAATCGAAGAACAGGCCTTTTGCAACGTGGCTTGTGACCGGTTCATCATCCCTAAAACAACAATCATAGAAAAGGAATCCCCGGAAGATGAAATATGGGACTATTACGCCGCATTTGAAGGCTGCGAGGGTGCGGAGTTTATCTTCATCTGACGATTACCCGAACAAAAACTTTTTATGCCGCACGGCAAAAAGCAGTACCATTATCAACAGGCATGAGCGATGACAGGGGGTATTATCATGGGCCTTTTTGATTTTTTGACCAAGCACAAACGGAACGACACCGACCGACAGAACAAAACCGTAGTCGATGAGAAACCGGCTGACCGTTCTGCTGCCATGGCGGACAAGACAATACCTGATCCTGTGGCACCGGTGGACGGGCCTGCCGCACCTGCTGTGTCCAAAGAGGAAGCGGCACAGCCAAAGACCAAAGCGCCGGAACCGGCTGCCCCCACATCGCCCGCTGCGGCGCCTGCCCCGGAAACTGTTCAGGCTCCCGCTGCCGCGCCCGCGGTCCGAGCGGCCACTCCCGAAAACGGCAGCACCGTCCTGTACCGGCCCGGTAAGGAGCCGCCCGCCTTGCACAAGCGGCTGGATACGCTTTTTGCCAAGCTGGATGAGGCCTACCCCGACAAACAGATTGTGCGTCTGCAAGCGGAACACAAGAAATGGTCTGAAACAATTACAGAGCTGTATCGGAAGCTCGGCTACGCAAGCAATGATGCTTTTTTGACAGCCTATGGATACACGGTGGTCTATGGGAAAGGTGGCCGGCCCACCAGTGCTTTGGGAACAGGAGATAACCTGTTGAATACGCTCAAACAGCGTTACCCGGACGGCGCAAGGGCCGCAAGCGTTGCTGAGCTCAGTAAGCAAAACCCGGATCTTGCTGCCGCCCTCAAAACGGCTGCGAACAGCGCGCACCAAAAGCTGGGGATGAAATATTCCGACTATCTGCGAAAAAATGGGCTGCTGTACAACATCGTGGACCCGCAGGAGGAACTGGACAAACTTGCAGCCCGTTACAAAAGCACGCCCGTTACCGCTTCGGTGAAGGCACTGAAAGCACAGAACCAGGACCTGAAATGGAATGCCATTCTAAAGGTCAAAAGCGGCAGGGAACTCCTTGCCTACATCAACGAAAAGAACGGTTATGCCAAGCCTGACGATGCACCTGCCGCAGAGGTGAAGATGGAACCGCTGATGTATGCGGATGAATCTGACCATTTTTACAATGCCACGGAAGGTAGGGCAAAATTCATCGACCTGCCGTCGATGCTTGACCTGGCCGATGGAAAGCGGAACAACAACGCAACTTGGACAAATGTATATGAGCTTTCCCACCTGATCCGCAAAAAAGACCTTCTGGCTGGCATCCAAGCCGGAGACTCGCTCTCTTTGGTGCGGGAGCCGTACGCCCAAGGGAGACTTTCGGTCATGACCGTAGATCCGAGCCAGAGGCAGCGCCTTGGCTTGCTTGAGGACGATTTGCTGGCGTTTTATATCGATGCAGGGTATCTCGATGTAAACAGCGTCAAGGTGGCGGAGATCCAGCAGAGCCGCACAGAGACCGTTACAAAGCGCAGGCGGAGCCCCCGTGCTTCCGTCATGGCTACCTATAAGGCAGGCGGAATAAAAGAAGCCCTCTCGTTTAGCGTGGTCGACACGAAAAACTATCCCGAGGGCATGGAAACATTGACTCCGGGCTGCGCGGTGACCTTCAAGCAGGAGCCGGATGATCATTCTAACAAAAACGCCATTGCTGTTTGTGGCCCTACCGGCAGGACCGTAGGGTATGTTCCGGATGATTTGGCCAACAAGTGGGGCCCACTGCTCAACAGCAGCAAAATGACCGAGCTGCAAGGCACCGTCGAGGATGTGCATAAGGCCGGTATCAAAACTGTGGAGAAGACCGTCCCGGCCCGGTTGAAGGTCGAGATCGTATTTACTTACAATGATACGCTCGTCAAGGTGTCAAATACAGACGACGATCTGGTGATCACGGCTCCCAAGGCAAAGCTGCTGAATGAATACCTCGCCATGGACAAAGTCCCGGCCGTGGAAACGGCGGACGGAAAAACGGAACTGCTGATGTATGCAGATGGTTCGGGCCGCTATTATAACGCATCCGATGGCAGGGCAAAATTCATCGATCTGCCGCCACTGTTTGACCCGGCGGCTGTAAAGCGGCAAAATAACGCCACGGTGACAAATGCTTTCACCCTTTCCGAATTGACCGACCAAAAGGTCCTTCTTGCGGCCGTTCAGGCGGGCGAGCCGCTGGTTTTGGTGCGGGAACCGTTCGCTGAGGAGGGCTTTGCGACCATTGCCGTGTACACACACCACGGGCAGCGTTTGGGTCTGATCGAGGACGAGGAACTGGCCTATTATATCGATGCCGAATATGTCGATGTGAGCAGCATCAAGGCCGTGGATGTCCGGCAAAGCAGAACAAGGACCGTGGAACGCCGTGTGCAGAACACGATGGTCTCCGCTGCCGTTACATACCAGGAAGGCGGAGAGGCGAAAAAAGTATCTTTTAACGTGGCCGGCGTGAATCACTATATACAAGGCGTCGATACACTGCAAGCGGGCTGTGAGCTGACGTTCAAACGCGAACCGGACAACCCCTACAGCGAAAACGCCATTGCCGTCTGCGGCCCCACCGGCGAGATCACAGGCCATGTGCCGGAGTCTATGGCCTGTCAATGGGCGCCGATGCTCGACAGCGGTGAAATGACCGGACTGCACGTCACTGCAAAGGCTGTACATAAGGCCAGCACCGCGGTCGAGGTGGAGGACGAGCCGGCCCTCCTGAAGGTCAAGATCGTTTTCTCGTATGATGATACGCTTATTGTAGCGTCCAATCGGAACAGCGATCTGGTAATCGTTACCCCGCATAACAAGATGCTGCTCGAGGGCGCGAATAACACGGCAACAGAGGATGAGGGCTCCGCTTACCTGTTTGCCTATTACAAAGACAGCATCGGCGATATCATGCTTGCTTTGGCGGAGCGGGAATTTTATCAGGAAGAAATTTATACTTACCGGGGTTCGAAGGAGAAGGTATACCGTGTCGAGCTCAATGTGGATGATGACCTCTGCGATTTGTTCAAGCGGGAGCGGCTGGTCTCGGTGAGTAAGGAGGCCAAACGCAATGCCAGGCTGTATCGTATGGATTGCGCCGCTATGCTCGAAATGATGCGGGAACAGACCGTCTACATCCAGTGCAGCTGCCGCGAGAAGTTCCTTGCCGACTTTGTCGCTTATGAAGGGTTTTCGATGCTGGAACTGCCGGATTCTGAAACGCCCTATATCGCGCACAACCTGAACTGGTACCTGCGCAGCATCGGCAAACAGCCCGTGACGGTGCCGCCCGTGGCGCCGAAGCCCGCCAAAACCAACCCCAAAACCGAGCAGAAGGCCACACCGGCATCCACCGAAAAGAAAGAGATCCTCATCAACGCCGAGGCGATTGCCATGCCCGCTGCCGTGGCCGCTGCGCCGCAAACGGCCGTTGCACCTGCCGCCGACGGCTGGCCGGTCTATCATGTGCCGGAGGTCGAGGTGAAGAAGGGCACAGGCGGATGGAAGTTCGAAGAGTATACCGAGAACGGAGAAAAAGTTTATCGCCTTGTGGACTATGTCGGCAAAGAAAGCCATATCATCATGCCTGTTAAAATCAATAAGATTCGGGTCGTGGGCATAGATACGGGCTATACCAAGCATCCCCTCTTCCGGAAATGCACCGCGAGCGAGATCGAAATACCGGGCTGCTATGGGTCAATCAATTGCTGGCTTCTGGAAAACAATCTGTATGTAAGAAAGATCACAGTCGGCGAAGGGATCACCAAGGTTGGTATTTTATGCGCCGGGGCACAAAATCTCGAGGAAGTGAATATTTCACGCAGTGTCGGTTCCATTGACGGCAGATCTTTCCGGTCAAGCCGGTGGTACAAACGGCAGGAGGAGTATGTAGCGATAAATGATATACTGATTGGCTATAAAGGCACGGGCGAAACGATGGATGTCCCCGCCGGCATCACCACGATTGCAACGCAGCTTAATGCGACGCTAATCACAACCGCAAGCGGCAAGCAAACAAAACGCTATATAAAGAAAATCGTTTTGCCCGATACCGTCACAACGATCTGTGAAGAAGCTTTCAACCGGGAAGAGTATGTACGGGTCGATACGCTGGAATATACAGACAGCATCCGCTACATCGGTCCGGATGCGCTTGACCGGACCAGATGGTTGGCAAAGCGCAGGAATGAGGCCGTCATTTTCGGAAAATGCTTGTATTGGCAGGGGCCCCGCACCGGGGAAATCACCGTCCCGGACGGAATCGAGCTCATATGCGGTTCCTGCTTCAAGGAAGCCGCTATCACCGCGGTACACCTCCCCGCAAGCGTAAAAGCGATCGGGGCCGAGGCCTTTGCAAGTTGCAGCAGCCTGGAAAAAATCGAGATTCCCGGTACCGTGACCACTATTGAGGCGGGCGCCTTCCATCATTGCACCGCCCTGAAGGAAGCCCGCTTGGAGAATGGGGTAGAGAAGCTTGGGAAGTATGCGTTCTACAAATGCACAAGCCTGGAAAAGGTTGAGCTGCCGACATCCATTGTTGAAATCGGTGATTTGGCGTTCTCTAAATGTGAACAACTGGCAATAATCGCGCTGCCTTCTTCCCTGCAGAGCTTGGGATGCTATGCGTTTGAGCAATGCAGGAAGCTTGAGAAAATCATATTGCCGGCAGGTTTGACAAGTGTGGATGGCGTATTCGATGGCTGTACAAAACTATGGGATGTCACGCTCCCGGAATCATGCACCCGTATCGGCAATTATACCTTTCGTGCGTGCAAAAGCCTTACCCATATTGATTTGCCACCGGCATTGGCAATTATTGGGCAAACCGCTTTTTCGGAATGTGCAAGTCTGACAAGCATCGAACTGCCCGAAAGCGTTAAAGAGCTGAAGGACTTTGCATTTAACAAATGCGACTCGCTTACCGATATTCGTTTGCCGGCTAAGCTTGGTTGGTGTGCGTTTAAAGGATGCAGTAATCTGCAACAGGTAGAGTTTAATGCCAAAACCGAAGATATCGGACCTGAAGCGTTCCGCGACTGTGCGTCACTCAAGGAAATCGTTCTGCCACAAGGTGTGAAGACAATCTTGCCCGAAGCATTTGAGAACTGCACCGGCCTGCGCAGCGTAAAGCTGCCGGAGAGCATAGAAACGATTGGAGCAGAAGCTTTCAAGGGATGCACAGCCTTGACTGATGTGGAAATGCCCGATAAGAAAATCGAAATCGAAAGCAGCGCCTTCGAGGGTACCCCGTACCAGCGCAAGCTGGATCGCCGCAGCGCGGCAGAGGACAGGAACGCCGAGGCCGTGTCCGATTTCCTGATCACAGACGGGACGCTGATTGAGTATGTTGGCGACGATGCGGCGGTGGTCGTGCCAGACGGCGTCACGGCAATCGGGGACAAGGCTTTTGCTAACGCGAGATTCATCAAATCGCTCGCCCTGCCCGACAGCGTCACCGAGATCGGCAAAAACCTGTTTGGCTATGAGTACAAACGTTCGTATTTTCGGTACGACCTCTTCGACGATTATCCAAAATGGGACAAACCGATCGCCGCATTTTCGCTGACGCTTGGCAAAAATATCCGTAAAATCGGCGATAAAGCATTTGCTTGCTGTGACGTTGGCGAGCTTACACTGCCAGAAAGCCTGGAAACCATCGGCGATTACGCCTTTGCCGGAAATACGGCCGAGGTCGTGCGGCTGCCCAAGAGCGTGAAGAAGGTCGGCGCCGGCGCGTTCTATGGCGCAAAAGAGCTGGCGGTCTATGATACGCTTGACCCCGATGCCGCAGAAGCGGCGGAATGGCTCTATAATGCCTACAATGGCAAACTGAATTCCACGCTGTCTGTTGCGCTTGCCAATCCGGCGGAGGGCTTTGTCGAGGGTCAAGGCAACACAGTCTGGTGCAGCTGCCATATCGCGGTCTTGGCGGCAGAGACCGGCGCTGTAAAATACCGCATTTGGTGCGAGTATAACGAAAACCGGAGCTACCGGGCGCTGATGTATTCCGCATGGGGCAAAAATGCAAGTTTCAAGTTCAAAGAATATGACGAGCACTTCAAGCATGCGTATAACCCGGCGGAACGCACCGAGATGGCGTTCTGCCGTCTGCAGTATCCGTATCAGCTTGCTCCCGAATACCGTGCGGACTACAGGGCGCATCTTGAACGCTGCGTATATATCGAGTGGGCGGCCCGCCGCACGGCTCGCCGCATCGGGCAGCGGGATGAGGTGGAGCAGCTGGCCCTGCTCAAGCAGTATAACGCGCTCAATGCCCGCAATGCGCGCTGGCTATTGGAAGAATTCGCTGCCTGCGGCGCCGAAAAATGTACTGCTTTTCTGCAAAAGCTGATGAATGACGGGGAGGTGCAGTAACGATGGCAGATCTGATCGAGACGCGGGTGACCGTTATAGACACCGCCAGCGCATGGCGGGAGATCGAGGCTCTTTTTGAAAAAGAGCTGATGGATTGGGTCGCTGGCGATGCCTTTATGACCACCGAGGGCTTGGACGAAAAAACGATTTCCATCTCCACGCAGTTTAAGGTCGATAAACAGAGAGTGTTTGAACAGAAAGGCAAAGAAGCGACCCCATGGTTCGGCCCGGCCAATGACTATATCACCAACCTGAGTATCCTTTATCCCGGCACCCTTTTCAGCTATGATTACGATTGGTATTTGGGCGGTCAGGAGATCAATCATTATAAAAAGGAGGATGCAAAGCAAATCATTCAGGAGGTAAAGCAAAAATATCTGGACCGCATCCTCACAAAAGGCCCCCGCCGCGCGGAAAGTGCCTGCCATTGTGTGGAGATCATGCCGGACGGGCGCGTGGCGGCCGACGGCGACAACCGCTGGGGGAACTGCGATGTTTTTGATTGGAAAAATGTGTGCAAGGTCTCCTGCGGGGACTGGCACACGGTCGGCCTTTTGGAGGACGGCACCGCCGTTGCCTGCGGCAGCAATGTGAACGGGCAGTGCGCGCTCCTGCGCCCGGCGGCAAAGATCGTCGATGTTTCCTGCGGGCGGTTCCACACCGCACTGCTGCTGGAAAACGGCAGGGTCCTGATCGCCGGCCATCTGGAAAAACGGGCGAAGAGCGTGGAAAGAGAAAAGCGCAAACGGATCGCCCGCGCGCAGCTGCCCATTGAAAGCCAGGTGACGATAGAGCCTGACATGGAAAATGTTGATAAGATCAACGAATGGATGGAAAACGCCCATGTCGGTGACCGTGTGACGATAACAAAAGAATGGGGCAATTCTGCTTACAGGTATTATGTTGTCAATGGCGCGGGCCTGAAAGTGGGCCGAATCAGTGGAAAGGATCTGGAAAACCTTGAGACCTTCCAATTCATAAAAGTCACTGTCAAAGAGCTGCAGCCGCTTTCCCAAAAGCGGAAGGGCTCTAAATACAGTTCTATGTCGGTCGAGCTTACTTTTGAAGATCCCGATACCAGAATAGGACCGGATGTACCCGGCGGGTATACGCAGACCCCGGTCAGCTCCTGGCCGCCTGTCAAACGGATACGATCCATTTATGATGCTGTGGTCGGCGTGACCGAGGCGGATGAACTCATTGTCGATGGCTTTTGCCCCTGCTCGGAGAACGAGCTGAAGGCATATATGGGTATCCAATAGCCGGTATCGACGAAAAAGATACAGGGGAGGTACAACATGGGCCATTCCAGTAAAAGCAGGGAGAACGGCTATGCCAATCCCAACGGTACGCCTGCCGCAGAAGTGAAAATAGAACCGCTGATGTATGCGGACGACACGGGCCGCTTTTACAGCAGCGCGGAAGGCAGAGCCAAATTCATCAACCTGCCGCCGCTGTTTGACCCGGCCGTCGTAACGCGGCAAAACAACGCAAAATTGACAAATGTTTATGCCCTTTCCAGCCTGACGCGCAAGCAGGGTGTCCTTGGCAGCGTACAGGAGGGTGAGTCGCTGACCTTGGTGCGGGAACCGCTCGCTGAGGAGGGCTTCGCGACCATTGCCATATACACACACCAAGGGCAGCGCTTGGGTCTGATCGAGGACGAGAAACTGGCCTATTACATCGATACCGAATACGTTGATGTAAGCAGCGTCAAGGCAGTCGAGATCGATCCGGGTGGTCCCAGAACGGTAACAAAGCGCGTGCGCAGCACCCAGGTCAATGTTACGGCAGCGTATGATTTCGACGGTAAAACAGAAACCGTATCCTTTACTGTGGCCGGCGCTTCTTTCTATCCCGAGGGCGTCGGTACGCTGAAAAAAGGCTGTGAACTCACGTTCAAACGGGAGCCGGACAACCCCTACAGCGCAAATGCCATTGCCATTTGCGGCCCTACGGGCAAGATCGCCGGCCACGTCCCGGAGACCTTGGCCGGCGAGTGGGCCCCGATGATCGACAACGGCAGAATAACTGAACTGCACGGCACGGCCGGGGAAGTGATAAGACCCGGAACCAGAACCGTGACGGAAGACCATCTGGCCTATTTGATCGTTGAGATCGTTTTTACTTATGACGATACGCTTGTTGTGGCATCAAATCTGACCAACGATTTCAAAATCGTTACCCCGCATGCAAAGCTGCAGATGGCTTGGAGTGCGGATGACGAAGAAACAGAGGATGAGGGTACATCTTCTGAATTGTTCGCCTATTATAAGGACAGCATAGGCGATATCCTGCTAGCCCTAGCAGAACGAAAATTCTTTCGAAAAGAAGACAAATACTATTCGGAATTAGAGGACAACGAATACTGCGCCAATCTCAATGTTAACGAAGACCTCTGGAATTTGTTCCGGAAAGAACGTCTAATCAGGGTGAGCGATGAGGCAAAGCATGACCCGATCCAATATAATATAGAGCTCGACGAAAGCAAGGAATTTATGCTGGATCAGTTTATTTCTATCCGGTGCTACTGCCGGGAGAAATTCCTCATCGACTTCATTGATGATTTGGGAACAGCGTTGGACATGCCGAAATCCGAAACACCTTATATCGCACACAACCTGAACTGGTATCTGCGCAGCATCGGCAAAGAGCCCGTGCGGTTACCGCCCGTGATACCGAAATCCGCCAAACCCAGGCAAAAGAAAAAGGCCGTGCCGGCTCCCGCACCAGCCGCCGCCGCGGTACCACAGACGACCGCAGAGTATGCCGAGGACGGGCTGCCGGTCTATCGTGTGCCGGAGGTCGAGGTAAAGAAGGACAACGGCGGATGGAAGTTCAAAGAGGATACCGAGAACGGCGAAAAAGTATATCACCTTTTGGATTATACAGGCAAAGAAAGCCATATCATTATGCCGGCAAAGATCGGCGGCGTTCGCGTTGCGGGGATAGATCCGTCCCTCTATAGGCCTTTCAATAAGTGTAAAGCAAGTGAGATCGAGATACCGGGCTGCTATGGGTCGCTCGATTTCCGGCTCTTGGAAAACAATCTGTATGTAAGAAAGATCACGATCGGCGAAGGGATCACTAAGATAGGGGATTTATGCACCGGGGCACAAAATCTCGAGGAGGTGCAGGTTTCGCGCAGTGTACGTTCCATCAACGGCAGTTCTTTCCGGCCCAGTCTGTGGTGTGAACAGCAGGGGGACTATGCTGCGGTAAACGATATCCTGCTCGGCTATAAGGGTGAGAGCGAAACGATGGCGGTACCGGCAGGCATCACCACGATCGCAACGCTGCTTGACGCAACGCAGAACACGGCCGTCGACGGCGAGCCGGCAATACGTTATGTAAAAAAGATTATCCTGCCCGATACCGTCAAAACGATTTGTGAATACGCTTTCAGCGGGGAAGGGTTTACGCAGGTCGATGCGCTGGAATATACAGACAGCATCTGCTACATCGGGTCGGGCGCGCTTGACCGGACAGAATGGATGAGGAAACGCAAAAATGAAACTGTCATCGTCGGGAAATGCTTGTACAGGTCAGCCGCCCGTACCGGGGAAGTCACCATCCCGGACGGGATCGAGGCTATAGGCGCTTTCAGCTTTAAAGAAGCATCTATCACCGCGGTACACATCCCCGCCAGCGTAAAAACGATCGGGTGCGAGGCCTTTGCAAAGTGCAGCTGCCTAGAAAGGATCGAGATCCCCGGCCCTGTGATCACCATCGAGGAGGGCGCGTTCAAAGAATGCACCGCCCTGAAAGAGGTCCACTTTGAGAGCAGGGTTGGAAGGATAGGGGAGGACGCGTTCTCCAAATGCGTTAGCCTGGAAGCGGTCGAGCTGCCGGCATCCGTTGTTGAGATCGGTGCTTCAGCGTTCGCCAAATGTGAACATTTGGCAAGGATAAATATACCAACGTCCCTCCATAGCTTGGGTCACCATGCGTTTGCTGATTGTAAAAGCCTTGAAAAAGTCGTAATACCGGCAGGTTTGACAGTCGTGCCATGGGCAGCTTTCTCTGGCTGCAAAAAACTGAAGGAGGTCTCGCTCCCGCAAACCTGTAACCGGATCGGGAATCATGCTTTTTCCCGGTGTACGTCCCTTGCTCATATCGATCTGCCGCCGGTACTGACCAGCATTGGAGACGGCGCTTTTTGGGAATGTACAAGCCTTGTCCATATCGATCTGCCGCCGGCGCTGACCGCCATAGGAGAAAGCGCTTTCATGCAATGTATTAGCCTGACAGACGTTGTGCTGCCCCAAAGCGTCAAGGAACTGGGGCCCCTCGCCTTTTCAAGATGTAGCGCCCTTACCAGCATAACTTTGCCGGCAGTGGTCGGTCCGTCCGCGTTTTCGTACTGTGAAAAGCTGCAGAGGGTAGAATTCGATGCTAATACCGTCGACATCAGCGCTGCAACATTTGGCGGCTGTGTGTCACTAAACGAGATCATCCTGCCGCAAGGCGTGAAGACGGTCGGGAAGAATGCGTTTAAGAACTGCACCAGCCTGCGCAGGGTAAAGCTGCCGGAAAGCATCCAAACGATCGGATACGACGCCTTCAAGGGATGCACGGCCCTGACCGATGTGGAGATGCCTGATAAGCAGATCGAGATCGAAAGGGACGCTTTTGAAAGAACTCCGTACCAGCGCAGGCATGGCCGCAGTACGGCCGAGAACGCTGGAGCTGCGTTAGATTTCCTGATCACAGAAGGGACCCTGACCGAGTATTTGGGTACCGATGCGGCGGTGGTCGTGCCGGACGGTGTTACGGTGATCGGGGATAAGGCCTTTGCCAATGCGAAATTCATTAAGTCGCTTACCCTGCCCGACAGCGTTACCGAGATCGGCGAAAACCTGTTTGGTTACGAGCACAAATATCCTTTTGTGTGGGATGATTGTTGGAGCAATTATCCAAAAGGGTACGGATCGACTGTTGCACTTTCGCTGACACTGGGCAAAAATGTCCGCAAGATCAGTGATAGAGCTTTTTCTGGCCGAGCGATCGGTGAAATCACACTGCCCGAAACGCTTGAGACCATCGGCGACTACGCCTTTGTCGGAAACACGGTCGAGGTCGTGCACATTCCCAAAAGCGTGAAGAAGGTCGGCGCCGGGGCGTTCTATGGCGCAAAAGAGCTTGTAGTCTACGATACGCTCGACCCCGATGCTGTGGAAGCGGCAGAATGGAAGATGGACCCTTGGAATGGCAGCCTGAATTCCAGGCTGGCCGTTGCACTTCTGAATCCGATAGACGGTACTTCGGAATGTCAGGGCAACACGTCCTGGTGCAGCTACCACATCACCGTTCTGTCGGCACAGACCGGCGACGTCAAATATCGCATATGGTGCGAGCATAACGAAAACCAGCGCTACCGGGCGCTGATGTATTCCGCATGGGGCAAAAATGCAAGCTTCAAGTTCAAAGAGTATGACGAGCACTTCAAGTATGCATATAACCCCGCGGAACGCACCGAGATGGCATTCTGCCGGCTGCAGTATCCGTATCAGCTCGCCCCGGAACACCGAGCAGAATACGAAAATCATCTTGAACGCTGTGTAACTATCGAGCAGGCGGCCCGCCGCACAGCCCGATGTATCGGGCAGCGGGATGAGGTGGAACGGCTGGTCCTGCTTCGGCAATATAACGCGCTCAATACCCGCAACGTACGCTGGATGCTGGAGGAACTCGCCATCTGCGGGACCGAAAAATGTACGACCTTTCTACAAAAGCTGATAGATGACAGGGAGGTGCAGTAACAATGGCAGACTTGATCGAGCAACCGACGATCGTTATAGATCCCGCCAGCGCAAGGTGGGAAACCGAGTTCGAGCAGCGTGTGACCGTTATAGATACCGCCAGCGCATGGCGGGAGATCAAGGCTCTTTTTGAAAAAGGGCTGATGGATTGGGTCGTTGGCAGTGCCTTTATGACCACCGCAGGCCTTGAAGAAAAAACGATCTCCATTTCCACACGGTTTGATGTCGATCGGGCAAGGGTGTTTGAAAAGGCGATCGTAGAAAAGACCCCTTGGTTCAGCCCGGGCAAAGATTATATTACAAATTTGAGCATGCTGTATCCCGGCACCTTTTTCAACGGTCCACACGATTGGTTCCTGGGCGGCCGGAAGGTCGTGGAATACTGGTACGAGGACACCACTCTTGAGGGAGAGGCAAAGCGGCTCATACAGGAGAAAATGCAAAAGTACTTTGACCGCATCCTCTCAAAGGACCCCCATTTTGCGCGGGGCGCCTGCCACTGTGTGGAAATCATGCCGGACGGGCGCGTGGCGGCTGACGGCGACAACCGCTGGGGAAGCTGCAACATTTTTGACTGGCGAAATGTGTGCAAGGTCTCCTGCGGAGACTGGCACACAGTCGGCCTGTTAGAGGACGGCACCGCCGTTGCCTGCGGCAGCAATGTGAACGGGCAATGCACCTTTCCGCGGCTTGCAGAAGGGATCGTCGATGTTTCCTGCGGGCGGTTCCACACTGCGCTGCTGCTGGAAAACGGCAAGGTCCTGATTGCCGGCCATCTGGAAAAGCGGGCAAAGAGTCTGGAAAGAGAAAAGCAAAAACGGATCGTCCGCGCGCAGCTGCCTATTGAATGCCCGGTAACAATGGAACCCGGAAAAGTGGATACAGATAAAAGCAACGAATGGATGGAGAACGCCCATGTTGGCGACCGAGTGGCGATAATACAAGAATCTTTTTGTAATGCGGCTTACAATGTGATTCACGAGTATTATGTTGTTAATGACGCAGGCCTGAAGGTTGGCCGAATCAGCGGAAAGGGTCTGCAAAAGTTTGAGTTCATAAAGGTCACCGTTAAAGAATTGCAGCCGCTTTCCCAAAAGCGAAAAGGCTCCAAATACGGGTCCATGACGATTGAGGTCACGTTTGAGGACCCTGATACCAGAATGGGGCCGGATGTGCCCGGCGGGTATACGCAGACCCCGGTCTACACATGGCCGCCGGTCAAACGGATACAGTCTATTTATGATGCCGTGGTCGGCGTGACAGAGGCGGATGAACTCGTTATCGATGGCTTTTGCCCCTGCTCGGAGAAGGAGCTGAAGGCATATATGGGGATCCAAAGTTCTATTCAATAAGGTGGTGAATCAAATGCAAAGCATAGAACAAAAAGAGGAACGATTAAAGCGAGTTGATATGCACAATTTTTTCATGGAAAAGATTGACGATGCCATGAAAAGCAAGCGTTTCATAGAAGCCACATGGTTAATATATTCTTGCTTTGAAAACCGATATTTCAGAACGATAGAAAAAATCAAAAGTCAGTGTAAATATAGTGGACGAAAGTGTAAGAAGGCATCAAACGAACTTGCATTAAGTACAAAGATTAGTTGTATAAAGCGGCTTTCGGAGGACAGCTCTTGTACATGTTTTTCTAATAATTTCCCCGCCCAGCTATTGGATGATACGAAACTGTGGGTGAAAGAGAGAAATAGACTAATACATAATCTCTTACAATTAGAGTATTACGAAAACATGGATGCCGAGTTTGAAGAATGCGCCATAAAAGGTCAAGCGTTATTGCAAAGAACATACGATTGCTGCACGAGATTCAGAAAAGATTTTTACACAGAAGGGTATGTTTTTGCATTTCCAGCATCTGCAATGGAAGGTTGTTCGTGTAAACCCCGTAATACATAAATGTTACATACTTGAGGTGAACTGAAGGATGATTTAGCGGAAAGAACTGCCACAGCAATGAGGCGGTCGTTATCCTGATAATCCCAAACGTCATAATCGTCAAACCGACCGGCACTAACAATTTTGCCGTCAAAATACTGCTGTTCCATGATGACCCTGCGGGGAATTATCTTGTTTATGATTCATTCTCCTATGCGCAGGCACAGGATGATTGTATGCTGACTATCATAACCAATGTCCAAAAACAGAGGGGAAATTTGTATGGCTATATTTGATTTTTTGCTCAAGCGAAAAAGGGAGAATCCCGAGATAAAAGCAGATACGCCCTTGGCCATGCCCGAATCGGCAAAGGTCGATGCCGGCGTTGACAGCACGGTCGCAAGTGTCAGCGCTGACCCGGCAGAGCCTGAGCAAATGGCGGCTGAGGAAACTGTCCAGGAGAGTGTGCCGGAAGTACCCCAAAACCCTGTGGAAGGGGATGGAAAGCCGGAGCAGGCTGCGCCCGCGCCGGCAGATAACGGTATTGCGGCCTCGCATGCTGTGAAAGAGGAAATACAGCAGGATCAAGAGCAGAACGGCTCGGATCAGGCAGAGCTGGACAAGCTGCGCGCGCGCTATGCGAAAATCCCTTATCATGGGACTTTGCAAACGCTGAAGGCCAAGAATCCCGATATCAAGTGGTCTGCAATTGACCATATCGCGGCTGCCAGCGGGATCAGTACGCTTAAATTCCTGCGCGCAAACACGAATATTTTTGGAGAACCGGGAGCAGCAGGGGCTGCCAAGGATGCGCAGAAAGAGCATAATAACGTGCCGAAAAAGAAAGCAGCGACCAAAGCGGTGCCGCAGCTGGTTTCATCCGCAAAGACTATGGGAGGACCTGTTTCTGAGGCACCTGGCCAACCGCTTGCCGTGGATCAAACGGCTGGCATATACGAGCGCCCGATCTACAGGGTCGAAGAGATTGATATCAGCAGTGACGAAGCTGCTGATTATTGGATAATTAAACGCAAGTGGGATAAGCTTTATGTATCAGATTATATAGGCGGAAAAAAGCATATTATTCTACCCGCATCCGTAAATGGGGAAAAAGTTTATGGCATTACAGGAGATTCTATTAAATCGTTTACAAAATGCAGGGCATCAGCCGTGGAAATCCCCGGTTGTTACGGTGAAATAGATGCTTTTACCTTTTATGAAAATTTGTATATTGAAAAGGTCACCATTGGGGAGGGAATAAAAACAATACATGAATCTGCATTTATTGAAACATATTATCTGACGGAGATAAATTTGTCTCGCAGTGCTGTCCAGCTAGAGTCCGGCGCGTTTTTTAAGGCTGGAAAGAACTGCTGGCAGGGTGAATATAAGATTATCAGCGGCATTCTAACAGATTATGCAGCCACTGAAAGTGTCATGCGTATTCCAGAAGGTGTTACAGCAATTGTATGTTTGGAAGATCGTCATAGTAGCCCACATAAATCGCGCGGGGAATGTCCCCAAATAGCGAAAATCATTCTGCCGGATTCATTGATCATACTTGGCGACCATGCATTTTATGACAATAGATTTAACGATGTGCAGTCCGTCGAGGGTGGCAGCTCCCTGACATATGTCGGAAGCGAGGTGTTCGGCAAGGATTCGTTGATGAGCAAAACCATTAACGAACCGGTTACGATCGGGACGCATCTGTTTCGGTATCAAACCCAACAGAAGAATGTAGTCATACCGCCCTTCGTGCAGTCGATCGAAAAAGAATGCTTTATGGGGCAGGCGCTGGAAACCGTCACTTTGCCGCCCCATCTGCGCAATATCTCTGAAAAAGCTTTCTACCGCTGTAAGAATCTGCAAATGGTCGATATGCCTGATACCGTGACGTTGATTGGAGCGGAAGCATTTGCCGGCTGCGAAAAGTTGAAGGAGATCCATTGCGGCAAAGGGCTCAAGAGCATTGGCAATTTTGCGTTCCGCGGCTGCCGGCAACTGCGCGATTCAGTCATGCCGGAAGGGTTGGAAACCATAGGCTCCGGTGCATTTAAAAGCTGCGAAATGCTGAAAACTATGTGCATCCCGGACAGTGTGCGCACGATTGGGAGTAATGCATTTGAAGGCTGCGTCAAGATGGCAGCGATTCAATTGCCGGCCAGGTTACAAGAAATCGGCAAGGAAGCTTTTGTAGGCTGTACGGCGCTGGCGTCGATCACGATTCCGGAAGGAACGGAGCGTATCGAGGAAAGGGCCTTTGCCGACTGCACATCGCTGGCGCAGGTCATTGCGCCGGCTTACATACCCTTTACAGGTCAGGGTGCCTTTGTCAATACGGCATATTCCGTGCAGGCCAAAGAGACAGGTGGCGGCTTTACAGTCGTTGGAGGCGTCTTGACGGAGTATACCGCTCAGAAGAAAACCGTCGTTGTTCCGGAAACCGTTACCGAAATTGCTGAAACAGCGTTTAAAAGTGCAAGGTTTATCGAAAGCCTGACGCTGCCCGGCAGCATCAGGAAAATCAAATACAATATCTTTGGGACGATCCCAGGCTATGATCCTACCACGCGTTGCTACTACGATTATTACAAATTTGAGCTTAATGATCTTGTTCTGAAAAACGGATTGGTTTCCATTGAAGACTTCGGTTTTTATTTATGCCCTTTAAAAAGATTGCATCTTCCGGATACCCTTGAAAAAATAGGGAAGTTTGCCTTTACCGGCGTACAGATTCCCGTTATCTGGCTGCCAAGATCCGTTAAAAAGGTAGGTAGTGGTGCTTTTTGGGGCGCCAAGGAGATGACCGTTTACGATACGATAGAGCCGGATGCCGCACCCGCAGCAGAATGGCAGTATGACGAGCAACGCGGAACGCTTAATTCTGCATTGGGATGTACCATGATTTTTGCAACCTATCGTAATAACGGCTTACTGGAAGATGCAAAATGGGTAAGCCACCATATAACGGTACTTTCGGCAGAAACCGGTGAGATTAAATACAGGCTCTATTGCGACAAAAGTGAAAGATTGACGTTCAGAGAGCTATGGGTTACTGGCTGGGGGAAGAATGCCAGCTTTAAATTAAAGGAGTACGATACCTACTTTAAGCATGCATCCAGCTCCACCCAGCGCGATGAGATGGCGTTTGATCGGCTACAATATCCTTACGAGCTGCTGCCGGAGCACCGCGCTATGTATGAGACATATCTTGAACGTTGTTTGTACATAACACAAAGTGCAAAACGTGTGGCGGATATGATCGCCCGTAAGGACGATGTTTCCCGTCTGCAGCTCTTGGAAAAAAGAAATGCGATTGGCAAGCGCAACCTCCGTTGGCTGTTGGAATCCGCAGAGAAAAACCACGCAGAAAAATGTGCCGCATGGATAAAGAAATACGCAGAGGAAGGGAGTGAGCAAGCATGAGTGAGGTCAGAATTGTTGACACAGCTAGCGCCTGGCGTGAGATCACCGCCGCGATCAAAAAGCAACAGGTGGATTGGCGGTTAGAGGTCAACAAACAGATTACCGTGGATGGCGAATTTGTTTTTTACTATCCAGCAGGCATTGATATGATAACGGACTTCGAGGAATATGATGATCGACTCCATCCGATTCTCCCTGGAACGGTGTTCAAAGTAGGGAATAGTTGGGAGCGTTACGATCGCACCCGTAAAAAACCAAAAGAGAACGAATCTTACGAGGAAGGTCTCTACAATGCACTGCGTCGCAACTTACGGTTCAGCCTGCCAAAATCCCCAAAAAAGGCAGTGGGAGGTTCCTTTCAGGTTGAGATCATGCCGGATGGCCGCGTTGCTGCAGACGGGGATAACCGATTTGGGGCATGCGACGTATATGACTGGCAGGATATCTGCCAGATATCCTGCGGCGAATGCCATACGGTCGGCCTGAAAGCAGACGGGACCCTGATCGCCTGCGGCAGCAACAGCAACGGGCAGTGTGAGGTGTCCGACCTGCCGGGCAAGGCTGTCGCTGTGTCCTGCGGGCGGTTCCACACCGCGATTTTGATGGAGGATGGTAGCGTACTCATAAAGGGCCATCTGGAGCAGCGCGTTTTTATCCCTTGGTTTACCGAAGAAAAGAATAAATTTAAGCCGCAGTTTCCACGAAAGGTGTCGCTTGTCATAGACAAAAAATACCCCGATTGGGAAAAGATGAATGAAAATGCTGAGCATCTGCAAATCGGCGATACGGTGAAAATCAAGAAAGGCAACAAGGATAACAATTGGGTTTACTGTGCCTATGACAGTAAAGACCGTGTCATTGGCGCACTGAAAGAAACCGATGTCAGAGACCTCAGAGATAATCCGGTCTGGCATCCGGTTTGGGTCTTTCCTTGCCTTATCAAAGGGATCGTCAGCACTGTGGAGCCGCTGTCCAAGCGCAAATCAGGCGCGAAATACGCCAAGGTGGACTTGGACCTTGAATACTACGATCCCTACAGCATTGAAGCCGGACCGGATGCGATTGGGAACTATCAGCAGACGGCAGTGAAGGACTGGCCCAAAATCAAAAAACTGCAGAGCATTTATGATGCGGTTATCGGTCTGACAGAAGACGGTCAGATCCTGATCGATGGATACTGCCCTTTCACAGAACAGGAAATCAAAGAGATCATGGCAAAGAAGTAAAGGCAGCATATTTCAGACTGAACGTTTTTTGCAGTGTGTATTTTCATATATGTCCAAATGGCAACGTATACCTGTACTTGGGAATTCGTCGTACCCTTGACCCGCATTGACATAGAATTCATTGTTTTCGCGGACCCGCCTGACGCAAATGCGTCAGGCGGGTCCACGCCGGCGTTATTCCGGTACCGTCAAACCGGGCAGAAGCTTTTGTATCGCGTCTTTGAAATCGATCGTCCAGATGGAAAAGACATTGCCAAACAAACGCCGCAGGGTTTCTTTCTGATAGTCAAAGCAGATAATGACCCCTCTTGTTTTGCGCTGATTTGTCAAGTAAATAAATCTTTCCATCTCTGTCAAATCGGGGATGCAGCCAAACAGCACCGGGTCACCTTGTTCTGTAATGGCGTCGTAAGAATCATAGCTGTCTTCCGGAAGCGGTTTAAGCGAATAGGTATTAAACAACGC
>CANRLV010000039.1 GCA_947631565.1 uncultured Gemmiger sp. | reverse complement strand
CAGGCGCGCCGCCGGGGTGGAACCGTCGGACCAGGTGGTGTGGGTGTGCAGGTCGCCGGGCATGGGGATGCTCCTTTTATGCATTGGTCTGGGGCGCGGGGCGTTCATTCCGGCGCCAGCGTCACCGTCGCCTCAAAGCAGGGGCGCCCTTCGCGCTGACCGTTGAAATACCAGCTGCCGGGACCGGTCTGCTTGCGGTAGAGCGTGAAGCTCTCGCCCAGCGGGACCTCCTTGTGATAATAAACCATCAGGTCCTGCACAGCGGTCCCGGTGAAGGCCTCCGGCGGCAGGGCGTCAAAGATCATATCGACGTAGCGTGTATTGTTGAGGTGGCCGTTGAGGTCGCAGCAGGAATACACGGCCGTGCGCTCCCCCACCCTCTCACAGTCCGCGGGGCGATAGCGCTCCATCTTCATCGGCAGCTCGGCGTCGACCTTGTCGGCCCAGGGGTCCTCGAACATCGGCGGATGGGTGCGCAGGATGACGCGCCTTTCGGTGTCGATGACGACCCAGCGGCTGTCGATGATGGCGGTCTCGGCGCCGGTTTGGTCAAACACGCGGGTGATGCGCTTGTTGACGGCGTGGAAGACCTTCTGCGGCTGGGTGAGCAGGGTCAGCGTCTCGTCCACGCGGGGCACACGGGTAAAGTGCAGGGCCAGCTTGGCCAGCACATAGGCGGTGTGGGTCCGGGCATAGACCTCGTCGGTCAGGCCGGCGTTCCAGGCGTTCTGCATCGCCACCTGCTGGGCGTAGCGCAGCAGCGCCGCCGGCTTGAGGCGGCCGCGGTGGTCGCCGTCGTGGCGGTAGACCTTGAAGGCCTCGCTGTATTCGGTATTTTGCTGGGGCATAGGGCTTTTGTCTCCTTTGGGGGCGGCCGGCAGGCCGCATACGAAAGTATTATAGCATACCCGGCGCCCGATTTCACCCTTTTTTTACCGGTTTTGGGGCCGGCGGGCGGATTTTCAGGCAAAAAAGCGGCAAATCTGCAAAAACCCACTTGCATTTTTGACCGGAGTTTGGTATGATACTAAAGCTACTTGTAAGGAGGTGCTGTGCAAATGGCCAAATGTTCCTGCTGCGGCAAGGGGATCACGTTCGGGATCAAGGTGTCTCACTCGCATCGCCGGAGCAACCGCTCCTGGGCGCCCAACGTGAAGCGTGTCAAGGCGATCGTCGACGGTTCGCCGAAGTATATCTACGCCTGCACCCGCTGCCTGCGCGCCGGGAAAGTGACCCGCGCCGTCTGACCGAAGTGGAAACGAGCCGGCTGCCCTGCGGTCGGCTTTTTCTCTGAACAAGTCGCTTTAGTGCTCTAAACCAAAGGAGGCGTTCGGATGCTGCCCCGGGACCCCATCATCCTGCTCAGCTACGTCAACACCAAGCTGCGGGACCGCGACCCGGACCTGGCCGCTTTCTGCCGCAAAGAGGACGCCGACGAGGCGGACCTGCGCGCCAGGCTGGCCGAGGCCGGGTACGAGTACAGCGCCGAGCGCAACCAGTTCGTGTAAAACAAGGGAGAGTGTTTTGCCGTGAATTTTGTTTTTGTCAGCCCGCATTTCCCCAGGACCTACTGGAATTTCTGTGACCGCCTCAAGCGCAACGGCGCCAACGTGCTGGGCATCGGCGACGCCGCCTATGATTCCGTCCCCGACGAGCTCAAGGCCTGCCTGACCGAGTATTACCGCGTGAACAGCCTGGCCGACCGCGACGAGATGACCCGCGCCATGGGGTATTTCACCTTCAGGTACGGCAAGATCGACTGGGTGGAGAGCAACAACGAGTTCTGGCTGGAGGGTGACGCCCAGCTGCGCACCGACTTCAACATCACGACCGGCGCGCAGAACGATTTCATCGACCGCATCAAATTTAAAAGCCGCATGAAGGAGAGCTACATCGCCGCCGGCGTGCCGGTGGCGCGCCACCACATGGTCAAGGACCTTGCCGGGGCGCAGGCCTTTATCAAGGAGGTCGGCTGGCCGGTCATCGTCAAGCCGGACAACGGCTGCGGCGCCGAGGCGACCTACAAGCTCAAAAATGAGGCTGACCTCAAGGCCTTCTACGCCGACCTGCCGCAGGAGCAGTACATCATGGAGGAGTTCATCGACGGCACCATCGTCAGCTTTGACGGCGTGGCCGACAGCCACTGCGTGCCGCTGTTCTGCACGAGCAACTACTTCCCCACCCCCATCATGGACATCGTAAATACCAACGGCGACCTGGCCTACTGGACGCTCAAGGAGGTGCCGGCGGCGCTGCGCAAGGCCGGCTTTGCCACCATCAAGGCCTTCGGCGCCAAGAGCCGCTTTTTCCACTGTGAGTTCTTCCAGCTCAACAAGGCCAAGAAGGGCCTTGGCAAAAAGGGCGATTTCGTGGCGCTGGAGGTCAATATGCGCCCGGCCGGCGGCTACACGCCGGACATGATCAACTTTGCCAACAGCGTCGACTGCTACCAGATCTGGGCCGACATGGTCTGCTTTGACGAGGTGCGCAACGTTGATTTGAACGGCGAAAAGCATTTCTGCGTCTACGCCGCCCGCCGCGACGGCAAGGTGTACAAGCATACCCACGAGGAGATCCTCGAAAAATACGCCCCCGTGCTGAAGATGTGCGAGCGTCTGCCCGACGCGCTGGCCATGGACATGGGCAACCAGATGTACACCGTCGTGCTGGACACGCCCGCCGAGCGCGACGCGTTCATCCAGTTCGTGCAGGAGCTGGCGTAAAACCATACGATGCAGTCAAGACCACCAGTAAACTGGTGGCATGACCCACCCCTGGAAGGGGTTATTACTGGCTCACCCTCTAAAAGAGGGCCCTGAAAGTTTGACAGCGCATTACCAACTCGGGCAGCCGCTAAAGCGGCTGTCTTTTTTGCCTACTTATTCTTACTACCCGTAAACGGGTCTGCGGCGCAAAGACTATATGATATTGGCATCTCCATTTTGAATGTGCACTGCTTTTTACTTCATTTCTCATCGTTGAAAAACCTCCTTGTATTTTGGTAATGCGGCTGTCAAACCTTTACCATTATACTCGGAGGTTTTTTCTCGCTAAAGCTTTTTATTGCCCCCCAGTATAACTGGGGGTTGTCTCTTGCGTCTAAAGACTACCAACGCAGCGGGCGCGCAAATCTTACAGATTTCCGCCCCGCAATAACAAACAAGCGCGCGGCGCCGGTCCCCCAGGGGACCGGCGCCGCGCGCAAAGCGGCTTTTTTACGGGTTGCCGAGGATGCGGTCCAGGAAGTAGGGCCACTGCTTCTCCCACCAGGGCCAGTCATGGTTGACGTCATAGCCCCAGTACTCGAACTCGGCGTGGATATCCTTGCTTTCGAGGATGCCCTGTAATTCCCGCGTGGAGGCGAGCAGGTCGTCCTCCCAGGCGCCCTGGCCGACGCAGATGATAAAGCGGTCGGCGCGGGCGTAGAACTCGCGGTAGGGGTGGTCGGCCGGGAAATTGCGCATATAGTCACACGGGCTGTTGCGGTAAACGAGGTCGTCGATATAATCGCCGAAGAACATCCGCGAGCTGTAGATGCCGCTCAGGGCGATGGTGCCGTTAAAGATATCGGGCCGGCGCAGGTAGAAGTTGACGGCATGGCTGGCGCCCATGCTGGTGCCGCCGGTCAAAATGCGCCCGGTGTGGTCGGGGCCCTGCTCGCGGTTGATCTCCAAAATACGGGGCACGAGCTCCTCACAGATATAATTGTACCAGCGCTCGTGCATCTCGATGCGCGGGCGGGCGGGGCCGTCGCTGTCCCAGCTTTCGCGGTCGATGCTGTCGACGCAGAAGATCTGCAGCTTACCGGCGTCGATCCAGGGGGCGGCGATGTCGCACATATGGCGGTCTTCCCAGTCAAAAAAGCGGCCACTCTGGCAGGGGAAGATGAGGATGGGCCGCCCGGTGTGGCCGTAGACCTTGAACTCCATGTCACGGTCGAGGTAACGGCTGTACTCTTTGTAATAACGCATCTGCATGGGACACAACACTCCTGTTCGGTGGTATGGTCAACGGCCCAAAGGGCCGCTGTGACAAGTTTTCAGCGGTCGAGGTACCGCTTGCCGAAGGCCAGCAGGCCCACGGCGCCCTGCAGCGGCCCGCCGTCGACGCGGCGGAACACCCAGTAATATAAGACTGCCAGCCCCTCTCGCAGGCAGCAGGGCAGCACGGCGCTGGCCGGGGTGGACGCCGGCAGGGCGCGCGCGTTGGCAAAGCCGGCGCGCGCGGCATATTGGCCGGCCCGGTAGCAGTGGAAAGCGTTGGTCACATACACCGCCGGGGCGGCGGGGTCCACGCCCCGCGCGGCGAGGATCTCGCGCGCAAAGGCGAAATTTTCCTCGGTGGAGGTGGACTTGCATTCGGCCAGAACGCGCGCCGGGTCCAGCCCCTTGGCGATGAGATAGTCGCGCATGGCCTGGCCCTCCGGCACCGTCTCGCCGCGGCCCTGCCCGCCGGTGGTGATGACGAGCGCGCCCGGGTGGGCGGCGGCGAAATCATAGGCGGCGTCCAGCCGGCGGCGCAAAAGGCGGCTGGGCGTATCGCCGCGCAGGCCCGCGCCCAGCACGATGACGGTCTTCTCGCCGCCGTCGGCCCGGTCGGCATAGCCGGCGGCGACGATGCCCGCCAGCAGCAGCGCGTATACCGCCGCGCCGACGCACAGCACCCAAAACACGACCCGCCCCGCGCCGTGGGAAAACCACTGCGCCAACGGCTTTTGGAAGACGGCGCCGGCCAGCGCCGCGGCAGCCAGCAGCCAGACCAGCACGTTGCCGAGGTTGCCGTTGCCGGAGACGGCCAGCCAGACGCTGTACACCGCCAGCCCCAGCGCCAATGCCCAGAGCAGCACGCGCCCCGCCTTACCGGGCCAGCTCATGCGCCACGCCGCAGCCCGCGAGATCCGCCGGCACGCCCAGCAGCGCGCAGACGGTGTCGGCCACGGTGCCGAAGCTGTAGCGCGTGCCCAGGTCCACGCCGGGGCGGATGCCGTGCCCGTAAATCAAAAACGGCACATATTCCCGCGTGTGGTCGGTGGTTTTTTGGTAGCCGGGGTCGCAGCCGTGGTCGGCGGTGACCATCAGCACGTCGTCGGGGCGCATTTTGGCCATGAAAGCGGGCAGCCAGCCGTCAAAGGCGGCGGTGGCGGCGGCGTAGCCGGCGACGTCGCGCCGGTGGCCGTAGAGCATATCAAAGTCAACAAGGTTGACATAGGCAAGGCCGGTGAAATCCTCGTCCGCCAGGGCCAGCGTGACCTCCATGCCCTCGGCGTTGCCGTGGGTGCGGATGGTGCGGCCGATGCCCTGCCCGGCAAAGATATCGTGGATCTTGCCCACGCCGACGGTGACAAGCCCCGCGGCCTGCAGCACGTCCAGCATGGTGGGCGCGGGCGGGGTGAGGCTGAAATCGTGGCGGTTGGCGGTGCGGGCGAAATCCGCCGCGCAGGTGCCCACAAAGGGCCGGGCGATGACGCGCCCCACGCCCCACGGGCCCTTGAGCAGCGCGCGCGCCTGCTCGCAGATACGGTAGAGCTCCTTGATGGGGACCTTCTCCTCATGGGCGGCGATCTGGAACACGCTGTCGGCCGAGGTATAGACGATGAGGGCGCCGGTCTTTAAATGCTCCTCGCCGTAGTCATGGATGACGGCGGTGCCGGAGTAGGGCTTGTTGCATAAGATTTGATAGCCGGTTTTGGCCGTGAAGGCGTCGAGCAGCTCCTGCGGGAAGCCGTCCGGGAAGGTGGGCAGCGGCTGCGGGCTGACGAGGCCCGCCATCTCCCAGTGGCCGATGGTCGTGTCCTTGCCCTGGCTGGCCTCGCGCAGGCGGGCAAAGCTGCCGATGAGCTCCCCGGGCGCGGCCGGCGTGCCGATATCGCCCTTGACGCCGTCGATGTTGAACAGGCCGAGTTTTTTGAGCGTTTCGGCTTTAAAATTTTCATGCCCGGCGATGGTGCGCAGGGTGTTGGTGCCCGCGTCGCCGAAGGCGGCGGCGTCCGGCTCGGCCCCGATGCCGAAGCTGTCGAGCACGATCAAAAACACACGTTTTGCCATAGCGGTACGCTCCTTCCGTTTG
Source organism: uncultured Gemmiger sp. (assembly GCA_947631565.1). Classification (GTDB taxonomy): domain Bacteria; phylum Bacillota; class Clostridia; order Oscillospirales; family Ruminococcaceae; genus Gemmiger. The sequence goes on along the minus strand of CANRLV010000039.1, from coordinate 17,535 downwards.
CGATTTGAAAGTATATATTGCCATTATACCTGCAAATGCGGCAAAAGTAAATCGCTTTTTGCCGCAAAACCCACTTGTGCAAAGGCGGGGCAATGGTTTATAATGGTACAAAAGCCCCGCAAAACGTCTTTGGGCACCCAATAAAAAGCCGGGAGGTTTGTGAATATGCGCAAAACAAAGATCGTCTGCACCCTGGGCCCCGCCACCGATAAGGAGGAGGTCCTGCGCGAGCTGGTGGCCCGCGGCATGGACATCGCCCGCTTCAACTTCTCGCACGGCAGCCATGAAGAGCACCAGGCGCGGCTGGATCAGCTCGTCGCCATGCGTACCGAGTATGACCGCCCCGTGGCCGCCATGCTGGACACCAAGGGCCCCGAGATCCGCCTGGGCACCTTTAAGAACGGCTCCGAGAAGCTGGTCGCCGGGCAGGACTTCACGCTGACCACGCGCGACATCGAGGGCACGAACGAGATCGCCCCCGTCACCTACAAGGACCTGCCGGCGGACGTGACCGTGGGCGGCCGCGTGATGCTGGACGACGGCCTCATCGGCCTGCGCGTGAAAAAGGTCACCGACACCGACATCCTGTGCGAGGTCGAGAACGGCGGCACCATCAAGACCAAAAAGGGCGTCAACGTGCCCGGCGTGCATCTGTCGATGCCGTACATGAGTGCGCGCGACCGCGACGATATCCTGTTCGGCATCAAGGCCGGGTTCGACCTCATCGCCGCCAGCTTTACCCGCAACGCCCGCGACGTGCTGGAGATCCGCCGGCTGCTGGACGAGCACGATTCCAAGATCCGCATCATCGCTAAGATCGAGAACCAGGAGGGCGTCGACAACATCGACGAGATCCTGAGCGTGGCCGACGGCATCATGGTCGCCCGCGGCGACATGGGCGTCGAGATCCCCTTCGCCGAGATCCCGGCCATCCAGAAGCGCCTCATCGACCGCGCCATGCACAGCGGCAAGATCTGCATCACCGCCACCCAGATGCTGGATTCGATGATGGTCAACCCGCGCCCCACCCGTGCCGAGATCACCGACGTGGCCAACGCCATCTATGACGGCACCGGCGCCATCATGCTCAGCGGCGAGACGGCCGCCGGCGCCTGGCCGGTGGAGGCGCTGTCGACGATGGTCAACATTGCCGAGACCGCCGAGGGCGACAGCCGCTTTAAGGATTTCGTGCGCCAGTATGACGGCAACGAGAGCCGCATGACGGTGAGCGCCGCCGTGGCCCACGCCGCCTGCACCACCGCCGCCGACGTCGGCGCCACGGCCATCATCACAGCCAGCAAAAGCGGCGAGACCGCGCGCCTGCTCAGCCTGTGCCGGCCCGACACCCAGATCATCGCCTGCCTGCTGGACGAGGCGACCCGCCGCCAGCTCAACGCCTACCGCGGCGTGACCCCGCTGCTGATGGACTACGCCCATTCCACCGACGAGCTCATCAATATGTCGGTGGCGGCGGCCGAGAAGGCCGGGCTGGTCAAGTCCGGCGACACCGTGGTCGTGACAGCCGGCGTGCCGGTGGGCGTTTCCGGCACGACCAACATGATCAAGGTACATATGCTGGGCAACACGCTGCTGGCCGGCGTGGGCATCGGCGGGGCCAACGCCAAGGGCGAGGTCTGCGTCTGCCGCAACGCCGACGAGGCCGCCCAAAAATTCAAGCCCGGCATGATCTTCGTTTCGCCGTTCACAACGAGCGCCGGGCTGCCCTACCTGCGCGAGGCCGCCGGCGTCATCGTCGAGGAGGGCGGCACCAGCAGCCACGCCGCCATCGTGGGCATGGCGCTGGGCAAGCCGACCATCGTCGGCGCCACCAACGCCACCCGCACGCTGCGCGACGGCATGAAGGTCTCCATCGACTGCACGCGCGGCATCGTGCAGCTGATGCAGGAATAAACGCAAGGGAGCACAGCTTATGGAACGCATCGCCAGCTTCAGCGTCGACCACACCAGGCTCGACCGCGGGATGTATCTTTCCCGCCAGGACGGGCCGGACGGCAGTATTTTGACCTGGGACATCCGCCTCAAGCGCCCCAACCGGGGGGACTACCTCTCCCCCGCCGCCGCGCACACACTGGAGCACCTGTTCGCCACCAGTGCGCGCAACAGCAAATGGAGCCAAAACGTCGTCTACGTCGGCCCGATGGGCTGCCTGACCGGGTTCTACCTTGTCACGGTAGGGCTCGACGCCGCCGGGGCGCTGGCCCTGACGCAGGAATGCTTTGCCTGGATGGCCGAATATGACGGGCCCATCCCCGGCGCGAGCGCGCCGGAATGCGGCAACTACCTGATGATGGACCCCATCGCCGCCCGCAAAGAGGCCGCCGCCATGCTGCCGGTGCTCATGGGCCTGACCGCCGCGGACCTGCACTACTGATTTTTGAGCCTGGAACACCCTGCCCGGCGCCGTTGGCGCCGGGCAGGGTGCTTTTTGATAGATTCAAACGATGACGCCGCCGCCCAGGACCGTGTCGCCGTCATAAAAGACGGCGGCCTGGCCGGGGGTGATGGCCCGCTGCGGGGCGTCAAATTCCAGGATGGCCGTGTCGGGGCCGGTGGGCGTGACCGTGGCCGGCTGCTCATTCTGGCGGTAGCGCACCTTGGCGGCGCAGCGCAGCGGCCCCGCCGGGGCGGCGCCCGCCGCCCAGTTGATGCTTTGCACCGCGGCCGCCGTTTTGAACAGCGCCGCGTTGGGGCCCAAAGTCACGGTGTTGGCCTTGGCGTCGATGGACAGCACATAGACCGGTTCCCCGGTCACAAGGCCGAGGCCCTTGTGCTGGCCGACGGTGTAATATTCAACGCCCTTATGGCGGCCCAGGACCCGGCCGCTTTCGTCCACAAAATCCCCCGGCACGGGGCTGCGGCCGGTCAGGCGGCGGATGGCGGCCGGATAGTCGCCGTCGGGCACAAAGCACAGGTCCTGGCTGTCCGGCTTGGCGGCGTTGCCGAAGCCGTTTTGCTCGGCAATGGCGCGGACCTCGGCCTTGGAAAGCGCCCCCAGCGGGAAACGGATGTGCGCGAGCTGCTCCTGCGTGAGCATATAGAGCACATAGCTCTGGTCCTTGGCCGGGTCGAGCGCTTTTTTTAGGACGTATTTTTCGCCGTCCTGTTCGATGCGGGCGTAGTGCCCGGTGACGAGGACATCGCAGCCCAGCACCCGCGCGCGGTCGAGCAGCTTTGAAAATTTCATCGTGCGGTTGCACTCGATGCAGGGGTTGGGGGTGCGGCCGGCGGCATAGCAGTCGACAAAATTTTGCAGCACGCCGGCACGGAAAGCATCGCAGAAATTGAACACATAGTAGGGCATCCCGAGACGGTGCGCCACGGCGCGCGCGTCCTCGACGTCGGACAGCGAGCAGCAGCCGTTCTCGCGCGCAAGGCCGGCCGCGTCGTTGTCATACAGGCGCATCGTGCAGCCAAGACAGTCATACCCGGCGGCGCGCGTGAGCAGGGCGGCGACGCTGCTGTCCACGCCGCCGCTCATCGCGATGAGCGCCTTTTGGCCGCTGCCGGGCATAAAAATCCCCCCTCGGGAACAGTATACCTGCCCCGAGGGGGGATTGTCAACGTTGGTAGCCGTCAAATCAAAGCGGCCGTGATGAGCGCCATCTTGTAGACCTCGTCGGCCACGCAGCCGCGGGACAGGTCGTTGATGGGGGCGTTCAGGCCCTGCAGGATGGGGCCGTAGGCCTCGAAGCCGCCCAGGCGCTGGGCGATCTTGTAGCCGATGTTGCCGGCCTCGATGGTCGGGAAGATGAAGGTGTTGGCATGGCCGGCCACCTTGCTGCCCGGGAACTTGAGCTGGCCGACCTCCGGCGAGACGGCGGCGTCGAACTGCATCTCGCCGTCGATGGCGAGTTCGGGGGCTTTCTCCTTGGCGATGGCGGTGGCCTGCTGCGAGAGCGCCACGGTGCCGCCCTTGCCGGAGCCCTTGGTCGAGAAGCTGAGCATCGCGACCTTGGGGTCGATGCCGAAGATCTGGGCCGTGTGCGCGGTCTCGATGGCGACCTCGGCCAGCTTCTGCGCACCGGAGAGCACGACGTTGCCGTTCGCATCGACGGTATCCTCATACGAGAGGTTGATGGCGCAGTCGCCCATGGCGAGCTTCTCGTCGCCGCGGACCAGGATAAAGCTGGAGCTGACGAGGTTGACGCCGGGCTTGCACTTGATGAGCTGCAGCGCCGGGCGCACGGTGTCGGCCGTCGAGTAGGTCGCGCCGCCCAGCAGGCAGTCCGCCTTGCCCATCTTGACCAGCATGGTGCCGAAGTAGTTGCCGTGCGAGAGGGCCTCCTGGCACTGCTCCGGGGTCATCTTGCCCTTGCGCAGCAGCACCATCTGGTCGACCATGGCGGGCAGGTCGGGGTCGGCGGCGGGGTCGATGACCGTTGCGCCGGAAACATCGACGCCGGCCGCGTCCGCAGCGGCCTTGACGACCTCCGGCGCGCCGAGCAGGATGACCTTGAGGATGCCGCCCTCGAGCAGCTTGGCGGCCGCCTTCAGGATGCGGGCGTCATGCCCCTCGGTGAAGACGATGGTCTTGGGGTCGGCCTTGAGCTGCTGCTCAAACCTTGCAAAAATATCCATAGTGCATAAACCTCCCGTTTTTATCTGGCGCGGGCAGCGCGGCCCGCGTGTGTGCTGCCTTGATTATAGCACGCTTTTGGCGCTTTGCAAAGGGAAGAAACGGATTTTTGGCAGGTTTTTGTGCAGGCTGCAGGGCGCTACTGCCCCGGCCCGGCCTCTTTGGGGCCGCCGGCCGGCGGCTGCCAGCCGTAGGCCGCGTAAAAGGCAGCAATGTCCTTATCGCCGCGCACAAAGCGGCTTTGCACCAGCCGCCGGGTATGGCGGTCATAAAAGCCGATGGTCATCTCGCCGGTGCAGATGCTGCGCTCGGTGCGCACATCGCCGATGCCCATGCCCACGGGCGGTTCCAGGCGCGGCGCGGATGTTTTTTTGCCGAACAGCACAGGTCATTCCTCCTTTTGGATGCAGGCTTCGAACTCCTTGAAAAGCGCTTCGGCACAGGCGCGGGCGGCCGCCTCGTCCAGCTTGGTCACCTGCCGGTCATAGGTCACGATGCCGTTGACCTCGTCCTCAACGTCGGACAGCTGGGTGTAGACAAGGCTCGACAGCCCGTTTTTGAGCTGCGGCAGCACGCTGTGCGCAATGAGCTTTCGGTACCGCGCAGTCAGGTCCGCCCTGCTTTTGGCCGTGCCGTAGCCGTAGACCTTTTCGTTCGTCGTGTGGCCCGGGCAGGGCCAGGCGATGCCGCCGTACTCGCTCAGCGCCACCGCGCGCGGCGGGCGCGGGCGCAGATGCAGCGGGTAGAAGTAGTTGTGCACGCTGTACACCTCGCCGCCGCCCTGGTCGAACCAGCCGCTGGCCTCGTCCACCGGGCGGGTGGGGTCCAGTGCGTGCAGCAGCGCCGTGGCTTTGGGCGCGTCGAACTGGCCCCAGCCCTCGTTGAAGGGCACCCAGCCGCAGATGCAGGGGTGGTTGTACAGGCAGCGCACCAGCGCCTCGAGCTCCTGATAGTAGGCGGCGCGCTCGCCGGCGTGGGTGCGGGCGAACAGCCGGTAGCTCCGGTCCGGGAAATGCCGCAGCAGCGGCTGGGCAATGTTGATGGCGTTGGTAACGAACCAGTGGTTGTACTGCCCGCCGCCGTTGGGCATATCCTGCCAGACGAGCAGACCCAGCCGGTCACAGTGCCAGTACCAGCGGTCCGGTTCCACCTTGACGTGCTTGCGCAGCATATTGAAGCCGAGGCGCTTGGCCGTCAGCAGGTCGCGCAGCATCGCTTCCTCATCGGGCGGGGTGTAAAGCCCCTCCGGCCAATAGCCCTGGTCGAGCAGGCCGTGCTGGAGGTACGGTCTGCCGTTGAGACAGAAGCGCAGGATGCCGCGCGCGTCCGGCGCCACGGTGAAGGAGCGCATGGCAAAGTAGCCGGTCACCGTCTCGTCCGGCGTGGTGACCGCGAGGTCATACAAAAACGGGTCCTCGGGGCTCCAGGGGCGGAAGTGCTCGTTTTGTATGAACAGCTCCGCGGCGCCGGTCCCGTCGGTCCAGTCCTCGGCGATGACGGCGCCGCCTTTGCGCACGGTGACATTCAGATCGGTGTGCGCAAAAATGCTGTCGTCGGCCATCTCCAGCTCGACGCGCACGCGGCGTTGTTCAAAAAGAGGCGTTATCCTGATATTTTTTACATAATTTTCCGGCACGCGCTCCAGCCAGACGGTCTGCCAGATGCCGCTCTGCGCGGTGTAGAACATGCCGCCGCGGTCCAGCCGCTGCTTGCCGCGGGCCTGGTGGTGCGTCTCGCTGGGGTCCAGGACGGCGAGTGTCAGCTCGTTCTCGCCCTCGCGCAGGGCGGCGGTGATGTCCAAGGTGAAGGGCAGATAGCCGCCCGTGTGCCCGCCGACCGTCTGCCCGTTGACGGCCGCCGTGCAGCGCCAGTCGACGGCGCCGAAATGCAGCAGCACCCGGCCGTCCGCCCCGGGCGGCGGGGCAAACGCGCGGCGGTAGTGCAGCCACTGCCCCGGCCGCAGCTGGCGGTGTACGCCCGAGCGCGGGGCCTCGGGCGAGAAAGGGACCAAAATATCGCCGTCATAGCGTTCGGGCGTTCCGGGCGTTTCGGTGATGGCGTACTGCCACACGCCGTTCAAATTGACCCACGCCGGCCGGCGCAGCTGCGGGCGCGGGTAGTGCGGGAAAGCTTCGGCAGACATGGGCGGGGCCTCCTTTTCCTGCGGCCTTGTTACCGCCAGTATAGCACGGCACAACGCACAAAGCAAGTCTTGTGTATAAACGCGGCACGGGATGGGCATACTGTGCTCAAGACCGATAAAAGGAGGATGGAACGCATGGAGAATCAGGGCGTTTGCTGCGACGTGAAGTGCTGCGTCCACAACATGGACGCGTGCAAGTGCGCGCTGCCGGAGATCAAGGTGACCGAGCAGTGCCAGAACACCGAGCAGAAGGTGGACGACCCCCATTACTGCCAGAGCTTTTGCAAACGCGGCAGCGCGTTTTAAGCTTGCCGGTACGCAGTGATGGCGCGCCGGGCCTGTACCCGAGGGGGGTACAGGCCCGGCGTGTGTTATCTCATTCGTCATCCCCGGGCAGGTGCGGGGCGTTCTGCTCGACCAGCGTCCTGCCCACGGCCAGCACCCTTGTGAGCCAGGCGGGCACCGGCGCGCCCAGCAGGGCGGCGTTCTCGGCGATGCTGCCGAGCTCGGTCAGGACGTACCAGGCCAGCACCACCGGCAGCAGCAGCCCGGCGGGCACGCCGTCCAGCCCCGGGATGCCCACGGCCAGCACGGCGAGCAGAGCGTCGGTCATGCCGGCCGCGAACACCACAAAGATCATGCCGGCCTTGTGCCAGATGCCGGCGCGGGCCTTCTCGCTGGACCAGGTGCCGCTTTTGGCGGCGGCAGCGCTGCCGCTGACCCAGTCGGCCACCATGCAAGCCGCCCACGCCAGCACCAGCCAGCCCAGCCAGCCGAAGGCCGCGGTAAAGGCCGCGCAGAGGGCGGCCACCGCCGCCTTGGCGGTCAAAAATATGTTGTTGTTCTGCATATTTTTCTCCTTGTCATCACGCGTTTTTGGCATTTGTGACCGGCAGGTCCAGGCGCTCGCACAAGGCCCGCAGCTCTCTGCGGTCGGCGCCGGTGGCGCTGACCGTGAACTCATTGCAGACGCTTTCCCAGTCCACGGCGGGCGCCGCGGGGACGGCGGGCTTGGCGAGGTGCCCGCCGCATTCGGCGCTCACCCACAGGGCGGGCGCACTGCCCGCCGTCAGGCAGAACGCGGGCGGCGTGACGCGGCACCACAGCACGCCGTTCACGGTCTTGACCGCGTAGACGCGGTACAGGGCGCCCTTGCGGCAGTACTGGCACACGCCGGTGGCCGCCGGCTTGTACAGCGCATAGTCGGTGCCGGGGCCGGTGCGCCAGCGGTAGCGGTCCTCTAAACAGTCGAGGTAGCCGATGCAGGCCGTTTCCATCGCCGCACTGTCATAGGTCACGCCGGCCGTATCGGCGATGCCCAGCAGCTCGCACGGGTCAAGGCTGCTGCCGGACGCGTCGCGCACCTCCAGGTGCGTGTGCGCGCCGAAAGAATACCCGGTATCGCCCATGACGCCGAGCACGTCCCCCGCCTCCACGCGCTGCCCGACCGTGACCGCCCGGCTGGCCAGGTGGCAGTAAAACCAACTGTTACCGTCGTCGCCCAGCACCTTGACGTAGTTGCCCCACTGCCAGGTCAGGTCGTTGCGGTCGGTGATGATGGTGCTGCTCTTGACCGTGCCGCCGATGACGGCGCGGACCCGTGTGTCGGTACCTCCGACGATGTCCAGCCCCTTATGGAAAGCGCTGACGCCGCCCACGGTGCGGTGCCCGTAGGCGCTGGTGATCCTGTTCTGCCCGGAAAAAGGCAATGTATAGAGCATTTTATCCCTCCTCACAATTCTCCGACATAACCGGAGCGATTCTGAAAGTTCCCGTCTCTTCGTGTGCGCGGATAGGATAGCATAATGCAGAACACACCGGCAGTAATGTTGAAGAAATAGGGACCCCCTCGCAAAGCCAACATTTCGCCGGGCCATGTGGCGTAAATCGAACCCGTGTATTTGTCTCCGGGGGCTTTCGGGAACAGGGCCAACGAATACAAGAGTTGCGGAATCGTCTCAGTCAGGCCCGTGCCGGCGCCAAGAGCGCTGAATGCCGTATAGTGGTTATTGACTGTAGGACTCGTCTGCTCCCCGGTGGTGAACGTAATATGGTTGCTCACCAAGTCGAGCTTGATCGCCCCCTCGGTTCCCGGCTCAACAAGCGTACCGTCGGCACGGATAGCCTTCCACAGCGTGCTCTCGGCTCCCTGGTCGACGGTGGGGAGGGCAGCGTTGTTGTCGGGGATGATGTTGATCTCGCCGTCTACCAGGCGCAGGCCGGCCGCCCACTCAGCCGCGTTGCCGTTGAGGTCGCAAATGCCGGTGGCGTCGTTGTTGTGGTTCCAGCTGACGGGGCCGCTGCCGCAAAGTGTTTTAGCAATTCGGTCATGATCGTATCCCAAAACAGGAATGGATTTCTCAAATGGCTTAGAATAGTCCTTCCCAAAGCTGTTGTTTCCTCTCGGCATAAACCCGGACGCCTTGCACAGCAGGGCGATGGCCGCATACATGGCGTTGGTAGCCAGGCACCAGCCAGCGCCCTTATCAAAGTTCGCTTTGAGCGCCGTCTCAAAGCTAAATCCAGAAGCATAGAATGGAAGGGGAAGACTACACGGAGACCCGTTGATAACCGTGTTGATATACTTTCCGATGCAGAAATACTTCTTCTCTTTTTCCTCGATCTTGAAGGCTGGCAGAACAGTCTCGTCGCTGCCGATGCCAACATCCTTCTCGGTCATCTTGGGGATGACCACCATCACGCTGGGCAGGCCGAACTTGTCCAGCAGCACGGTGTTCTTGCCGCCGGAGATCATCTCGACCGCAAGCTTGAGGTCACTGTAATCCGTCATGGCGGCCTCCTTACACGATGGCCCACAGCGTCAGCGTGACCCGGTCCATATCGAAAGGTACCGGCTCCGGGACGGTTTCGGGCCCGCCGTCAACGGTCATGCCAGCCGGAGCAGGAACCTCGGTGTACGCACGGGCCGGGATGTCGATCTGGGCGGCATAGGCAAGGTCGGCGGCCGCCGGGCTGATGCTCGTCACCAGGCAGCCCGCGCGGTCCCGCATCACGTCGATATGCTGCGGCCAGTCCTGCTCATAGCGGGCAAGATTCAGCGTGAGCTCGTCATCCCCCAGGGTCAGCTTCGTCCCGTCCACGGCGTATGCCAGCTTCGGCCCCTCGTTCTTCTCAAGAATGTTCACGGTCAGTATCTCCTTTCCACGCCGTTCGATTTGCATACCTCGTTGGTGCTGGCAGCGATCTGCTCGGCCAGCTCGTTCTGTTCGGCGCTCATCGCCCCGCGAATGCCGAAGCTCTCGGCGACCTGACGCTCATACTCGCGGCGCTCGTCCGATTTGATGATGATGTTGGCCATACTACATCCCTCCTCTTACCGTCAGCTCCACTGTGGCAGCCTTGGCCGCGCCGGTATACTTCACCTTAAATCCGTTCAGCGCCTTGTCAAACAGCACAACATGGCCGGCTATACCGGTGGAATCGTCGTTCATGGCCGTTCCATCCGGCAGCTTGACGCCGGTAATGTGCGCATCCACGGTGTAATCCGTTTTGAGGCGGTTCACCGTAAGGCTGACGGTATCCTCGCTGTCATTGCCCGGGTAGGCAAGGGTGTTCGTAAGCGTGACGGTGTGATGCTCCTCTGTCAGGTTGACGCTGGCGGCAATGTCCGCCGCCTTTTGCGCGGCGGCTTCGGCGCGGGTCGCAGCGGCGCCGGCGGCAGTCTCGCTGGCCTTGGCGGCGCCGGCATGGGTCCCGGCGGCGTCCTGGCTCGTCTTTGCCGCGCCGGCGGAGCCGGCTGCCGCCATGGCCGCGCCGGCCGCGGCATCGGTGGAGGCGGCCGCAGCCCCGGCCGCTGTATCCGCCGCAGACGCCGACCCGGCCGCCTGGCCGGCGTAGTATTTTGCGTTGTCGGTCTCCTCGCCCGCACGGATGCCGGTATCGCCCACGGCCCAGCTCTTGGCGGTCGCGGCCCAGGCCTGCGCCGTGCGGCGTTCCCGGCCGCTGTCCAGCGTGTGGCTCAGCACATCGCTCAAGGGGTCATACGGCCCCGCCATACAGTCACAGCAATTTTTCATGGCATATCCTCCTTTTTGCGGCGCGGCAGGCGCCCACGCCCCCTTGCGGGCGGCCTGTCCGTCCTGCCCGTCGGCTCATAGCCGCAGACCTGCAGCCTGCCCCCGCCACAGGGCCATCAGGCTGTCGGCCTGTGCCGCGCTGATCTTGCCCTGCTGCAGCTGGTACTGCACACGGCTGGCAAAGCTGCTGTAGTCCATATCCCGACTTCCGCTCAGGGCCTGTAATTCCCGGTAGACATTGGGGTCAAGCTTGCCGGTATCCTTTGCGGCGGTGCTGCCGCCGGTCTTGCCGCCGCTTGTACTCTTTTTGGCGCTGCCGGACCCACTGCCGGACCCACTGCCGGACCCGCTGCTGCGCGCGGTGCTGATCGCCGCCGCAGCGGCCGCGGCGGCATCCTGTGCCTGTTGGTACGAGAACTGTTCACGGTCAAAGGCCAGCTGCTCGTTGAACTGCCGCTGCCGTTCGGCCATCTCGGCGGCCCATTGCTCCTGCGCGATCTGGCTGTTGTAGTCCTCCATCCAATGGTCGAGCCAGTCCTGCCAGGCGTCGTAGCGGTCGGTATAGCGGCCGTAATCCTGGCTGTAGGCGGTGTCGGCGCGGTCGGTCAGGTAGCCGAGGTAATCCGCCCAGTCGCCGTAGCTGTCGCGGTAGCGGCCGTAATCGGTATCGTCCAGATCCCGGTAGGCCGCCAGCTCGCGCCACAAGGCGTCGCCCTCGGCGTCATAGCGGGCGGCGGCCCGGTCGTAGAGCTCGGGCAGGATGGCGTTCAGCCGGTCCAGATATGCCTGGTCGGCCTGCGCGGCGGCGCCGGCGGCGTAGCTGTTGCCGTAGCCGCCGGTGAGCGCGGCGCTCTCGGCCGCGGCGTTGGCCGCCGCCCGCCGGCCCAGTTGGGTGTACTGCTGGCGGTATTGCTGATAAAGCGGGTCGGTGCCGAAATCATAGTGGAAGTCCGGCCGCCCGGTCACCTGCCCGAGCACCTGCTCGATGCGCTCGTCCCAGCGGCTCTCATAGCCGCCGGGGCGCCGGGCCTGTTGGTCCTGCACCGCCTGCTCGGCGTCCAGCACGCTCTGGTCTTTCCGGTACTCTTCGGGGCGCTGGGCCTCGACCTCAGTCAGCTTTTGCCGGTTTGCCATCGTCTGCCTCCTTTTCTTGCGCAGTCTTGTCCGCCGTGCGCGGCGCGGACAGCTGGCGTTCCAGCTCCTGCAGCGTGTGCAGGGCGTTGGCCAATACCAGCCGCACCGCTGCCGCGGGCAGGCCGTCGGCGTTGAGGGCGCGGTCGAGCACCGCCGTCAGCACGCCCTCCAGCAGCCATATCTTTTCGTTCACGGTCAGTCCCCCTCATAAACGCGCTTTGGCGGCGGATTCCAGCGTTTCCACGGCCGCCAGCTCGGTCTCGGTCACGGCGATATAATTGCCCTTGTTGCCGGCGGAGACGACCTCGCCGGCTTCATTGAGCTCGCTGTAGGTATAGGTGATGCGCTTGCCCTCGGCGCTCGGCACGACGGCAAGCCCGGTCAAGGTTTTCATACGGTTCCCTCCCAAATCAGATCGTTTGCCGCCATCGGCTCGGCATACCAGCCGCCGGTGCCGCGCTGGGCGGCAAAGCACACCCAGTCAAAGCGCTGGCCGGGCGCGCCGTGCACGGCGGCGCCAAACGGCCTGTCCTCGGCCCAAAGGGGCCCGCCGCCGCAGGTATCGGTGAGCAGCCAGCGTTTTTTCTGCCCCGGCTCGGTGACGGCCAGAAAGCGCTCGTCCAGCGCCAGCAGGCACACGCCGCTGTCATCACAGACGCCGCCGCCCCAGTCCTGGAAGCAGGGCGCAGGGCTTTCGGCCGCGGTCAGCAGCAGCGTGCCGAACGGCGTTGTGACCGCCGCGTCCTTGCTGCCGGTGCCACCCACCGTCAGGCGGCCGTTGATCTGCAGATTCTGCAGCGTGCTGTCCTCCCAGGCGCGAACGCCGCGGCAGCTGACATACTGCCCAACGTTCATGCCCTTCTTATCGCTGTCCGTCGTTTCGATGCTCAGGCTGCGGGTGTTGAAGGTGACGTCGCCCCCCTGGGTGATGTGCATACCGTACCAGTCGCTGGCGGTGGGGGTGTCGGTGCGCATATAGCCGAAATAGGTGTTCGTGCTGCGCCCGCCCAGGTAGGTACCGTCCGCCCCGCAGTACAGCAGTCCTGCCGGCACGGTGACACCGTTCGGCTGCCTGCCGTACATGACCAGCGAATTTTTTTGGATGTAGATGTTGTCATCGCTCTCGGCGCCCATACGGATGGTGCCCGCGTCAAGGTCATAGGTCGTGGTGGCGGCATGGTTCCGGATGAGGCCGGTGCGCAGGCAGCCGCCGTTGACCTCGGTCGTGCCGTCGGCCAGGCCGGTGAAGGTGACCACGCCGTTCATCGTGATGGTCTCGCTGCACAGCTCGGTCTCGCCGGCCTTCAGGGTCAGCGTGCTGGCGGTGGGGCCGTTTTGCACCGCAAGGCGCAGGTGGCTGACCGTCTGCTCCACCGTGCTGGACAACTCCTGTTTGGTGGCATAGGCCGCGGCCACGGCGGCGGTGATGCTGTCGGCCGTCTGCTGCAAAGCACTGGCGGCCTGGCGGCGGTCATCCGCGACCTGCTGGGCGATGCCGTCGGCCGTCTGCCGCAGCGTGCTGATGGCGCCGCCCTGCTCCTGCACGGTGGCCGCCACGCCGGACAGCGAGACCCGCAGCTCGGCCAAAGCGTCGTCCTGGCCGCTGATGCGCAGCGTGACGGCGTCCAGCGTCTGCTGCACCTCGCTGCTCATGCCGCCGCTCTCGATGCGGTTTTTGAGTTCCTCGGACAGGTTGTCCTCGTCAAGATGCGCGAGCACATAGCGCAGCTGCTCCTCGACCTGGTAGAGGTGGCTGGCGATCTTTTTGGCCTCGCGCCCGCCGGCCGTGCCGGCGTCGATGCGGGGCAGCTGCAACGTTTCCAGCGTCGGCATCAGCGCACCTCCTGTCCGGTATGGGTCACGCGGCTCATCGCGTACACGCGGCAGGGCCCCGTTCCGCGCAGGCGCAGGCGGGCATGGTCACAGCGGCGCAGCACGGCGGCCACAAAAATGCTCTGTTCCGTAGCGTGTTCGGTGCCGGTCAGCGCGCGCAGGGTCTGCCAGCCGCCGCCGTCGTACTGCACGTCGAGCGCGAAGGTACTGCCTGCCGGCAGCCACAGCCGCAGCTGGAAGCGGTTGTGGTAGTGCGCGTCCAGCTTATAGGGGTCCAGCAGGCCGGTCTCGGCGTACCAGGGCACCGGGCCGTCGCTCCCGGCCGGGGCGGTGCAGGGCTCCAGCTCCCACAATGTGCCGGCGCGGTCCAAAAGATAGCTGCGGCCCTCCGCCTCGGCGAAAGCGGCGGCATCCGCCGCGTCCTCGCGCGCCCACAGGCCGGTGGCCGGGTCATAGCAGAACAGGCTGCGCGCCCCGTCCGGCGCCGTCATGCATAGGTAATAGCGGCCGCGGCAGCGCCCGCCCACAGCGGCCGTGTACCGCACGGGGCCCAGCGCCTGGCTGACCGGCTCCGGCCAGCTGCCGTCATAGGCCATGACGGCGTGCTCGGCCTTGTAGTAGAGCACCCCGTCCACCGCGCACACACTGCCGGCACTGCCCGGCTGCACGCCCGGCGCCGCCGCCTGCGTGACCTGATAATTGGCCGGCTTGGTGCCGTAGACCTTGTGGATGCAGCCGCTTTTGAAAAACAGCACGCAGCCGTTGTGGGCGGCCGCCCCGGTAAAGGGCCCGTCGCTGCCCACGGTGGCGGCGTAGCTGTCCCCCGCCAGACCCTGGTAGCTGTACCAGTTGGTGGGGTCGCCCAGCTTGCAGGCAAAGATCTCGTTGGTCGCGCTCGAGCAGCCCCACAGGCGGTTGTCCAGCTCGGTGACGAAATCCATCTGCGGCACCCGGCGCGCCAGCGTGACCGGCCCGGTCTGCGAGAAGGTCTCGTCCAGGATGGCGGTCACGGTGACGGCGTTTTCCTCGGCGGCGTGCAGCACCAGATCGCGGTTGAAGGTATCCCCCGCCGGGCCTTCCACACCGCTGACGGTGACGGTATCCCCCGCCGCCAGCCCGCGGCCGATGCCGGCGGCGGTGATGCGCACCCAGGTGGTGGGGATGCTGTTCCACAGCCTGGTCGCCGGGTCGTATTTTTTGAGCATGTGCGGTTCCTCGCCGGTATACAGCCAGAGCCTGGTCACATCCTCAGGGGGCGTGTCGCCGCGCTCGATGTTTTCATACGGCGTGCCGTCGGCCATGGTCAGCGTGAAGGTGACGGTGCCGGCCGTGGTGTTCTGCTGCGCCAGCCGGTCCACCGTGCCGTCGTGGGTGTTGTAGCGTACGCCGTCCGGCCAGACGATGAGCCAGGCGCCCAGACCCGAAAAGCTCTTGGGCCCGGGGCTGACGGCGGCCACGGCCTTGCCGCCGTACCAGAGCTGTTCACCGTCCACCCAGGCCAGCTTTTCCTTGGCAAACAGGCCGCCGGGCGCGGCCAGCGTGCCCGCTTTGCCGCGCGCCGCGCGCGGCTCCAGCACCGGGAAGCGGGCGGTGGTGATGTTTTGGGTGTCATAAAACGCGCCCTCGCCCGGCACCTCGGTGTGGCGGTAACCGTAAAACCGGTCGGTCAGGGCGGCTGCCTTGCGCAGCGGCTTCAGTCTTGGCAGCAGCACGGCGGCGTGCCTCCTTTCCGGTTGCGGGTGGCCCACGCATTGAACCGCGGGGGCGGCGCCGGGGCGATCTGCCGGTTGTAGTAGGCGGCGTAGTCGTTGTACGCCAGGTTATACAGGGCGGCGTTGTTCTGGTACAGGTCAAATTCCTGGTTGTGCTTGTCGATCTGGGCGCAGAGGAAATAGACGTACATACGGTCATAGGGCTTTGGCGCCAGCAGCAGCATATCGTCGGCGCCGGTCCCGTCGTCGGGGTCGTAGCCGTCGAACAGCAGGTCGGCGCCGCTGCAGTGGGTGTGCACCAGCTCGCGCATCACGGTCCGGTCCACCTCGTCCAGCCAGCGCACGAGCTGCGCGCGCGGCAGCGGCGTGGGCTTGATGCTCTGCACCGCGGCGATGGCTTCGCCAATGGTCATGGGTTCGCCTCCGTTCCGAAAAAAGGGGCGGCGGGAAGGTGCCCCGCCGCCCCGGTCAGGTATGGGTCAGTTCACGGGCGCGGCGGCCGCGGGCAGGCTCTCCAGGTACTGCAGGGTGCGGTCGTCCTGCTCAAGGCTCTGCCGCACGATGGCCGCCACCGCCTTGGGGACCGGCGTCTCTTTACCGCGCTGGATGGTGTAGAACACGCCGTTGAGGCCCACCACCAGCCCGGTGTTGCCGGCGTTGACACGGTCGACCGGGATGCGCAGCGGTACCTTCTCGGTCATGTTGGGGTCGGCGGGGTCAAAGGCACGCATCGGGGCGCGGGCCGCGATGGCCGCGGCGCGCACGGCGGGGCTGCCGGTCTTGGTTTGTGCCATCCTGGCTCCCCCCTTAGTCCTTTTTGGCGGCGGCCAGCAGCTGGGCGTTCCAGCTGGTGCCGCTCTCGACGCGCAGCATATACTCCTCGACCAGGCGCTCGGCAGTCTTGGTGGCCTTCCAGCCGACGCTGGCACGCTGGTTCAGCGGGTCGGCGGTGCCGCCGGAGCCCAGGGGCTTGACGATGGTCTCGAGCCCGCCGTTGGCCAGCTGGGTGGTGCCGTAGGCGTTGGAGCCCAAAAACAGCGTCGACACCGCCACCTTGCCGGCGGCGCAGCCGTCGCCGGTGTCGGCAAAGACCTTGGCCTCGGTCGTCTCAACGAAGCGCACGCCGCCCAGCTTGCCGATCTCGCCGTGGTAGATGTTCTCGGGTGCGGCGTACTTGTGCACGTCCAGCCAGGCGTCGCCGGCCTCGACCATCAGGTCATGGGCGACGTAGGGGTGGATGATGGCTACATAGTCGCCGTTGATCTTGGGCGCGTTGACGCTTTTCAGGATGGCGACGGCGCGGAACACGTCCTTGACGGTGAGCAGGTTGGCCTCGGTCAGCTGGTCGCGGCCGGTGACCGGGGTCTCGGTGCCGTCGGCGGCGCGGGTGGGCACATAGTACACGTTGGTGCCGCCGGCCAGCACCTCGCGGGTGATGGTGTCCAGCGTGCGGCCGGCCTGGCTGCCCAGCAGGCGGGTGGTCTCGAGCACGTTGTCGTCGATGGCGGTCATGTCCAGCACGTCGCTGGTGACGACGTAGCCGCCGTACTGGTTGACGGTGGCGGTGACGGCGCTGACGTTGAGCTTCTGCCCGTCCGGGGTGACGCCCTCGGTCAGCGGCGTGGTGGCCTTGGGCAGGCTGGCGTAGCGGCGGAACTGGATGGTCTTGCCGTTGCCGGCCGGGATGGGCTTTTCCTGTCCGAACTGGTCGTGGACGAGCTCCGGCTCGGTGTTCTCGATGAGCTCGGTGTCATAAAAGCTCTTGTTCTCGGCCGAGAGGGTCTCGCTGGTGGTGGCGTTCACGTTGGGGTTGGGCTCCGCAAAGCGCTGGAGTGGGAAAAGGTCGTGCATAGCTTCCTCCTTTTGGGTGTGGGGGCGGCATTTGGTGCGCCGCCCGGGGTCAGGGCCCGGGGACATAGTCGGCCAGAACGATGCGCTCGCCGCCGGCCACGCGGCGCTTGATGTCCTCGCGCTGGGCGCGGGTCAGCCTGGCAGGGTCCAGCACGGCGGCCGCCGCCCCGGTCCCGGCGGCGCCGGCCTCGGGCGGGCGGGCGCCGTTGGCGGCCACGCTCTCGGCCA
>CANRLV010000038.1 GCA_947631565.1 uncultured Gemmiger sp. | reverse complement strand
TTTTCCATCAAAACACCTCCCGACAGCTCCATCATACCCTGTCGGGCGTGTACTTTCAAAACTTAAATCTGTAAGTAGTGACAAAATATAGCGGTGCTTTTTGTGCAAAGTCACATTTCCCGTGTGCTTCCGCGCACGACCAGCTTTGTGGGGAGGGTGATGGCAGGCTCCAAAATTTCTCCGGGGCTCTCCCCGGCGCGCAGGCGCAGCAGGGCGTCCAGAGCACATTTTGCCCGCGCGGCGGTATCCTGCCGGACCGTGGTAAGGGCGGGGTACACCATCCCGCAGAGGGGTGTGTCGTCAAACCCGGCGACGGAGATATCGCCCGGTATATCCACGCCGCTGCTTTGCAAAAAATGGATGAGGTCAACGGCATAATAGTCCGATACGGCGAAAACCGCCGTGAAGGTCTTGAGCTGCGGCAGCTTTTCGCGGTAGAAGGCCATCCGCTCCGCTTTGGTCATCGGGATCAACAGAAATTCCGCGCCGGGCCCGAAGCCCTCCCGAAAGCCCTTCCAGCGTTCGAGGTCCATATCGATATCATTGTCGGAGAGGCACAGGGCGCGCTCGTGCCCGCAAAGGCGGAAATACTCGCCCACCTGAAATCCCCCGTGCCGGTCGTCGATGTTCACGGCACAGGTGCGCTCTGCGACGGCGCCGCAGGCGTCATAGACCACAAAGGGGATGCGCACACGCTCCCGCAGATGGTCATACTCCGCATGGCAAAAGCCGATGAGCACCAGCCCTTCCAGGTTCCACATGGTGGCAAAGGAAACGATCCCGTCAAAATCGTTGTGGCCGTTCACGGTCTTTACCATCATCTGCAAACCTCGGCCGGCCGTCTCGGCGCTGAGAGCATTGAGCGCCGAGGCGATAAAGGCATCTTCCAGAATGTGGGTCTCATATTTTTTGTGGGCATTGATGACGACGCCCACGATCTTGGCCGGATTCTCGGCCAGCAGCACCTCGGCCGCGCGCGGCAGATAGCCCCGTTCCTCCAGCGCACGGCGCACACGCACCGCCGTGCGCTCGGACACCATGCCGTTCTTGCCGTGGAGCACATACGACACCGCCGCCGTGCTGAGCCCCAGCTCCGCAGCGATATCCGAAAGCCGCACCTTTTCTTCCATGTCGCACCTCGGTTCCGTTTCCCGTCAAGCGGAAATTTGTCGGGCAGGCCGTTTTCTCTGCCAGCAACATTATACGATACTCCCAGTCGCAAAGCAATACGGCCAAAAAGGTATGATACAAGAGAGGCATAGACGGCTTATGCCGCCTATACCTCTCTCAAAACATCATTTAGACGTACAAAAAAGCATGCCGCACGGTTTCTTCCGCGCCGTGCTTACTGTCGCTTTTTGCCGCGTGTCGAGGGACTTGACACGCGGATCAGCAATACATCCCGTTGGCCTGCATATAGTCGGCCAGCAGCTTGCCGTGGTGCTGCTCCTGCTGCATGATGGCGGAAAGACGCTGGCGGGCGTCCTCGGCGCCGAACTCGAACACGGCGGTGTTGTACACGCCGGAAACGTATTTCTCGGTCGCCAGCAGGTCGCTCATCAGGTAGGTGTCGCTCTGCTTTTTGGCGCCGGTCATACCGCTTTTTTGGGTCTGCGGCTTGGCCTGCTGGCCCTGCTTCTGCGCCTTTTGGGGCGGGGTCTGGCCGGTCTTGAGCATGGCGGTCACGGTGTCAAAATGCTCCTGCTCATGGCTTTCAATGGTCGAGAGCATCTGCTTGAGCGCGGGGTCATACGCCTGCTCGGCGGCCTTGTGATACTTCTGCACGCAGAGCTTTTCCTCATTTTGGATATCCTTGAGCAGCTTTTTCTCATGGGCGGTGAATGGCATGGATTGCTTCCTCCTTTATGGCGGTGTGCCGTCTTCGCCGTTAGTGTGCCCGCCCGGAACCGCGGTATGCGCCGGGGCTTTCCTTTTGGGCGGTTTTGTGGTATGATGGGGACGATATCTCCACGGAAAGGAGCGCCGCGCCCATGCTTTTGCCGCGTTTTGTGCCGGGCCGCCCGGCCGGCTGGTATGCCGCGCTTGGCCAGCGCGTGTTTGACGCCGCGCTGGTGCTGCTGCTCGTCCTTTCCGAGGTGTTCAGCTCCAACATCCAGTCCACGCTGCCCGCCCTCAGCCAGGCGGCGCGCCTGGCCCTGACCGGCGGCGCGGCGCTGCTGCTGGCGGTCAAGCTGCTGCTGTTGACCGATTATGCCGCCCGCTGGCAGCCCGCCGCCGTGCTGGCCGTGCTGGGCTATACCGGGGCCGCGGCGCTGCACGGCAGCGACCGCTGGTTTTTCCTGGCCGCGCTGGTCGGGCTGGCGGCGTATGACGTGGACCTGCGCCGTTCGCTGCGGGTATACCTGGTCACGGCCGCTGCCGGGCTGCTGCTGGTGCAGCTTTTGCACCTGTGTACCCCACTCGTCCCCTACATCCTGTATTTCCGCAACTATGATTTCGGCTACGGGCACTACAACGGCTACGGGGCCCGGCTGCTGGGTGTGGTGCTGGCCTGGGCCTGGCTGCGCTTTGACCGCCTGCGCTGGTGGGAGTGGGCCGGCCTGGGCGCGATCGCGCTGTATGCCGGGATAACGGTCACCGCCCGCGGCGCGGCCGGGGCGATGCTGATCCTGCTGTTGCTGCTGGCTGTGCATCGGCTGTGGCCGCGGCTGTTCCGGGCGCCGCTGCTGCGCTATGGCACGGCGGCGGTGTGGCCGGCCCTGACCGCCCTGAGCCTGTGGGCCAGCACCTGGTGGAGCCTGGCCGGGCCCGACGGTGTGCCGCCGTGGCTGCAGGAATTGGACTGGAAGCTCTCGGCCCGGCTGAGTATCTGGTACAAGTCCTTTCTGCACGCGCCTCTCTCGCTGTGGGGCGGCCTGCCCACCGACCTTGGCGCCGCAGCCGCCGTCGACAACACCTATCTGGCGCTCATCATGAACAAGGGCATCGTGGGCGCGGTGCTGGTGGGCGCCGGCGCCATGGCGCTGCTGTGGCGGCTGGGCCGCCGCGGCCATACGCGGGAGCTGGTGCTGGCGCTGGCGGTGATGGCCTACCTGGTAATGGAGAACAAGCCGTTCCTGCTTTCGGCCGACCCGCTCGTGCTGCTGGGCAGCTGCCTGCTGGCCCCGCACGGCGCGCCGCTGAACGTACCCTCTGACCCATAAAGCCTTGCCCCCGTCCGCAGCTTGCGGACGGGGGCGCTTTTGTCATCCGGTATAGCCGCCGGGGCCGGGCTGGGGCGCGATGCCCATCGAGATGCCCAGCGCCGCGTCGACGCGCTGCATATCCTCGGGCCCGACGTAGCCGGCCCGCTCGCGCAGGCGGCGTTTGTCGAGGGTCCGTATCTGCTCGGTCAGGATGATGCTGTCCTTGGCCAGGCCGCAGCGCGACGCCTGCACGCCGATGTGGGTGGGCAGGCGGTTTTTGTCCTGCCGGGAGGTGATGGCCGCCGCGATGACGGTGGGGCTGTGCCGGTTGCCGATATCATTCTGGATGATAAGTACCGGCCTTATCCCCCCCTGCTCCGAGCCGACGACCGGGCTCAGGTCCGCATAAAACACTTCACCGCGATGCACTTCCATAACTGTGCGCCCCCTTGTTTTTTGCTCCATGCCTATAATATAAGCAAAAACCGGGTGCGTTAATCACCCGCCGCCTACAGGGCCGCGGGTTTTTGCGTCTTCTCCAGCACCACAAAGGCGCAGGCCAGCCCCGCCTCGTGCGTGAGGCTGACGCGGGCCAGGATGCCGTTTTCGGCCGCCCACGCCGCCGCCCGGCCGGAAAGCCGCAGATACGGCGCGCCGTTTTCGTTCCGCAGGACGGCGATGTCCGTAAGCTCGAACCCCGAAAGCCCGGTGCCGGCGGCCTTCAAAAAGGCCTCCTTGGCGGCGAAGTTGGCGGCGGCCGACTGGGTCCGGCGCGTGCCGGACAGCGATGCGAGCAGCGCCTGCTCGGCCGGGGCGAAGACGCGGCGGACGAATGCTTTGCTGGCGAGGCTTTTTTCGAGACGGGCGACCTCGCACAGGTCCACCCCGATGCCGGGGATATCGGCGGACAGGGGCATGGCGGGCACCTCCTTGGGCGGGTGTTCAGGGCTTGCTGCTTTCCACTATACCACAAAGCGGGGCAGCTTGGCAACGCCGCCGCGCGGCGGCAGAATGCACAAAACGGCTTGTGGATTTTTTCGCAATTTGTCGGGGCGGGTGTTGCGTTTTGGGGGCGTTTGCGCTATACTGGGGGTGTACGCAAATCCCCATATCATAAGGAGGTCCGTTCCTGTATGGAAACCTATGGCATCGAAAAACTCGGTATCATCGCCCCCAAGGCCGTGTACCGCAATCTGACCCCCGCGCAGCTGACCGAGGCCGCCCTGCGCCGCGGTGAGGGCACGCTCTCCAACACCGGCGCGCTGGTCGTGACCACCGGCAAATATACCGGCCGTTCGCCGGACGACAAGTTCATCGTTGACACGCCCACCATCCACGACGACATCGCCTGGGGCAAGGTCAACCGCCCCATCAGCCGCGAAAAGTTCGACGCCATCAAGGGCAAGGTGGCCGCCTACCTGCAGGGCCGCGAGGTCTTTGTGTTTGACGGCTACGCCGGCGCCGACAAGAAATACACCCAGAAGTTCCGCGTCATCAACGAGCTGGCCAGCCAGAACCTGTTCATCCACCAGCTGCTCATCCGCCCCACCGCCGAGGAGTTGGCCGATTACGGCGAGCCGGACTACACCGTGCTCTGCGCGCCCGGCTTCAAGTGCGTGCCCGAGGTCGACGGCGTGCACAGCGAGGCGGCCATCATGATCGACTATGAGGCGCACATGATCGTCATCGCCGGCAGCCAGTACGCGGGCGAGATCAAGAAGAGCGTGTTCAGCACCATGAACTACGTGATGACCAAGCTGAACGTGCTGCCCATGCACTGCTCCGCCAACATGGACCCCGAGACCGAGGAGACCGCCGTCTTCTTCGGCCTGTCCGGCACCGGCAAGACCACCCTTTCGGCCGACCCGGCCCGCAAGCTCATCGGCGACGACGAGCACGGCTGGAGCCCGGACGGCGTGTTCAACTTTGAGGGCGGCTGCTACGCCAAGTGCATCGACCTTTCGGCCGAGAAGGAGCCCGACATCTACAATGCCATCAAGTTCGGGGCTCTCGTTGAGAACGTCATCATGGACCCCGATACCCGCGAGTTGGACTTTGCCGACGGCAGCCTTACCGAGAACACCCGCGTGGGCTACCCGGTCAACTACATCAACAACGCGCAGATCCCCGGCGAGGGCGGCGTCCCCAAGGTGGTCGTGTTCCTGACGGCCGACGCGTTCGGCGTGCTGCCCCCCATCAGCCGCCTGAGCCGCGAGGCCGCGATGTACCACTTCGTGACCGGCTTCACCAGCAAGCTGGCCGGCACCGAGCGCGGCGTGACCGAGCCGCAGCCGACCTTCAGCACGCTGTTCGGCGAGCCCTTCATGCCGATGGACCCGTCGGTCTACGCGCAGATGCTGGGCGAGAAGCTTGACAAATACGGCACCAAGGTCTACCTTGTCAACACCGGCTGGGCGGGCGGCTCCGCTGCCGACGGCGCCAAGCGCATGAAGCTGGCTTATACCCGCGCCATGGTCACGGCCGCCCTCAACGGCAGCTTTGACAGCGTCGAGTTCAAGCACCACGACGTGTTCAACGTCGACTACCCCGTCAGCTGTCCCGGCGTGCCGGACGACAAGCTGGACGCCCGCGGTATGTGGGCCGACAAGGCCGCCTATGACGCGCAGGCCAACAAGCTGGCCAAGATGTTCGCCGACAACTTTGCCAGGAAGTACCCGAATATGCCCGCCGACATCGCCGCCGCCGGCCCCAAGCCGAAGGCCTGAAACTGACCCGATATGCGCCCGCGGGGGCGGCCATTTGGCCGCCCCCGCGGTTTTTTGTTTGCCAGACGCTAGAGCACCATCAAGACGGTACCGGCGGCGATGAGCGCGCAGCCGATGAGCGATTTGGCGGTGAGCTGCTCGTGCAGCAGCAGCGCGGCCAGCAGCACCGTGAGCACGACGCTGAACTTGTCCACGGCCGCCACCTGCGCGGCGCGGCCGATTTGGAGCGCGCGGTAGTAGCACAGCCAGGAGGCTCCGGTGGCGAGGCCCGACAAGATCAAAAACAGCCAGCTCTTGCGGCTGACGGCCGGCAGACCGGTCTGGGCGTGGGTGATGAACACCATCGCCCACGCCATCGCCAGCACCACGACGGTGCGCAGCGCGGTGGCCAGGTTGGAATCGACGCCGTCGATGCCGACCTTGGCCAAAATCGAGGTCAGGGCCGCGAACACGGCCGAGAGCATGGCAAACAGCAGCCACATGGCGGTTTTTCCTCCTTTTGTCTTTACAGGTCCCGCAGGCCCTTGGGGTAATGGTTCTTGACGCGCCCGGCTGATACCTTGCCGCCGCCCAGCGGCAGGCCGTCGACCAGCACCGCGCACCAGCCGGGGGCGGCGGTCTTCGCTTCGATCTCCTCGCCGCGCAGCCAGGCGGCGGTGCGCGGGTCGGCCAGGGTCAGGCGCTCGGCGTTTTGGCACTGCGCGCCAAAGGCCATGAACAGCGCGTGCGCGGGGGTGAACAGCGCCCCGCGGCGCCCGGCCTGCACGCGCCCGGCCGGGACGCCGGTGCCCAGCACGCTTTTGGCCGGCAGCGGCAGCGCCGCTGGCAGCGCGGCGGGCGGCAGCGTGAGGCGCTCCCCTGCCAGCACGAACGGCCGGTCCGCCAGCGCCGGGAACAGTTCCCGCGCAAAGGCCTGCCATTCCGGGCAGGGCCTTTGCCTGCCGGGTCGGGCCTGGCGCGGCACCGCTTCGGGCGCCGGCGCGGCAGCGTTTTTTTGCAGCTTTGCCATGAAATGCCCCTCGCCGCCGTCGGCGGGCCAGATGCGGCGGCAGCGCGCCGCGCGCGCGTCGCCGCCGGTACGGCCCGGCTCCCCCGCCCGGCCAAAGGGCAAATCGGACAGGTCGCAGAGGGAAAACGCCGGGTGGCGGGCGAGGAAATCCAGCACCTGGGCCTCGTCCTCCTCGGGCGCAAAGGTACAGGTGGAGTACACCAGCACGCCGCCGGGGGCCAGCAGCGCGGCGGCATCGTCCAAGATCTGCCGCCCCAGCGCCGCGCAGTGCCCGACCAGGCGCGGCGTGTACTGTGCCGCCGCGGCCGGCTCCTTGCGGAACATCCCCTCGCCGGAGCAGGGAGCGTCGACCAGCACGCGGTCAAAAAAGCCGGGCAGGGCGGCGGCAAGGTCCGCGGTCGGCAGGTTAGTGACGGCGGCGTTGGCCGTGCCCATGCGCTCGAGATTGCCTCGCAGCACAGCGGCGCGGGCGGCGTCATACTCATTGGCCAGCAGCAGGCCCTGCCCGGCCAGCGCCGCGGCCAGCTGGGCGCTTTTGCCGCCCGGCGCGGCGCACAGGTCGGCCACGCGCAGGCCGGGGCGCACCTCCAGCAGGGCCGCCGGGGCGGCGGCGCTGGGCTCCTGCACATAAAAGGCCCCGGCGTGGTGGTAGGGATGGCGGCCGGGGCGGGCGTCCCCGCGCAGGAAATACGCCCCCGGCGCAAACGGCGAGGGGGCCAGCGGCAGGCCGCTGGCGGCGGCCAGCACCGCCGCATCCCCGCGCAAGGTATTGAAGGTCACGCCGCGCGCCGGCGTCTTGGTTTTATACCGGTACAACTCGTCAAAGCGCGCCCCCAGCAGGGCGCGCTCACGCTGTATAAAGGCCGGCGGGAAAGCAAACAAGGGCAGGACCTCCGGGGCGGGATGTATAACGGCGGCGGGCGGCGGGCACACTGGCAGTAAGGGGCCACGGCGGCCCCGCACAAAGAAAGGAGCCAAGCATCATGGCGAAGAATCAGCAGAACAGCAAGTCCCAGAACACCACCAACAGCAAGAGCACCAACCAGTCCGGCAACCAGAACGGCAGCAAGAACTGCAAGTAAGCGTGTGCCCGGCCAGGCGCCGGGCACAGGTCCGCGGGCCGCGTCCTTGCGGCCCTTACTTATTGCTCCGGCGGGCGGTACTGCGCCCACAGCGCCTCGAACAGCTCCTGCACGCGGGCGGTGCAGCCCTGCAGGTACAGCCAGCCCAGCAGGCATTCCAGCCCCGTCGAGGCACGGTACTCCTGCGCGGTGGCGTGTTTGGCCACCGTCGCCTTGCTGGCGTTGCGGCCGCGGCGCAGCACGGCGGTCTCCTCCTCCGTCAGCAGCGGCTCCAGCACCGACAGCTCCAGGCTTTGCGCGTGCGCGCTGACATAGCCGTTGGCGGCGGTGTGCAGGGTATGCAGCGGCTGCCGGGCGGCGCCCGCCAGGCGGGCGCGCACGAGCAGGCTCAGCACCGCGTCGCCCACAAAGGCCAGCGCCAGCGGCGACTGCTCACGGATGTCGAGCCCCTCCGGCGGCGGGGCGGGCAGGGTCTGCTTTGCGGTATCGTCAGAACACATAGTCGAACTGGTACTCCCCGATCAGGATGGTGTCGTTCTCCTGCACGCCCTGCCGGACGAGCTCGTCCAAAATGCCGGCATCGCCGAGCTGGGTCTGGAAATATTGCAGGCTCTCGTAGTCATCCACGTCGCTGCCGGCGAGGATGCGCTCCAGCCACGGCGCCTCGACGTCGAAGGTGTGCTCATCGAGCCGGGTGACGGTGAAGGGCCGGCGCGGCGCGGCGGCCGGATCCGGCGCGCGGTATTCGGGCGCGAAGGTCCTGACCGGGGGCAGCGCCTGCAGGTGCTGCCAGATCAGGCCCGGCAATGCCTCGATGCCTTGGTGCGCCGCCGCCGAGATGGGATGGAACTCATACCCCTGCTCTTCGCAATAGCGCGCAAAGCCGTCGATCTGTTCCGGCGTCGCGATGTCGCACTTGCTGCCCAGCACCACCTGCGGGCGGGCGGCCAGCTCGGGGCTGAAATTCTTGAGCTCGGTGTTGATTTTTACAAAATCCTCGCGCGGGTCGCGGCCCTCACTGCCCGAGACATCGACGAGGTGCAGCAGCAGGCGGCAGCGCTCGACGTGGCGCAGGAAATCATGCCCGAGACCGACGCCGTCGGCCGCACCCTCGATGAGGCCCGGGATATCGGCGCAGACAAAGCTCTTTTCCTCTCCCGTTTGGCCGACACGCACCACGCCCAGCACCGGAGTCAGCGTGGTAAAGTGGTAGTTGGCGATCTTGGGCCTGGCGGCGCTGATGGTGCTGATGAGGGTGGATTTGCCCACGTTGGGGAAGCCGATGAGCCCGACGTCAGCGATGACCTTGAGCTCCAGCGTGACGTGCAGGTCCTGCCCGGGCAGGCCGGGCTTGGCAAAGCGCGGTACCTGCCGGGTGGGGGTGGCGAAGCGGGCGTTGCCCCAGCCGCCGCGCCCGCCCCTGGCGACGACGACCGGCCCGTCGCCCGAGATATCGGCGATGACCAGGCCGGTCTCGGCCTCCTTGAGCACGGTGCCGCGCGGCACGCGGATGACCAGGTCCGGCGCGTCGGCGCCCTTCTGGCGCGCGCCGCGGCCGTTCTCGCCGTCAGGGGCGGTATACTTGCGCTTGTAGCGGAAATCCAGCAGGGTGGAAAGGTTGTCGTCGGCCGCGAAGACGATGTCGCCGCCGCGGCCGCCGTCGCCGCCGTCGGGGCCGCCGGCAGCGACGAACTTTTCACGGTGGAAGCTGACGGCGCCGTCGCCGCCCTTTCCGGCGTGCAGCCAGACGGTGGCAACGTCGATAAAATTCCCGGGCATGGGGCCCTCCTTGGTGTGAAAAAGCGGGCCCGTGAAGGCCCGCTTTTGGCTTGTGATTTACTGCTTGACGGTACAGCGCTTGCGATCGCGGCCCATACGCTCAAAGTGGACGCGGCCGTCAACGAGGGCGAACAGCGTATCGTCGCTGCCGATGCCCACGCCCTCACCGGGATGGATGTGGGTGCCGCGCTGACGCACGAGGATGTTGCCGGCCAGCACATACTGCCCGTCGGCGCGCTTGGCGCCCAAACGCTTGGCCTCAGAATCACGGCCGTTGCGGGTAGAACCTACGCCTTTTTTATGTGCCATTGGTTATTCCTCCTCTTTTGCGGCCTTGGCAGCCTTGGGGCTGATGGCGGTGATCTCCACCTTGGTGTAGGGCTGGCGGTGGCCCTTGCGGACCATGCTGCCCTTCTTGGGGCGGTAGGTGATGATGTTGAGCTTTTTGCCCTTGCCGTTCTTGAGCACCTTGCCGGTGACGGTGGCGCCCTTGACGAGCGGGGTGCCGACCTTGACCTTGCCCTCCTCGCCCACGGCGAGGACCTGGTCAAAAACGACTTCGCTGTCGGCCTCGGCGCCGAGCTTCTCGACGAAAATAACATCGCCGGCCTTGACGCTGTACTGCTTGCCGCCAGTCTTGATAACTGCGTACATGGGATCATCTCTTTCAATTGAGTCTCGCTGGACGGGGCGGCGCCGGTTTTTGCAAACGGGCGCACTTTGCGGGCCTTTACCATGCGGCTTTAGTATCATACCACAGCGGGTGCGCACAAGTCAAGAGGGCGGGCAAAATATTTTGTGTCTGTATAGGATTTTAATGTTTGTCATTAAATAATTGTTGACAAACATATATTTCCGTGCTGCGATGGGGGCAAAGAAACGGGGGTGCACCGATGGAAAGCAAATTTGCCGGGTCCATGCTCCGCGTGTTGGCGGCGCTGTTCGCGCTGCTTGGGGGCCTTATCGTGCTGACAGGCACGCTGCTGTTCGCCACGCCGTTTTTGATCGGGCCGGGGGCGGAGCTGGATTTTACCGATACCTGGATCAATGCCTCGCTGTTCGGGTTCAACATCCTGCAATACCCCTGGCCGGCGCACCCGACGGTGCTGCAGCTCTGGGGTATCCCCGCGCTGGCCATGCTCAAGCTGTGGGGGCTGGGCCTGGCGCTGGGGCTGTGCGTGGCCGGTATGTTCGCCCGCGGCTGCGAGCTGCAGCGGCAGGCCGACGAAACGCTGTGAGGTGGAACCATGATCGTGCTGCGTCTGGACCGCGTGATGGCGGACCGCAAGATGAGCTTGAACGAGCTTTCGGCCCGGGTGGGGGTGGCGAACGTCAACCTGTCCAAGATGAAGACGGGCAAGATCAGCGCCGTGCGCTTTTCGACGCTGAATGCCATCTGTGACGTGCTGGACTGCCAGCCCGGGGACATTTTGGAGTTCGTGCGCGACGAGGCGCCGCAGGCGGCGGCGGCGCCTGCGGCGCAGCAGCAAACTGACCGGACAGCGACGGCACCGCCCGCACCGGCCATGGCCTGAAGCCGTATCGGTATGGCCCCGCACCGAACGGTGCGGGGCCGGATCTTTTGCAGCCTGCTTACAGCTCGATGCCGTTCTGGCGCGCGGCGGCGCGGGTGGTGTTTTTCATCAGCATGGCGCGGGTCATGGGGCCGACGCCGCCGGGCACCGGCGTGAGGAAGGCCGCCTTTTCGGCCGCGGCGGCGAAGTCGACGTCGCCGTGGAGCTTGCCGTCCGCGCCGCGGTTGATGCCGACGTCGATGACGACGGCACCCGGGCGTACCATGTCGCCGGTGATAAAGCCCTGCCGCCCGACGGCGGCGACGAGGATGTCGGCGCTTTGGCAAATTTCCGCCAGGTTTTGCGTTTTGGAGTGGCAGACCGTGACGGTGGCATCGGCGGCCAGCAGCAGCATGGCCATCGGCTTGCCGACGATGTTGGAGCGCCCGACCACCACGGCGTGCCTGCCGCACAGGTCGGTGCCGGTGCTCTCGATCATGCGCAGGCAGCCGGCCGGCGTGCAGGGCAGGTAGCAGGGCTGGCCGAGCTGCATACGCCCGACGTTGACCGGCGAAAAGCCGTCGACGTCCTTCTCGGGCGGGATGGCGTTGATGACCGCCTGCCCGTCGATGTGGGCGGGCAGCGGCAGCTGGACCAAAATGCCATGTACGGCGGGGTCGGCGGCGAGCCTGCCGACCAGCGCCAGCAGCCGGTCCTGTGTGGTGCTCTCCGGCAGGCGATGCTCAAGGCTTTTGATGCCGCACTGGGCGCAGTCATTGACCTTGCCCTTGACGTACACCTGGCTGGCGGGGTCCTCACCCACCAGCACGACGGCCAGACAGGGCTGCACGCCCCGGGCGATGAGGGTGGCGCACTCGGCGGCGGCTTCGGCCTTGACGGCGGCGGCCAGCGCCTTGCCGTCGATGATTTGGGCAGGCATGGGTCAGTCCTCCTTGGGCGTGTCGGTGTCAGCGGGGGCGGCGTCCTCCGCGGGCGTTTCCGCCAGCGGGGCGTCGGTCTCATCGGCAGTTGTCTCATCCGCCTGCGGGGCGTCGGTGACGCCGCCCCCTACAGGGGCATCGGCCGCCGATGCCGCCAGCCGTTCGTTCATGGCTTTGGTCTTTTCCACGAACTCCTTATGCGGCGCGCTGGCCGGCAGGCGGTCCGGGAAGACGGCGATGGGACCGTCTTTCGAAAGTTTTTTGATATCGGCCACGGCCAGCGGCACCGTCAGGGGTTCTGTCCCCTGCCGGCGACGACCCAGCGCCCACAGCAAGAGCGAGACGGCGATGGCGGCGATGGCCACCACTTGGCTGACGCGCAGCGTGGCGGTGAGCATGAGCGCGTCGGTGCGCACGCCCTCGATGAAAAAGCGGCCGATGCTGTACCAGATGACGTAATCGAGGAACAGCTCACCGTCAAAACGCCGCTTTTTGATGCGCAGGGCGAGCAGCACAAAGCCCAGCGCGCACCACAGCGACTCATACAAAAAGGTCGGGTGCACGGGCAGGTTGGGGTCGACGAGCACGCCCTCGGCGGCCAGGGTGGCCTGCGTGGCGGCGAGGTAGTCATGCGTGGCCTGGCTGTACATCCCCCAGGGCAGCGTCGTGTTGGTGCCGAAAGCTTCCTGGTTGACGAAGTTGCCCCAGCGGCCCACGGCCTGTCCGATCAGGAAGCCGAGGCCGGTGACGTCGAACAGAGGCAGCAGCGGCACCTTGCGCCAGCGCGCGGCCAGGCCGCCGAAGACGAAAGCCCCGATGATGGAGCCGTAGACGGCGATGCCGCCCTGGCGGATGTCGAGGACGTCCCAGAGGGAATCGTACTCGAACGGGGCAAAGGCCACATAGTAGGCGCGGGCACAGACGATGGCCATGACGGTGCCGACGATGATGACGTCCACCATGCGGTCGGCGTCGAGGCCGAAGTCCGGTGCGAAGTGGAACGCGAACACCAGCGCCAGCACCATGCCGAGCGCGATGAGCGCGCCGTACCAGTACAGGTTGAAGCCGCCGATGTGCAAAAGCACGCGGTCAACGGTAAACTCCCAGCCCAGCGCCGGGAAGGTGACGAGGTTGGTCATAAATAGCTCCTTATTGCGGGTTTAGGGCCGCCATCTCCGCGCCAAGAGCCGCCGCTACGCGGCGGTTGCGCTCCGAAACGCCTCGCTGCGGCGCGGCGACTTGGGGCAGCCCCTACTGCGGTTCTATCTCGACGTAGGCGCTCTCGGCGCCGTCGAACGCCTCATGCAGGGCGGCGTCGGCGTCCTGCACGGTCAGGGCGGCCAGCGCCTCGATGCGGCCCTCGAGCGTGTAGCCCTTGAGCTGGGCCGCGAGCAGCGCCTCGGCGGCATCGTCGGCGCTCTCCAAATCAGAGAGGATATCGCCGTAGATCTGGTTCTTGACCAGGCCGAACAGCTCAGGGTCGACGCCCTCGCGCAGCTGGCGGTCGATCTCGGCCTTGACCATGTCGGCGACGGCGCGCGGGGTCTCGCTCTC
The DNA here is from genome assembly GCA_947631565.1 of uncultured Gemmiger sp. GTDB lineage: Bacteria > Bacillota > Clostridia > Oscillospirales > Ruminococcaceae > Gemmiger. Next base: position 12,251 of record CANRLV010000038.1, on the reverse strand, counting down.
GCCGGTGAAGGCGATGGCGCAGCAGCCCTGCGCGCCCACCGCCTCGCCGCTGAACTCGGGGTTGACGAGGGCTTCGTCGTACAGCTTGCGGTAAAGCGGGGTCAAGCCGCCGCAGATGAGCTCCGGCAGCATATCGCACAAGATCTCCCGCTTGACGTCGCCGGGCACGATGGGCGCCAGCCGGTAGCCGAGCGCAAAGCAGGGCTTGTTGACCGGCATCGGGAATTTGAGCTCGGTCTGGGGCAGCGGCCCCGATTCGGGCGCGAAGGAATAGCGCACGGTGTGGGCGGGGGCGGGCTCGTCCAGGCCGGCGCGGCGGCAGGCGGCCAGCACCTGCTCCGGCGTGATGCGCCCGGCCACAGCCAGCACCATGTTGGCGGGGCTGTAGAAAGCGTCGGTGCAGGCGTAGAGCAGCTCCGGCGTGAGCGCGGCGATGCTCTCGACGGTACCGGCGATGTCGTCCCGCACGGGGTGCTTGCGATAGAGGCAGCGGAACAGCCCGGTCAGCAGGCGCCAGTCGGGGTTATCGTCGTACATCTTGATCTCCTGCCCGATGATGCCCTGCTCCTTGGCGATGGTCTTTTCGGTAAAGTAGGGCTTGCCGACCATGTTCAGCAGGATGTCGAGGTTGGTGTCCACCGCGCGCGTGGCCGAGAACAGGTAGCAGGTGCGCTCGTAGCTGGTAAAGGCGTTGGCGGCGGCGCCGGTCTTGGCGTAGGCGTCAAAGGCATCGCCCTGCTCGGACTCGAACATCTTGTGCTCCAAAAAGTGCGCGGTGCCGGCCGGCAGGTGCACGGACTTGCCGTCCAGCGTGAAGTCGCGGATGACCGAGCCGAACGGCGTGGCGTACATGGCGTAGACGGTGCTGTAATCCGGCATGGGGGCGCAGAGCACGGTCAGCCCGCTTTTGAGCGTGAAGCGCTTGCAGCCCACGGCCTGCCTGGCCTTGGCGCGCAGCGAAGCGGCGGATGCGGACTTATCCATGGCTCTCCTCCTCTTCCCTTTCCGTGCCCTTGGCCGTGACGGCGTAGCAGACCGAGTAGCTGTAGCGCTGCAAAAGCTCCTGCACCTGGGCGGCCGTGACGGCGCCGGTGAGCGCCTGCCCCTGCTCGGGCGTGACGGGCTCCTCGCCGCGCAAGATCTGGCCGTAATACCAGCTTTCCAGCCCGGACAGGCTGTCCGACGTGGCCTCCATGCCGGACAGCAGCGACCGGCGGGCATCCTCGAGCTCGTCGGGATCAGCGGGGCGGCTTTGCAGGTCGCGCAGCTCCTGCAAGATGGCCTGCTCGGCGCGCTGCTCGCCGCCCGGCTCGACGCCGGAATCCACCATCATCACGCCGACGGCCTTCTGCGCGGCGGAGCCGCAGTAGTAGCACAGGGACTGCTTTTCCCGCACATTGCGGAACAGGCGGCTGGTCGGCCCGCCGCCGTAGACGGTCATGGCCAGGCGCAGCAGGTGGATGCTCGGCTGCAGGGCGGGGTCGCCGACGGTGAACAGCATACACAGCTTGGCCTGGGTCAGACCGGGGATGGCCTCGGTATAGTGCTTGACGTCCTGCCGGGGCATGGCGACGGGCGCAGCGAAGGGCTGCGGCGCGCGGGCGCCGCCGAGGCGGTCGAGGTACCCCAGCAGCAGCGCAGCCACGCGGTGCGCGTCGGCGCCCTGCACCATGACGTCGATGGAGGCATCGCGCAGGATGCGGTCATACTCGGCCTTCAGGGTGGCGGGGGTGACGGCGGGCAGCTCCTTGAGGTAGCCGCCCAGCTCGATGCCGGCCGGGCTCGAACCGTAAAAGCGGCGGCGGGCCTGCCGCACGCAGTAGAGACGTTTGTTGTTGTATTCCGCCTGCAGGCGGCGCTCCAGCGTCTTTTTCTCAATAGCCACGGCGGCGGGGTCGAACACGCCGTCGACAAGATAGGGGTCGAACACGACGCCGAAGACGATGCCGGCGTAGGCCTCGGTCAGGTCCTCGCCCGCCAGGGCGTAAAAGTCCTTGATGCCGCAGATGTCGGCCGAGAGCACACGGTCGGTGCCGGCGGCCATCAGGTCGACGCCGAGGTCGGCGCCGTACAGCGCGGCCAGCCGGCGGGAGAGCGCGGTCATGTCCGGGCAGGCGGCGTAGCCGCGCTCCAGCACCAGCGGCAGCACGGCGGAGTCGGTCGCGGCGGCACGCAGGGCCGGGTAGCGCAGGTGGATGGTGATGCGGCAGCGCTTGAATTTATCGGCCGGCAGGGTGGTCAAAAACACACCGGGAGCCAGTTGCTTGCGTTCCAAGATGGGCAATGTCCTTTCCGGTTTGGGGATACAAAAAACCAATTTGTATTGTAACACGGCAGGGCGAAGTTTTCAAGTATACAAAAGGCAGGCAGCAGGCCCGCCAACAAAAGGCAGGCAGCAGGCCCGCCGCCCCCGTGCGGGGGCGGCGGGCCATATGGACTATGATGGACAGCGGCGGGCCGGTTTGCGGGCCGCCACTTGGGGCGGCTCCTACGGGGGCCGTTATCCGGCAAAGGTGACGCTGACGTCACCGGTGTCGGCCGAGGCCTCAAGCTCATAACGGCCGCTGCGGGACTGCGCACTGCTGTTCAAGGTTTGACCGTTGAGCTGTATCGTGCCCCGCCGGGTCTTGATCTCATACTCGTAGTCGCTTTGGGCCGCGTTCAGCGCGGCGCTGATGCTGCCGGTTCCGGTCTTGAGCTCGACCTCGTGCTCGCCGGCGCCGGGAGTGACGGGGCCGACGGTGATGTTGCCGGTATTGGTCTTGAGGTCCAGCTTGCCGACGGTGAGCGCGCCGGTCTCGATATCGCCGGTGCTCGTCTTGAGCTCAACATCGCCGAGGCTGAGCTCGCCCAAAATGATGTTGCCGGTGACCACATTGGCCTCGACCTCGCGGAAGTTCTGCGGCAGAGTGAGGGTAACGGTCGTTTGCTCCGCCGGTGTGTTGGCGCTGACAGCGCGGCCGTCACGCACGACCAGCTTGCGGCGGCCGTCGTCGGTCCGGTAGCTGGTCTCAAACTTGTCGGCATCCAGGCCGGATATTTCCAGGTGCACCTCGTCGGGGACGCTGCCGTCATGGCTGATAGAAAGGTTGGCGCTCGTGATATGCAGCTCGATCTCCTGCACCGCATCGTCGTACAGCGAGACGGTGCCGTCGGCGTAGTCGGCCGGCGCCTCGACCGCCGCGGCGGTGCCGTGGTCAATATGCTCGGCGTGGTCGTCAAAATCGTCGTAGTCGTCGCCCTCGAACAGGTCATAGTCGCCGCTGTCACTCACTACGGGAGCGTGTGACGTTGCCGTATCCACCACCGTCACCTGCCGTGTTCCCCGGCCGCTGCCGGCAAAGTGGATGGCAAGAAACGCCAACTGGATGATAAGCGCCGCGGCGATGACGCAGACAAAGATGATCCAGCCGCGGCGGCTGAAGGGCTTGGGCGGGTTTTGGAAGGGATGGAAGCCCCCTGCCCCGCCCGCCGGCGCATAGGCGGCGGGCGCGGGCTCACCGGCGGAAAAGGCGGCCGGCGGCTCCGGCGCCGCGGGCGGCTGGGGGACGGCAGGCTGCGGGGCTCCGGTTTGCGGGCCGCTATCGTGCGGGCCGCCACATGAGGCGGCACCTACAGCGGCGGCCCCGGCGGCAGCCCCGGCGGGGGCAGCATCCGCAGGCGGCTGCGGGGCGTCGGTCGGCGCGGTCGGCTCGGCCGTAAGGCCCTCGCCCTCCAAGATCTTCTGGGCGACCTCCTCGGGGCTGCCGAGGGCGGCGATGGTCTGCGCCTCCTGCTCCTTGCCGGCGGCGTCGATATACTCCTCGTAATAGGTCAGGGCGTCCTCGCGCTCCTGCTCCGGCAGATCGGCGAGCAGGGCTTCGAGTTTGGCAAGATACGCGTACTTTTTCATGCTTCATCCCCCCAAAACAGTTTGTCGATCTTTTGCGTGTAGGCACGCCATTCCTCGCGGTAGGCCTGCATCTGGCCGCGGCCCTTGTCGGTGACCTGGTAGTAGCGCCGGTTGCGGCCGTTGACGGCCTCGTCCCGCACGAGCAGGCACCCGTCCTTCTGCAGGCGGCGCAGCACCGGGTACAGCGTGGAGCCCGACAGGTCCAGCACGTCGGTGATCTGCTGGGTGATGCGGTAGCCGTAGGTCCCGCCCTCGTCCTGTGCGACGACGGCCAGCGTGATGGCGTCCAGCAGGGCGGCCCCTGTGTTGAAAGCCATAGCGTTCCTCCTCTCCGCTTTTGTTTCTACAATATTATATACCATATAATATTGTACCTGTCAATAGGGTATTTGTAAATATTTGTAAGTCTATATCTCTGTTTGGCTGCGTCTATCCTTCAAATGCATCACATACTTCCCACAGCCGGGAGATGGCATAGAGTGGCAAATTGATCAGCTTTTCCTGCTTGCGGAAATCCGACATGGATGTGCGCACGCCGAAAGGCAGGCTGTTGCTGTTCACAAAGGTTTTCAGACTTTTGGCGTTCAGATTTTCCTCTGCCTTTACTTCTAGTGGGATGACCTTGCCGCCGTGCTGCAAAACAAAATCCACCTCGCCGGAGGAATTCTCCGCAGACCAATAATAAGCCTCCGTTCCCAGCTCTGCCGCGATCTGCTGGCAGACATACTGCTCGGTCAGCGCACCCTTGAACTCGGTAAAAATAGCGTTGCCCATGAGGAGCGTTTTGGCGTCCAGCTCCGTCATAGCCGCCAACAGCCCCACATCGACCACGTAGAGCTTAAAGGCCGGGATATCCCGGTAGGCCTTGAGTGGGATGCCGCCCTTGGTCACACGACCCACCTTATGGCACAGACCACAGTCCACCAGCCACTGGATGGCGAGCTCGAAATCCTTGGCGCGGGCGCCCTCGCGCAGAACACTGTAGATGAATTTCCGATTTTCCTTCGCCAACTGGGAAGGAATGCCGTCCCACACCATGCGGATACGGGGGATCACCGCAGTCGGTGCGTGCTTGGAAAAATCCTGCTCATAGTCCGCCAGCAGCCGGCGCTGTACCCTGCGGGCGGCGGTATAATTTTGCTTAGATATCCAAGCATTGACCGCAGCCGGCATACCGCCCACGAAATAGTAAGTCTTGAGCAGGTCGATATACTTATCCCGGAAAGCAGAGACCAGGGCGAAATCCTGCTGCTCAAGCAGGTCGAGCAGAGTCGCGTTGCCGGTGGCATCCAAAAACTCAGTGAAGGACAGCGGGTAGAGGTCCATACTGTCCACCTTGCCAACCGGGAACGAAGTGCCGCCGTGCATGGCGATGCCCAGCAGGGAACCAGCCGCCACAATATAATAGCCGTGCCGGTCATCCTCGCAGAAATATTTGAGGCTTTGCAGCGCGGCCGGCACTTCCTGGATCTCATCCAGGATGATAAGCGTCTTTTCCGGCGTGATGGCTACGCCGCTTTCAATGGAAAGCCCGCGCAGGATGCGGTCCACATCGAAATCACCGAAAAACAGCTCTGCCATGCGCCGGTTGCGGTCAAAGTTGATGTAGGCGCAGCTTTCAAACTCCGTGCGCCCGAACTCCTTCATCAGCCACGTTTTGCCCACCTGCCGGGCGCCGCGGATGATCATGGGAAGCCGGTCGGGGGTCTGCTTCCATTCAATAAGACGCTGCATTGCATACCGCTTCATAGCCATCACCTTCTCTTTCCTCGTTCTTTGCCTCAAGTATAAGCCGGAATGCACAGATTGTCAAGCGAAAAAATGTAGTATAATTCAAATTCTCGTCCTTGTTTATGCTCATATTATTGTGAATATGACATATTACCGCCTGTATTTTATCTCCTGTGAAAGCCAACTGCATCCAATCATTCTTCACGCAAAAGGCCCCGCAAAGGCAGCTTGCCTTCGCGGGGCTGTACAGGGTATGGTTTTACGGCAGAGTATCTTTCCTGCGGGCAGGGCGGGCGGCTTTTGCCGCTGCGGTCACTCGCCGTATTCGCCGTAGTATTTGCCGTAGTACCGGCCATAATACTTACCGTAGTATTTGCCGGAGTGGCGGCGGTCCACCTTGTTGAGGACGACCCCCAAAATCGGGCACTTGGTGTTGTCGAGCCTGCGTACCACGTCCTGCGCGGCACGGTAGCTGACATCATTGGCCGAGACCACGACGGCGGCCCCGTCACAGTACTGCGCGACCATGGCGGCATCCACCACCATGCCCAGGGGCGGCGCGTCCACGATGACATAGTCAAAGGTGTCCCGCGCGCTCTTGAGCAGCTCCTGCATCCGCTTGCCGCCCAGCAGCTCCGAGGGGTTGGGCGGCACGGCGCCGGCAAAGATCATCATCAGGTTGTTGCTCTTGACCCGGTACAGGATGCTTTCCAGGTCACATTGGCCGGAAAGGTAATGCACCAGACCGTACTGCACCTTGCCGCTGACGACCTTGCGGCGCAAAACCGATTTGCGCAGGTCCGCGTCGATGAGCAGCACATTTTTGTGCTGTTCCCGCAGGCTGCAGGCCAGGTTCAGCGATATCGTGCTTTTTCCCTCACTGGCCAGGCAGCTGGTGATGCAGATGACCTTTTTGTCGTCCCCGCAGAATTGCAGGTTTGCCCGCAGGACCTTCAGCTCTTCGTTGATCTCGTAGGGCAGCTCGGGCCGCGCCAGCTCGATATACTCCACACTTTCCACTCCTTATTTCAGCGATACTATTTTCAACGGGTTTTCCCACAGCACCTTGCGTGCGTAGGCTTCGCCCATCCGGTGTTCTACTTTTTGGGCGCAGGCCGCGAGCTGCACCGGCCGATAGGCCGGTCCGTGCGCGTCAGACGCCACCACATGGATCCTGTCCTGCCGGGCAAGCTCCCAGCAGAAATGCTTCAACTGCCATCCCTCGTGCCCCAGCAGGCTGCTGGCGTTGACCTGGATCATGGCACCCAGCCCGATCAGACGCCCCACACGCGCGGGGTCCTGCCGAACGGCGCCATAGCGCTCCACATGGGCCACCAGCGGCTGATAGCCGGCGCGTATGACCCTTTGCAGGCGGTCACAGATCATTTCAAAGGAATGACGGTTGGAAAATTCGACCAAAAGCGTGTTGCCGTTGCCCATCGGGAGCAGGCGGTCCTGTTCCAGCAGGGCCAAAAAATCATCGTCACAGTGGTATTCCCGGCTCAGGCAAAGATAAACGGGCAGCCGTTGGGTGCGGATAAAGGTCCGCGCCCGTTCAAACTGATGCCTGATCTCCGCGTCACTGGCCGTGAACATACCGTGGCGCAGGTGCGGCGTCGCACATACAAGGCGTATGCCCTGCCTTGCCTGCTCGGTGAGCAGCTGCTGCATTTCTTCCAGATGCTCGGCGCCGTCATCCACATAAGGCAGGACGTGGCAGTGGATATCCGCCAGTTCTGTCATACGTTTCTCTCCTCGCCCTCCCCGGCCAAAGGGGCCCTGCCCTTCGGCAGGACCCCCTTGACGCAGGGGGAATGTGTGGTCACATTTCCTTCTTGCGAGCCTTCATGGCCACAAGGCCGGCCATCGCCATCACGACGAGCGCAATGTAGGTGACCGTCATGGTCTCACCGGTCTGGGGAGCCGTACGGACCGTACGGCCGCCGGCCGTCGCAGGGACGCCGGTGACGCGGATGACCGCGACCGGAGACAGGCTGGTGAAACGGGCGTGCACCCAGTTGCCGGTGCCTTCCGCCACGAGCTCCCAGATAGCACCGTTCCAGTGCATCACATAGAGCTTGGCATTCGGGTCACCGCCACCAATGGTGAAGGTCATCTCAAGGGGCAGCTTGTCCGCATGGATGTCCTGCAGATAGGCGACCGTCGCCGTGGCGCCCGCAGGCGTCGCGATGCCGGCCTCCGACAGAGCCGCAGTCGCACTGGGGATGGACTCGCTGGGCGCGGAGACCCAGTAGGTAACACCCTCCGGGCTGACGCCGGTGGGCGCATCCTCCTTCTTCTCCTCAGTGGCTGCGGTGTCGATGGGCTCTTCCGTGCTGGGACCAGCCGCATAGGCGGGCAACGCCACGCAGACCGCCATCACCATCGCCAGGGCCATGGTAAGGAACTTTCTCATAGGATTTGTCCTCCTTTCTTCAAAGATTTATTCAAACGCACTTTCGTACGGTTGAATACCGTTTTATCTCCAAACGCGCTTTTGGGCGCGATGGAAGCATTTCAGGCGGCCGGCTCGTAGAAGATATCGAGCACCAGGTCCTGCAGGGCGTCCTCGTCGACGATGAACTCGTCATGGAACTGACCCTCCCGCACATTGCCGGGCACCTTGCGCGTCTCGTCCGCCAGGGTACAGTCGGCCAGCAGCTGCATCGTCTCGGCGTCCACGTCGTTCTCGATGTAGTCCTCAGCCTTGTCCAGCAGGCGGGTCATCGTGGCAGCCAGGCTGCCTTTTGCCTTGAGCTGGCCGAACAACTCCCGCACGAACCAGCTGTCACGGTCCAGCCGCTGCTCCGCGGTGCCGGTGATGGCTGTGTCGCGGTAGCGCACGAAGCGCTCCGCCGCCGGACCGTCCAGCGTGATCTGCGCCCCGGCCGTATACGCCGGGTCGATGTAGGTGTAATCCTCGGGCAGGGTCACCGTGATGCCGCCCAGCTCCTCGACCACTGTCTGGATGCCGTCCATCTGGAGAGCCAGCGTGCCGGTGATGGGCACGCCGTACAGCAGCTCCGAGACCTTGCGTTTCATCAGATAGCAGCTGCGCCGGGGACTGTCGCCGAAAGCGTACTGCATGGTCAGGTTCTTTTTGACCGTATATCCGAAATCCCCGTTGGCCTTATAGACGTCCAGGTCGATGTAGGTATCGCGGGAGATGGGGACCATCTGTGCGATCTTCTGCACCGGGTCCAGAACGAACAGCATGATGATATCGGCATGGCCGTTGTTGAGCACCATATCCCCTTCGCCGCCCTGCGGATCCCGGTTTTCCACGCCCAGGAACAAAATCGTTTTCAGGTCCCGGCGCAGGTTGTAGGTCACGCCGTCGACGGTGACGGTCTTCTGTGCCTCGCTGACGGCGGGCGCCGCCTGCGGCGGGCTGGAGGGCGTCGGCGTGGGCGTGATCTCCTCCGCTCTGGCGGTGCAGCCGCCCAGCAGCAGCGCGGCCGCCATGACAAGCGCCAGCAGACCGCGCCGGCCGGGGCGGCCGGCCCCGGTGCGGCTCGCCTTTCCCGTCACGCGGCGGGCACGGGCAGATCCCATTCGCTTTCTTCCTCCAGCTTTGCCACCACCAGATAGCGGTGGTTCAAACGGTCCTCGTTGCCGGTACAGGTGGACAAGATCAGCAGCTTGTCGTCGGTCGTGACCTCGATATCGTCAAGAACGCTGTTGCTCAGATCCCGCACCACCTGGGGCAGGTCGTCCAAAAACAGCTGCCGGATCTCCGGTATGTTCTCGTCATAGTATTCAGGGATATAGCTGCTGTCATAGGTGACGGCGGCGAAGATCTTATAGCGCAGCTCCTTCTCGGGCGTGTAGATGAGCACCTCACGGTTCTGCTGCAAAACGGTGCTGTCCCGGTATTGGGTCAGGTTGCTGAACATGGTGCCGTCCTCAAAGTTATGCCCGTAGAGGATGGTATAATAGTCCGAAAAGTCGGCCGAATCCACCGAGGCCTCGCTGTAGATGGCGCCGTGGTCGTTGTATTCCTTGTTGACGTCATGCCGCAGATACAGGCTGTCATCGGTGGGGCTTTGCAGCACCGGATAGGCGATGTCCATCCCGGGTATCTCGATCCAGGCGATAATGTCCGCCGACACCGCGTGCAGCTGGGTGAAATCCACCGGGCAGAAGTGTGTGCCGGCAGCTGCCGGTGCGTCCGTGGCCGCCGGGGCCTGAGGCACCGGCGTTGCGACCACCGTATCTTTTAAGGTATCGTACACATCCGCTTCATGCGCGCGCCCATACAGGTAGCGCACAAGAAGCAGCGCCGTCGCCAACAGGATCGCAAGGCTGCCGTAAAACACGAGCTTCCTTGTCCTCTCCTTCATGCCTTTCCCTCCCGCGGGACCCGCCCGCGCTCACGTTCACACAGCAGCACGGCTCCTATGCCGTGGGGCCGCTTTATTTTGCCTTTGCCTTTGTCTTTTGCTGTTTGCCTGCTTTTTTCCCAACCTCGCGGTCATGCTCCAGCGGGATGGCGGCCAGCGTGTTGAGGCCCAGATATTTCTGCACGTCCTCCTCATCCTTGATCGTGTCGTCCATAAAGTGCTGTGCCAGAACCGTTCCGGACGCCAACACCAGGAACGCAAGGGCACCGGCCACACAGTTCAAAAGCAGATTCGGGCTGCTGGGCTTGGCCGGCACGACGGCACGCTCAACCGTGGACGGCGTGTCGGTGCTCATGACGTCCGCGATCTGCAGCCGCAGCTGGTCGGACAGCGCGTTGCTGAGCTGGGCGGCCAGCTCGGGGTCCGGGTTCTTCACCGTGACCTGCAGCATATGGGAATCGGTGGGGTTGATGACCGTGATGGTTTTGACAAACTTTTCATACGGGATGGTGATGCCGAACTGGTCCATGACCGTCTGGACCACCTCGCGCGTGGTCGCGATGATCTGGAAGTCGGCCGCCAGCTGGCTGCCCAGCTGCAGGTCCGCCACCGAGGTGATGCTGGTCGTTTTGGACAGGATGTAAATGATGGAGCTGGCTTCGTACTGCGGCGTGATAAAGAAGAACGTGACCAGCCCGACAAGCACTGCGCCCAGCACGGTGCTCGCCAGCAAAAGCCAGATCTTGCTCCACAAGACATGGAACAGCTCCAGCAGGTCGATCTCCTGCTCGTCGATTTGCTGCAGCTGCATTTCCGGATTTTCCATAATGTCCCCCAACCTGGTGATATTTTAGGTCCTGCCCGGCCGGTTTTTCACACCCGGCGCGATGCACCCGGTCCGTTCCAAAATCCTGGACCGGGGCACAAACACCCAATCCTCGTTATATCCGTATCAGTATATCACATTCGCCCGCCGCATTCAAGAGAAAAATTCCAACAGAAGCAAAATATAAGCAAAATACAGGCAGGCCTTTCCACCAGATATTGTATAGGAGTATAGCACACTACCCCCCCCCGGCGCAACAGAAAGGGAAATTTTTGTTCCATTGGCCGGATTTTCAAGAACGATCCATAAAATTTATTACAAAAAATTACAAAACGGGGTTGACAAATGATTTCAAAAGGGTTACAATTTAGTTGCAAGTTGATTACAACGCTTTTTCATGTGTTCTTCTCCTCCTTTCCCCAAAACCTCCGCCTTTCCCTCAGGCGGAGGTTTTCCGTTGTGCAGCGCAAAAGCCGCTGCCGGCAGGCACAGCCATGCCGACAGCGGCTTTTTGTATCGCTTTACTTTTTCTGCCCGAAGCGGTACTCGGTGCCGGATCTGAGGCGGCGGATGTTCTCGCGGTGCATATAGATGACCATGCCGCCCATGATGGCGGCACAGACGAAGACGAACGCCAGCGTGGCGGGGGCAGCCCCCTGCCAGGCCAGCAGCGCCACGGCCCCGAACGGGTAGAGCGCCGCCACGATGATGCTGCCCAGCGAGACGATGCGGGTGAAGGCGAACTGCACCAAAAACACCGCCAGCAGCGCAGCCACCAGCAGCGGCTGGGTGGCGAGCACGGCCCCGGCCCCGGCCAGCACGCCCTTGCCGCCCTTGAAGCCGAAGAACAGCGGTTTTGTGTGCCCGATGATGACGAAGATGCCGGCCAGGTACGCCCCGCAGACGGGGGCAAAGCGGCTGCCGGCAAGCAGCGCGGCAAAGATGGCCCGCCCGGCAAGAACCGCCAGCACGCCCTTGCCGACGTCGCCGACGGCGGTGAGCACGGCGGCCCCCTTGCCGTAGCTGCGCAGCATATTGGTCATGCCGGCGCTGCCGCTGCCGTGGGTGCGCACATCGTCATGGTAAACGTATTTGGACAGCAGGATGCCGGGCACGATGCTGCCCAACAGGTAGGCCGCCGCGGCCGTGGCCAGGCAGGCGAACAGGAAGCTTGGCATGGCGCTCCTCCCTTTTTACTTGGTGTCCCCGTCGCCGTGCTCGCGGATGACGGTGCGGATAGGCGTGCCGGTGAGCGAGAAGGTCTCGCGAATCTGGTTCTCGATATAGCGCCGGTAGGAGAAATGGAACAGCGAGGCGCGGTTGCAGAAGCAGACGAAGGTCGGCGGGCGGGTGCTGCTCTGGGTGATGTAGAAGATCTTCAGGCGGCGGCCCTTGTCGGTGGGGGGCTGGACCTTGGCGGTGGCCCGGGCCAGCATCTCGTTGAGGGCGCCGGTGGGGA
>CANRLV010000037.1 GCA_947631565.1 uncultured Gemmiger sp. | reverse complement strand
ATGTTGCCCAGGCCCAGCACGGCGGACCCGTCGGTGACGACGGCGCACAGGTTGTGGCGGCGGGTCAGCTCGTAGCTCCTGGCCGGGTCCTTTTGGATCTCTAAACACGGCGCGGCCACGCCGGGCGTGTAGGCCAGCGACAGGTCGTCCTTCGTCGCCACCGGCACGGTGGCGTTTATTTCGATCTTGCCCTGCCACTGCGCGTGCAGCTTGAGCGATTCCTTTGCATAGTCCATGCGGGACGTTTCCTCCTTTTATACCATATCCTCGTAGCGCATCAGGGCGTCGAATTCCTCGCCCGAGATGAGCCCCAGCGCCAGCGCCGCCTCGCGCAGGCCGGTGCCCTCGGCGTGGGCCTTTTTGGCGATCTTGGCCGCGTTCTCGTAGCCCAGGCGCGGGCTCAGGGCCGTGACCGTCATCAGCGAATGCTCAAGATAGTACCGCATACGCTGCGCGTCCGGCACGATGCCCTCGACGCAGCGTTCCCGGAAGGAATCCATGCAGTCGGCCAGCAGCCGGGCCGACTGCAAAAAGTTGTACGCGCACACCGGCATGAAGACGTTGAGCTCAAAGTTGCCCTGGCTCGCGGCCAGGCCGACGGCCGCGTCGTTGCCCAACACCTGTACGGCCACCATCGTCACGGCCTCGCACTGGGTGGGGTTGACCTTGCCCGGCATGATGGAGCTGCCCGGCTCGTTGGCCGGGATGGAGATCTCGCCAAGGCCGCAGCGCGGTCCGCTGGCCAGCCACCGCACGTCGTTGGCGATCTTCATCAGGTTGGCGGCCAGCGCCTTGAGCGCCCCGTGGGCGAAGACGAAAGCGTCTTTGGACGTCAGGGCGTGGAACTTGTTGGGGTCGGGCACAAAATCCTCGCCGGTCATCTCGCTTAGATACCCGCACACGGCCTTGTCAAAGCCGGCCGGCGCGTTGAGGCCGGTGCCCACGGCGGTGCCGCCGACGGCAAGCCGCCGCAGGGGCCCAAGCGCCGTTTTGAGCATGGCGGCCGGCTCCTCGACCAGCGCCCGCCAGCCCGAGACCTCCTGCGCAAAGCGGATGGGCGTCGCGTCCATCAGGTGCGTGCGGCCGGACTTGAGCGCGTCGCCGCTGCGCGCCTCCAGCGCGGCCAGGGCCCCGGCCAATCGGCGCGCGGCGGGCAGCACCTGCCCGGCCACGCTGCACACGGCGGCCACGTTCATGGCGGTGGGGAAGGTATCGTTGGAGCTCTGGGACAGGTTCACATGGTCGTTGGGGTGCAAGAGCCCCGGCTGCCCGGCCAGCGCGCTGCCGCGGTTGGCCAGCACCTCGTTTATGTTCATGTTGCTCTGGGTGCCGCTGCCGGTCTGCCAGACTTTCAGCGGGAACTCGGCCCAGTGCTCCCCGGCCAGCACCTCGTCGGCCGCGGCGGCGATGGCGTCGCGGCGGGCGGCGTCCAGCCGGCCCAGGCCAAAGTTCGCCAGCGCGGCGGCTTTTTTTAAGTACGCGAAAGCGGTGATGACCTCGCGCGGCATCGTTTCCTCCCCGATGGGGAAATTCTGCAGGCTGCGCTGGGTCTGGGCGCCCCACAGCCGATCGGCCGGGACCCGGACCTCGCCCATCGTGTCGTGCTCGGTGCGGTAAGGCATACGAACAACTCCCTTTTTGAACAGCGGGAGGGCGGAACCCTTGTTCCGCCCTCCCGTGATGGCGTTATGGCAGTGCCGGTCAGGCGGCCTTGGTGATGCCGGTGATGTGGGTGTTGACGCCCTCATACCAGTACAGGAAGCCCTCGATGTCGACCACGTCGCCCTCGGCCAGCTCGCCGACGGTGATGTAGACGGGGGTGTTGACGTCGGTCAGGTACAGCTCGACGCAGAACTCATACGAGGCGCCGTTGTAGCCAAGCGTGACATAGATGTCGTCGCCGGGCGTGCCGTTCTTGTACTCGATCTTCTCGACGGTCAGGCCCTTGAAGCTGACGTACTCGTTCTGGTGGTCGATGAGCTCGTCGGTGCCCAGCAGCCCGGTCACGTCGGTGGGCTCGGCGATGAAGGTGTCGCCGTCGTCCACGAACTCAAAGGTGGCGCCCTCGGCGACCTCGACCTCGCCGGACCACTCGGTCTTGAAGCCGGTCACGCGGATCTTGGTGCCGGGGACCAGCTTGGCGGCGTCCTCCTCGGAGCAGACCATGTTGTAGATGAAGTAGGCGCCGTCCGGGCTCTGGCCGTAGACGGTGATGGAATCGTCCCACCAGGCCTGGGTGGCCTGCACATAGGTCTCGATGACGACGGGGTCGTCGATGGCGGCGGCGATGTACTCGTCGTGGGTCATCACGCCGGTGTTTTCAGCCGGGGCGGCAGCGTCATCGGCGGGGGCGGTGTCGGCCGGGGCCTCGGGCTCGGCGGCGTCGCCGGTATCGGCGGGCTCGGTGGCGGCGCTGTCACCGGTATCGGCGGGGGCGCTGTCATTGCCGCCGCCGGCGCAGCCGGCCAGCAGGCTCAGGCCCAGGGCCAGCGCCAGCGTCAGAGCAGTAAGCTTTTTCATGTTCTTATCCTCCCTTTATGTTGCGTATGCACGGTGTGTGCGCGGGTGGCAAAGCATACAACGCCATTATACACCCAAAACCGGTAAAATCAAGGGCTTGCGGGTTTTGTAACCGGAAATTTACCCTTTATTTTCCGCGTTTGCGGCGCACGGCGCGCCACAGCACCCAAACGCCCATGCCCAGCCAGGCAAGGGCCAGGGTGCCCAGCAGCACCTTGGCGGTGGCGGGCAGCGGGCCCAGCGCCGCCTTGCCGCCCCCCGCACCGGTGCCGCCCACCTGGTCGAGGTGGTAGAGGGCGGCGGTATCGGCAAAGAGCTTGTCAAAATACGCCTCGTCGACGGTCTGTTTGCGCCGCACCGATTTCGTCACGTCCTCGATCATGTGCCCGGCGGCATCGCGCAGACTCGCCGAGCCGTTGAACACCGGCGTGACGAAGGTGTCGCCGGTATGGTCGAGCAGCAGCTGCGAGGCCGCCAGCTTGACGGCATAGTGCTCGTCGTCATCCTCGCCGGCGCGGGCCAGATAGTCCTGATACTCGGCGCTGGACTGCGCCTTCTGCGTCACCGGCACATAGCCCTCGGTGCCTGCATAGGCGATCTGGACCTCGTTGGTCAGCAGATACTGCGCGAACAGCCAGGAGGCCAGCACCTCCTGCGGGTCCGCCTTGTTGAACACGCACACCGACGGCCCCTGCGAGATCATCACGGGGTGGTCGGGGTCCGCCTGCGGCACGGGATAGACGGCGGTCTCGAACTGGACGAGATCGTCGGGGCTGATGTCGACAAGCGGCGCGTCGGAGCCCATCCAGGTGGCGCCGGCCGTCGAGTCGATGGCAAAGATACACTGCCCGGCGTTCAAAAAATTGGCCGGGTAGCTGGAGATTTTAAAAGTGGAGAACGCCCCGGTTTTGGCGTGCTGCGCCACCGTGCGCAAAATGTCCTTTGTGGTGTCGTTAAAAATCAAAATGTCGCCGCGGTCGGTCGAGTAGCCGGCCCCCAGCTGGCGCAGCATCTGGATCATCATGTTGTCGGTGGATTTGTACAGCAGCGGGATCATCACATTCTGCCCGTTGACGGCAAAGGTGCCGTCGGGGTTTTTGGCCGTGGCGGCCTCGGCGACCTGCCACACAAAGTCCCAGGTCAGCGTTTCGGGCAGGGTGAAGCCCAGCGCCTCGACGTAGGTCTTGTTCACATAGCAGGCCTCGGTGGAGCGCATATAGGGCAGGGCATAGTGCTGGCCGTTCAGGCGGCACTCCTCCAAAAACTGCGGCACCAGCTCGTCGAGCGCCGGCCCGTCAAAGCGCAGGGCGCTGCCGCCGAGCCCGTACTTTTCGTCGGTGAACAGCGGGTCCAGCGCCACCACGCTGTTCTGCCCGGTCAGGTAGGTGGCGATGTGGTCGGGGTAGGTGATGCAGACGTTGGGGGTGGTGTTGGTGGCGATGTTGGTGATGACGTCGTTGTAGATGCGCCCGTAGTCGGTGTACAGCCGCATATTGACCGTGATGTTGGGGTAGAGCGCCTCAAAATCCGCGATGGCCCGGTCATAGATGGCGACCTGGGTGAGGTTGGTATCGTTCTTGGCCCAGAAGGTGATCTCGTAGTCGCGGCTCTCGTCAAAGGTATCCGGCAGCGTGAACTGCTCCTGCTTGACGGCGCCGTGGCAGGCGGCCAGCGGCAGGGCGAGGGCAGCCGCGGCGAGGCCCAGGGCCAGCTTGCGCAGGTGCTTCATCCCTTGGTCCCCCCTCTCGACACACCGGCCATGATCATCCTGCGGAAGCAGAGGAACAGCACGATGAGCGGGGCCGAGATGACGACCACGGCGGCCATCATGGCGGGGATGTTCTCGCGCCCGAAGCCGTTCTCGCGGATGGACTGGATGCCGTTGGAGACGAGGAAATAGGCTTCGTCATCGGTGATGAGGCGCGGCCAGACGTAGGCGTTCCAGCACTCGATGGCCTTGAGGATGGTCACGGTGACGACGGTGGGCCGGCAGATGGGCAGCATGACCTTGAACAGGTACTTGAGGTCCGAGGTGCCGTCCACCTTGGCGGCGTAGTAGAGCTGCGGGGGCACCTGCTCGAAATTCTCTTTTAAAAGGTAGATATAGAACACCGAGGTCACGCTGGGCAAAATCAGCCCCAGGAAGGTGTTGCGCATATCCAGATTCGTGACGGTGACGAAGTTGGTGATGACGACCAGCTCGTTGGGGATCATCATGAGCGAGAGGAAGAGCAGGAACACAAGGTCCTTGCCCGGGAAATCCAGGATCGAGAACGCATAGGCGGCCAGCACCGTGACGATGAGCATGATGACCGTGGTGGCGACGGTGAAGATGACGGTGTTCAAAAAGTACCCGGCCAGCGGCACGGCGGTGAAGGCGTCGCGGTAGTTCTGCAGCGTCGGTGCCGTGGTGTAGAGCTTAGGGATATACTCCGCGTTGTAGGCGCCGTAGCTCTTGAGCGAGGTCAGCACCATCCAGTAAAACGGGAACAGCACCACCAGCGCCCATAGCGCCAGCAGCGTATAGGTCACGGCTTTGGCGGCGCCGGCGCGCCGGCGCGCGGCGCGGGCCTCGCGGTCGATGGTCTGTTGGCTTTCCATAACAAGGCCCCCCTTACGAAAGGTACTGGACGTGCTTTTTGGTCACGAGCAGGTTCAGGCAGGTGATGGTCAGCACGATGGCGAACAGGATGACCGCCGCCGCCGAGGCGTAGGACGGGTAACCGCCGCTGGCGCCGTAGAGCATATCATACACATAGCCGACGATGGTGTTCATGCCGGCGGTGTTGAGGTTCACACCGAACAGCGCCACCGCGTCGCTGTAGGCCTTGAAGGCGCCGATGAAGCCGGTGATGATGAGGTACACCAGCGTCGGCGAGATCATCGGCAGCGTGATGCGCCAGAACACCCGCCAGCGCGGCGTGCCGTCGACGCGGGCGGCGTTGTAGTACTGCTCATTGACCGAGGCGAGGGCGCTGGTCAAAATCAAGATTTTGAACGGCATGACCACCCACACCGTGTACAGGCAGAGCACGAACATCTTGGCCCAGTACGGCCCGTCGATGAAATCGACCGGTCCGGCGCCGAACAGCCCCAGCAGCAGGTTGGCAAAGCCGTCGGAGTAGGGCGTGCGCTTGAACAGGATCATGAACACCAGCCCCACGGCCAGCGTGTTGGTGACGTAGGGCAGGAAAAATATCGTCTGGAACGCCTCGCGCAGCTTTTGGATGGAGGAGAGCCCCAGCGCGATGAGCAGCGACAGCCCGGTCGACACCGGCACCGTGATGATGACCAGCACGAAGGTGTTTTTGACCGCCTGCAAAAAGTAGGGGTCGCGCAGCACATAAGCGTAGTTGTACCCGCCCACGCCGAAGGAGGTCTGCGAGGCGAAGTTGTACCCCTCCTCAAACGAATAGATGAACACGTCCACCAGCGGGTAGACGAGGAACACCGCCAAAAACGCGAACGCCGGCAAAAGATACAGCCAGCCCTTTACGCTCCGTCGCTCCATCCCGTCAGCCCTCCGTGCGCAGGCGCGCGCCGTCGGCCGCAAACAAAAACACCTTGTGCGGCTTGAGGGCAAAGCGCACCGTTTTGGCGCCGTGGTCGACGGCATTTTCGGCCGGGACGATGGCCCGCAGCGAGTCGCCCTGCGCCGCCGCGTGGCCGAACACCACACTGATGTCGCGCCCCATCACCTCGACCGAGCGCAGCGCGCAGGTCAGCACGCCGGCCCCGTCGGGAACAAAGCCCTCGGGCCGGATGCCGACCGTGACCGGCTGGTCGGCAAGGCCGGCGGCGTCCAGCACCTCCTCCTCGCCGATGAACACCTTGCCGCCGCGCACCGCGCCGGCGAAGACGTTGATGGGCGGCGTGCCCAGAAACTGTGCCACGAACAGGTTGGCGGGGTCGTCATACACGGCCTGCGGGCGGCCGATCTGCTGCACGATGCCGTCCTTCATCACCACGATGCGGTCGGAGATGCTCATCGCCTCCTCCTGGTCGTGGGTGACAAAGACGGTGGTGATGCCGGTCTCGCGCTGGATGCGGCGGATCTCCTCCCGCGTCTGCAAACGCAGGCGGGCGTCCAGGTTCGACAGCGGCTCGTCCATCAGCAGGATGCGCGGCCGCTTGACCAGCGCCCGCGCGATGGCCACGCGCTGCTGCTGCCCGCCCGAGAGCTCGGCCGGTTTGCGGTCCAGCAGCCCGTCGATTTGTACGAGCTTCGCCGCCTCCAGCGCTTTCTCTTTCATCTCGGCGCGGGTGGGGCGCGCCTCCCCGCGCAGGTTTTCCAGCGGGAACAGGATGTTTTGCAGCACCGTCAGGTGCGGATAGAGGGCGTAGTTCTGGAACACCATGCCCACGCCGCGGTCTTCGGGCGGCAGGGCGGTCACGTCCTCGCCGGCAAAATAGATCTTGCCGGCCGTCGGTGTCTGCAGCCCGCACAGCAGGTTGAGCGCCGTGCTCTTGCCGCAGCCCGACGGCCCCAGCAGGCCCAGCAGCTCGCCGTCCTCGATGGCAAAGCAGAAATCATTGACCGCCGTCACCGGCGCCGCCCTGCGGCCGCGGCCGGGAAAGACCTTGGTCAGATGTTCAAGCGTGACCTTCATCGCCAGGCACCTCACATTTCGCACGATATACCCCCAGTATAGCAACGATACCGATAAAAAACAAGCGGCGGCGATTGCTTTTCCGCCCGGCGCATGATAATATGGTACTGTATAACTGTGCGCATGCCCCCGGACGGCGCGGCAAAGCGGGAGAGGAGGGGCCCATGACCGGGAACAAACGCTGGCGCAAGGCGCTGCCGGCCCTGCTGCTGTGCGCGGTGGCGGCGGCGGTCGCGGTCATCGGCGGCGTGTACGTCCGCTTCATCTCCCGCAGCATCTATGAGGACAGCACCGACCACCTGCGCGAGATCTACGGCCAGGTCAACCGGTCCTTCGGCACCTTTGTGGAGCAGAACTGGGGCATGCTGGCCGGCTGGGGCGAGCATTTCCTGCTCGTGGCCGATCAGCCCGAGCAGGTCACCACCGACTATGTGCGCCAGGAGCAAAAGCGCTGGGGCTTCTCGCAGTTTTATTTCCTCGGCGCCGGCGACAC
Organism: uncultured Gemmiger sp.; assembly: GCA_947631565.1. Taxonomy (GTDB): domain Bacteria; phylum Bacillota; class Clostridia; order Oscillospirales; family Ruminococcaceae; genus Gemmiger. The sequence goes on along the minus strand of CANRLV010000037.1, from coordinate 18,450 downwards.
CGCCCTCGACCTTGACGGCAACGCCGCCACAATGGCGCTGGGCGGCGCGCGGGCAGACCTGGCCCGCGGCGGCGAGCCGGTGATGGCCAGCGAGACGCTGCCCGACCGGCAGGCGGTCACGGTGTTCGCCGTGCCGGTCCGGGGCGGCGAGTTCCGCGGCTACCCCTACACGGCCATCGCCGTCAGCTACACCAACGCCGATATGGCCGCCTCGCTCAACGTCGACGCCTTTGGCGGCAAGGCAAAGTGCTTCGTCATCCACGACGACGGCACCGTCCTGCTCTCGACCCAGAGCGGCGGCAGCATCTTTGAGAACTACCTCGTCTACCTGAAGGCCGCCTCGGACTTAAAGGACGCCGACCTCGCCGCCATCGGCGCGGACTGGCAGGCCGGGCGCGAGGGGCTGCGGCGCTGCCGCATCGGCGGCGCGGACCAGTGCATCCTCTACCAGCCGGTGGGCTACCAGGACTACATCCTGCTCTCGGTCGTGCCGCAGAACGTGCTCAGCGCCGGCTTTGTGGCGGTCCAGCAGACGACGATGTATATGCTCATCGCCGTCTTTGCCATCGTCGGCACCGCCGTCGTCGTGCTGCTGCTCGTGCGCGGGCGCGCCGAGAGCCGCCGCAGCCGGCTGGAGCTGCAGTCCCGCGACGCCATGTTCGACGTGCTGTCCAACAGCGTGGACGACATCTTTTTGATGCTGGATGCCGGGACCCAGACCGTCGATTACATCAGCCCCAACATCGAGCGTCTGCTCGGCATCCCGGCCGCCAACGCCCGCGCCGACCTCCGCGTGCTGGAAAAATGCGCCATGAACGAGGCGGGCGTCGTCATCCCGCAGGCGGAGCTGGCCGCCATCCCCCTGGGCGGCAGCGCCGCGCGCGAGTACGAGTACCGCCACCAGTCCACCGGCGAGCGCCGCTGGTACCGCATGACCGTGTACCATATGCGCATCCAGGAGACGGTCAAGTACATCTTCGTGCTGTCCGACCGCACGCTGGACGAGCAGATGAACCAGAAGCTGCAGGAAGCGCTGGACGCCGCCCGCACCGCCAACGAGGCCAAGAGCAATTTCCTGTCCAATATGTCGCACGACATCCGCACCCCGATGAACGCCATCGTCGGCCTGGCCGCGCTGCTGGAGAAGGACGCCGGCGACCCCGAACGGGTGCGGGACTACACGCACAAGGTCATGGCCTCCAGCCGGCACCTGCTCTCGCTCATCAACGACGTGCTGGACATGAGCAAGATCGAGAGCGGCAAGACCAGCCTCAACATCGACCGCTTTACATTGCCCGAGCTGCTCGAGGAGCTGGACGTCATCCTGCGCCCGCAGGCCAACGCCAAAAACCAGGAGTTCATCACGACGGTCGTCGGCACACCGCCCCCGCCGCTGCTGGGGGACAAGCTGCGCCTCAACCAGATCTTGATCAACCTGCTCTCCAACGCCATCAAGTACACGCCCGAGGGCGGCTGCATCGAGTTCTCCATCGACACGCTGCCCGCCCCGGCGCCGCAGTACACCAAGCTGCGCTTCACCGTGCGCGACAACGGCATCGGCATGAGCGAGGAGTTCCAGAAGCAGGTCTTTGACCCCTTCTGCCGCGAGATCAACTCGGTCACCAACAAGGTGCAGGGCACCGGTCTCGGCATGGCCATCACCAAGAACCTCGTCGATCTGATGGGCGGCATCATCACGGTCAAGAGCGCCCCCGGTCTCGGCAGCACCTTCACGGTCGAGATGGCCTTCGCCCAGGCGGCGGCCGAGAGCGAGACCGGCCCCGCGGCGGCCCCCGCGCCCGCCGCCCCCGCGCAGGATGCGCTCAAGGGCCTGCACTTCCTCGTCGCCGAGGACAACGAGCTCAACGCCGAGATCCTGACCGAGCTGCTGGCCGGGGAGGGCGCCGAGTGCGAGCTGGCCGCCGACGGCGAGCAGGCCGTCGCCATGTTCGAGGCCTCGGCCCCCGGCCGCTACGACATGATCCTGATGGACGTGCAGATGCCCAAGATGAACGGCTACGAGGCGACGCGGCGCATCCGCGCCGGCGCCCACCCGGCGGCCAGGACCGTCCCCATCGCGGCGATGACGGCCAACACCTTCGCCGAGGATGTGCGCAACGCGCTGGACGCCGGCATGGACGGCCACCTCGGCAAGCCCATCGACATGGACGCCGTGCGCGCGCTGGTGTCACGCCTGGTCAAAAAACCTGAAGCCAAGCCCGAAACCGGGACCGAGACGGCCCCTGAACCCGAAAGGAACGAAGCACGATGAAACGACGGTACGCCGCCGCGGTCACGATGACGATGCTCGCCGCTGCGCTGCTGCTGACCGCCTGCGGCGGCGGGCAGACCGGCAGTGAGCCGCTGACCCTGATGGGCAAGACGAGCGACCTGGAAAAGCCCTATATGCAGGAGATCTTTGCCCACTATGAGCAGCAGACCGGCCAGAAGCTCGACATCATCGCCGTCGAGGACGCCGAGTTTGAGGCGACGGCCGCCCGCAGCTTTGCCGACGGGCGCGGGGCGGACATCCTCATGCATTTCCACAACGCCGACCTGGCCCGCTTCGACGTGGCGGCGGATTTCCTGCCCCTCGATGACCAGCCCTGGGTCGACGACCTGACCGCCAGCGCCCGCGCCTACTGCCAGGATGCCGACGGCACGCTGCTGGGCCTGCCCTTTTGGGAGAATTCCGTCTCCGGGTGCTACTACAACAAGACCATCCTCGATTCGCTCGGGCTCAAGCCCGCCACCACCCAGGCCGAGTTCGACGCGTTGTGCCAGGTGCTGGCCGATACCGGCTACACCCCCCTCTGCTGGCCGGCCGACGGCTGCTCGTGGATGTACCAGTTCGCGCTCGACCCCGTCTTTGCCGACGACCCCGATCTGCTCGACCGCCTCAACCGCAACGAGCTCACCTACCAGAAGATACCGGCCGTGACCGACATGGCGCAGTGGGTGGACAGCGCCGTGCAGCGGGGCTGGTTCGGCACCGACTGCCTGCGCACCGGCTGGGACGACATCAGCCCCGTTCTGGGCAGCGGCAAGGCGGTCATGATCTTTCTCTGGGACACATGGTTCTACACCGACCTCGCCCCCGGCCAGACCTACGGCAAGGAGGATTTTGCCCTCATGCCGGTGTTCATGGGCACCGCGGACGGGGGCACCTACGAGGGCGGCAACCTCAACATGATGATGGTCAACCGCGCGAGCCCCCACCGGGAACAGGCGCTGGAATTCCTGGCCTTCTGCGCCGCGCCGGAAAACTACAACGTCGCCTTTGACGGCATCTCCACCGTCAACTGCTTCAAGGGGCAGACCACCAACATCCAGAGCCAAATGGTCACCGACGCGGCGGCCTCCATCGCCGCGCGGGAGAGGGTCTCCACCGCCGCCTCCAAGATCGTCGGCTACAGCGCCGAGGATGTGGCCGACGCCTTCGCCGGGCTGCTCAGCGGCCGCACCGACGCGGACGGCTGCGTCCGGCTGATGGACGAGCGCCGCATCGCCGCCGCGGCCGCCCAGGGTGCCGCCGGCTTTTAAGGGCGCCGCCGGCTTTTGACCCCGCCGGCCTTCAGGCCGCACCCCCTCTTTTTTGCTACCGGCGGACGGTACGCAGGTTTTCTGCGCAAGGTCCGCGGTGAGATAAAAACGGAATATAGGAAGAAGGAAGGAAGCATACCCCCTATGGCAAACCCCATCACCGAAGAACTGCTTACCCAGTGGTCCGGGCAGTATGCCCAGTCGCCGAACCGCCAGCTGGCCACGCTGGCGCTGGCCCGCACCGACCTTGGCACCGTCGCCTACAACGCGGCCGGCGCCAACGTCATGCGCCAGAAATTCTCCGTCGAGATCCCCACGCTGGAGGTGACCGACCAGCAGGCCAGCGGCCGCTGCTGGCTGTTCGCCGCCGCCAACGTCCTGCGCGAGCGCATCGCCCACGATCTCGAGCTGGACAGCTTTGAGCTCTCCCAGAGCCACCTTGCCTTCTGGGACAAGTTCGAGCGGGCCAACTATTTCCTCGAGAGCATTTTGCAGACCGCCGACCTGCCCGCCGACGACCGCACCGTGCAATTCGTGCTCACGGTCGGCGTCCATGACGGCGGCCAGTGGGATATGTTCTCGAACATCGTGCGCAAGTACGGCCTCATGCCCAAGGATGTCTACCCGGACACCTGGCAGGCCTGCCACACCAGGCCGATGAACGGGGTGCTCAACCGCAGCCTCAAGGTCAGTGCCGTCAAGCTGCGCAGGATGGCCGCCGCCGGCGCCGCCGCGGCCGAGCTGCAGGCCGAGAAGGAGCGGACGCTGGGCAAGGTCTATGCGTTCCTGTGCAGCTGCTACGGCGAGCCGCCCAGGACCTTTGACTTTGAGTACGTCGACAAACACAAGACCTACCACCGCGAGCCGGGGCTCACCGCCATCGCCTTCCGCGACAGGTATGTCGGCGGGCTGCTCGATGACATCGTCAGCATCATCCACGCCCCCACCAAAGACAAGCCCTACGGCAAAACCTACACCGTGCGGATGCTGGGCAACGTCGTGGGCGGCCGCCCCGTCAAGCACCTGAACCTGGCGCTCGAGGACTTCAAGCAGGCCATCATCGCCCAGCTGCAGGCCGGCAAGGTCGTGTGGTTCGGCAGCGACGTCGGCAAGTTCGGCGAGCGCGAGCTCGGCATCTGGGACGACGGCAGCTTTGACTACGCGCTGCTCTCCGGCCTCGACCTCGACATCAGCAAGGAGGACGCGCTGGACTACTCCTACAGCGCGATGAGCCATGCCATGGTGCTGACCGGCGTCAACCTCGTCGACGGCAAGCCCACCCGCTGGAAGATCGAGAACAGCTGGGGCGACAAGCGCGGCAAGAAAGGCTACTACGTCTGCTCCGACAGCTGGTTCGACCAGTATGTGTACCAGGCGGCGGTCGAGCGTGAATACCTCGGCGCCAACGCCGCCCTGGCCGCCCAGGACCCGGTCGAGCTCGACCCTTGGGACCCCATGGGGACTTTGGCCGACTGAAATCGACACAAAACGAAGCCCCGCCCGGTCTGTATGAACAGGCCGGGCGGGGCTTTTGTGCGGCGTTATTTCTCCAGATGGAAATGCAGCGCGCCGAGCAGGTTGGCGTCGTTGCCATAGCGGCAGCGCACGAGCTCGGGCTTGCTGAACGGCGTGATGGGGATGGCCTCGTACACATGGTCGAGCGCCGCGCCGATGGCCGCGGTCACCTCGGGCCGGGCGCTGATGCCGCCGCCGATGGCGAAGCGCTCCAGGTCCAGCACCGCCTGTACGGCGTAGATGCCGGCCGCGGCGCTGCGGGCGAAATCCTCCAGCGCGTCCTTCGCCGCCGGCTCGCCGGCGTCGTAGGCGGCGAAAAAGGCGAAGCCGTCCACGCCGTGCCCCTCCTCCGGCAGGCCCTTGCGCGCGGCGTAGCGCCGCAAAAGCCCCGTGGCCGACATATCGCCGGCCCACACCAGATGGATGCCGCCGCCGGGCCCGAACAGGCCGCGGTGCAGCTCGGCAAAGTCGTTGGGCAGGCAGGAAAGCTCGCCCGCCGCAAAGGTGGAGCCCATGTAGACCTTGTGCCCCAGCACGATGCCGCCGCCGGTGCCGGTGCCCAGCACCAGCACGCAGCCGTTGTCGACATCGGCCAGCGCGCCGTCCAGCAGCTCGGCGTTGGCGGCGCACTTGCCGTCGTTGGCGATGGTCACCGGCGCGCCCAGCCGTTCGGCCAGGTCGGCGGCGAAGGGCTCGTCGTGGATGAAGCGGAAGCTGCCGCCGGTGTGCGCGATGCCGTTTTTGGTGTCGATGCGCCCCGGCATCGACACCGCCACCCCCGCATAGCGCCCGGCGTACTGCCGGCCCACGCCCTCCAGCGCGGCAAGCAGGCTGTCGAGGCTGTCCAGCGGCGAGGGCGTTTTGCCCTGCTCAAGGATGGTGTACGCCGCGTCCATCAGGGCGTACTTGATAAAGGTGCCGCCGATGTCGAAAACCAGATATGTCTTCATGGGTGCCTCCTTTAAATAAGTATAGACCCATGATAGCATCCTTTGGCCGCCGTGGCAAGCCGTCAGCGCGCGGCGCCGTCCTTTGCCCAGGGCACGCGCCCGGGGCGCAGCGGCGTTTCGTAAAAGCGGGCGGTGCGGTCGCGGCGGGTGTCGTTCCATTTGTCAAAGCCCTCCGGCGCGATGTGCGGGCCGTACTCGCAGTTCTCGAACACACACAGGCCGTAGTCCCGCCACGGCCGGGCCAGCCAGATGCTGCCCGGCACGACGCCGTCCGCGGCCGTGAAGCGGCAGTTGTGGAAGGTAAAGCCCTCGCTCTGGCTCCGCGCGTGCGCGGGCGCCGCCGCGTAGCCGTGCCCGCGCGCGTCGGGCAGCGAGCGGATCTCACAGTTCTCAAACACCGCCGCCCCGCATCCGAAGATGAAATCCACCGTGCCTTCGATCAGGCAGTCGGCAAAGCGCTGGCGGCAGGGCTTTTTCTGCCGCAGCCAGTCGGGCAGGAAGCCGTCATACCGGATGATGAGGTCGTCCGGCAGCGGGCCCAGGAACAGCGTGTCCTGGGTCGAGGTCAGGCGGCAGCGCTCCATCACAAAATCGTCGCCGTACACGGTCAGCGCGACCTCCTGCCCCTTCACCTCGGGGCGCAGGGCGTCGTTTTCCACGCACAGGTCCCGCATCGTCACGCCGTCGGCACATACGGCCATCGTCCAGGTGCGGAAGGTGTTGTACTCCACCCCGCGCTCGTCCGGCTTGGTGGCATAATCGTCCCAGACGATGCGGGTGGCGTCCGCGCCGGCGCCGCGCAGCGTCAGCCCTTTGGTGAAAATGACGGGCTTGGCACGCCAGGTCCCCGCCGCCAGCACGACCTCCTCGCCGGGGGCGGCAGCGTCCAGCTTTGCCTGCAGGTCATCCTGCACGTCCACATAGATCATCTCGGAAACCCTCCTGAAAAAGCTGAGATTTTTGCGTACTGCCATTATAAACCATCCGCGGCCCGGTGCGGGTGCCAGAGGCGCGCCATATCTGTTTTGTACATAAATTGAGCATACTTGTCCATATACAGGAAAACCGCCATACTGTATAATAATATGGTATTAAAACGAAAAAATGCAGGCAATTTGCACAAAAAACCAAGGCGTTTTTTGGCAGGCGGGCCGTCCCCGGGCAGCGGGGCGCTTGGTCCGTTTTCGATGACCTCCCGGCCCCGCGGGCGCCCCGGGGGCGGCAGGGGGGCGATGGCGATGGACAGGCAGCGGACCTTCGGGCAGTACCGGGCCATCGACCTGGCCATCTGGGCCCTGATCCTGGCCGTGTGCGAGTACCTTATCGTCCATTCGGCGCGCGTGTGGTATGCGGACCAGCTCTACACCGTCTCGCTGGCCGGGGCGCTGACCGCCATCGTCTACATGCGCTGGGGCGCCTGGGGCGCCATCCACGCGGCGGAGGCCGGCTTCATCAACTGCTTTTTCTCCGCCGCCACGCCGCGGCAGTATATCATCTACTGCGCGGGCAACCTCGTCTCGCTGCTGGCGGTGCCGGCGCTGGAGCGCATCGGCAAGGAGCGCGTGCGCACCTCGGCCTTCCGATCGGTGGTGTTCGGTCTCGCGGTGCTGGTGCTCATGCAGGCGGGCCGGGCGGCGGCGGCGCTGGTCCTGGGCGCGAGCCCCGGCACGGTGGTCGGGTTCTTCACCACCGACAGCCTATCTCTTTTATTTACGGGTGTGATCGTCTGGATAGCGCGAAAGCTGGACGGTGTCTATGAGGATCAAAAACACTATCTTCTGCGCACACAGGCACAGGAGGAACACAAAGGAGGCAATCTATGAAAGAAAGGGCAGCGGATTTCCTTACCTTTGACAAGGAGAAGGGGATCTATCAACTCAGCCCGGAACAGGCGGTCCGCGACGATGTGGAAAAGCACTACTGGCTCCACGTCGGCCGTACGATCGTCAAGGATTGGCGCTTGTACCTCATGCTGGTACCGATGCTGCTGATCTTCCTGTTCTGGCGCTACTTCCCCATGTATGAACTGCTGGGGTGCTTCAAGGTGGCTGACAACGTTCTCCCTGTGTCTGACCAGCTGTTTTCCGGCTTCTCGTACTTCAAGCGGCTGCTGCTGGCGGGGGACGGCCTTTCCACCGATTTCTGGCGTGCCATGCGCAACACCTTTATTTTGAGCTTTTACGGGTTGTGCTTTGGCTTCCCCATTCCCATCATCCTCGCCTTGTTCTTCAACGAGGTGCGCAGTGATGCGGCCCGCAGCGTCTTCCAGGTGCTGACCTACCTGCCCAAGTTCATGTCCACCGTCGTTATGACCTCGCTCATCACGATGCTGGTCAAGCAGGGCTCGCTCGTGTCCGGCGCCGGCATCGTCAGCCAGGCGCTGGCGGCCATGGGCTTCATCAGTGAGGACGTCGCCTTCGGCGGCCTGCTCAACCTGCCGTCCTTCTTCCGATCGATCTACCAGATCAGCGGCATTTGGGAGGGCGCCGGCTATGACAGCATCGTCTTCTTCGCCGCCATCATCGCCATCTCGCCCACCAGCTACGAGGCCGCCCAGATCGACGGCGCCAACAAGTGGGCCCAGATGCGCTACGTGGTGCTGCCGAGCATTTTGTCCACCATCGTCATCATGCTCATCACCCGCATCGGCTCGCTGCTGAACATCGGCTACGAGAAGGTCTTGCTGCTCTACAACGCCAACACCTACGTCACGGCTGACGTGGTCTCCACCTTCGCCTACCGCAACAGTATCGGCGCGGTCGGTGCGGCGGCCGGTACGGGCCTTGCCTCGGCGGCCGAGATGATGAACAACGTCATCGGTATGCTGCTGGTCATCGGCGCCAACACCATCGCCAAAAAGGCGTCGAACACGTCGCTGTACTAACAGGAGGGCGCCATGAAGAGAAAACTTGAGATCTCGGAGCTGATTTTCAAGATCATCAGCTACACGCTGCTGGCCGTGTTCTCGCTGGCCTGCCTGTACCCCTTCGTGTATGCCATCTCTGCTTCCGTCTCCGGCATCCACGCGGTGGAATACGGCGAGGTCGTGCTGTTCCCCAAGGACGTCCAGTTTGAGGCCTTCGCCCGCATGTTCAACAACAACATGTTCTGGAACGCCTACTCGAACACGCTGTTCATCACGCTGTACGGCACGCTGTTCAGCATGATCACCTCGATTTTGGGCGCCTACGCGTTGTCCAAGCGGCGTCTTTTGTTCCGCACGCCGTTCAACTTCTTCCTCGTCTTCACGATGTGGTTTTCGGCCGGTATCGTACCGCAGTATTTGAACTATTTGGATACCCGCGCCGTGTTCAACTCCATCGGCATCATGGACGACAAGTGGCTGGTCGTTATCGCCATGGGCATGGCCGCCATGAACATCATCCTGCTGCGCAACGCCTTTGAGGGCGTGCCCAGCGAGGTCGAGGAGGCCGCCATCGTCGACGGCGCCTCCGAGGTGCAGGTGCTCACCCAGGTGTTCATCCCGATGAGCCAGTCCACCATCGCCACCGTCGCTTTGTTCTTCGCCATCTCCCGCTGGAACGGCTACTTCTGGGCCCGCCAGATGATCTCCAACGCCAACGAGCATCCGCTGCAGGTCTTCATCCGTCTCCAGCTCGAAAACTTCACCAACCCCGAGGTCATGGCCGGCTGGAACGAGCCCTACGCGTCGGATTCCGTCATCTACGCGCTCATCGTCTGCTCCATCGTGCCCATCCTCATCATCTACCCCTTCATCCAGAAGTACTTCGCCAAGGGCACCAACGTCGGCGGCGTGAAGGAGTAAGCGCACACCCCCACTCCCGGTTGTCTCCGGGCACAGGGCCCGGTCACATACATTTTATCAAAAGGAGAACACACACCATGAGAAAGCTCAAATCAATGGTCGCGGTCTTGCTCGCGGCCGCCCTCATGGCCGCCAGCCTGACCGCCTGCGGCGGGCCCAGCGTGGAAGTGCAGGACACTACGCCCAGCACCGATGACGCTGCCACCACCGACGGCGGCGACGCTGCGGCCGACACCGGCGACGCTGCGCCCGCCGGCCTGACCTACGCCGACGGCACCGTGCTGCGCATGGCCACCGGCTACAACAACCCCAACACTGGTATCGCCTTTGACGCCGAGACGGCCGGCGACGGCATCACCCTGGCCGACGGCAAGACCTACAACACCGGCGACCTCAAGCCCACCTGGGTCGAGCTGGAGAACGTCCTCAAGGTCAAGTTTGAGGACAAGTTCACCGGCGCCGGCGGCGCTTCCAAGGAGTTCAACTACTGGAAAGAGCAGCTGGACCAGGTCGACATGGTCTCCGGCACCGCTTCTCTGCTGAACGAGAACGGCGTTGCGGGCACCATCGTCAACATCGGCGAGTATCTCGACCAGATGCCCAACTTCAAGGCGTACCTCGATGCCAACCCCATCGTCCGCCTGTCCATCACCGGTGACACCTCCAACGGCGCCATCTACTTCAGCCCCTACTTCGACGGCGTTGCCGATATCGAGCGTATGCCGCTGATGCGTGTTGACTGGGTCAAGAAGCTGCTGGACGGCGAGGGCGAGTTCACCGCCGACGCCTCCAACAACACCGCTGCCCCCGTTTATCAGCCCTATATGCCCACCTCCGGCAAGATCGAGATCGATACCGTCAAGAAGGACGGCTCCGGTGTCGAGACCGTGACCAAGGACTATGACACTGCCGGCAACATCATCGACAAGATGAACGCCGCCGGCTCCATGAGTGGTGTTGACGCCGTCAATATGCTCCGCACCTACATCGATGAGTGCTACGGCGGCTACTACGGCACCGAGCGTTCCGACCTGTTCATCGGTCAGAACGCCGCCTGGGATGCTGACGAGCTCGTCGCCCTGCTGCGCTGCGTCGTCGCCAACCCGCAGACCCTGAACGGCACCGACAAGGTGCAGGGCCTGTTCTCCCGCGAGGATGCCAACAACCAGCGCCGCGTCGATATGTTCCGCTTCGCCGGCCATCTGTTCGGCGTGCGCGGCCTTGAGTCCCGCCAGGATTACCTCTACGTCGGCACCGACAACCAGCTGCACGACGCCCGCCAGGAGCCCGCTACCTACGAGGCTCTGGAGCGCATGCATGACATGGTCGAGGAAGGCCTGATCTCTGAGGCGTTCGTCAACAAGCAGGACGTCAAGACCAAGCAGTACCTCGAGGAAGACCTCGGCTTCATGCACTACGACTACAACCAGACCCAGACCATCTACAACGAGCAGGACGGCGTCTTTGACGACGGCGAGGCTTACATGGCGGTCATGGTGCCCGTGGCCTGCTGGCAGGACGGCACCGACGGCGGCAACTACATGCGCTTCACCGAGAGCTGGCGCTCCGTTAAGACCGATGGCTGGGGCATCTCCAAGCCCGGCGTCGGCGATGATCAGGACAAGCTGAACGCTGCTCTCGCCCTCATCGACTACGCCTACTCTCCCGAGGGCCAGATCCTCATGAGCTACGGCCCCGAGGCCTTCCGCGGCACCGACACCTTCATGTTCAACGGCCAGGAGATGCCTGTCATCGCCGACGCCACCCGTGCCGAGCTGTGGGATAAGGCTTCCGGCAACTACACCAACTACGCCCGCTTCTACCTCGGCTCCACCCTGAGCTTCCTCAAGAGCCAGGCGTTCGAGTATCAGTGCACCACCGAGGCCGGCCGTCTTGGCGCCGGTTACATCTCCACCGCCATCGGCCTGGGCACCATCCATCATCCTGAGCTGGCTGTGGCCGACAACGGCTGGTACACCAGCGTGCCCACCACGCTGCCCACCACCAAGGCAGAGAATGATATGCTCTCCGGCTATGCCGAGCTGACCACCCAATTCTCCTCCTCCTCCGGCGACGACCAGATCAACATCCTCGTTGACATGATCGCCAACGGCTACACCGACGCCAACATGACCGATGCGCAGTCTGCTGCCGACTACGTTGCCAACAGCTGGAACGGCGTGCAGTATCTGACCATCAAGGAAGGCGCCTGGGAGATGGACCTCAACTACTACAACCAGATCGCCTGAGGATATCCCCGCAAGACCCCGTATTGACCAGTAACTGAGGGCGGCCGGCGCGGCCAAACGCGCCGCGCCGGCCGCCCCCCCTTTTTTCACAAAGCCTGAGCTACTGCACACAAAAAACTCTGACCGTGCCCGCGCGATGCCTTTCGCGCCGCGCGGATGCGAAGGGAACGATACCATTCCCTGGGAGGAGGTCGTCATGTATAAAAAACAAATGGTCGCGCAGAAGGTCCTGTGTCTGGCGGCAGTCATCATGGGCGCGGTGGTGTTCGTCTACTCGCTGGGCATCATGACCGACCTGTATGACGCCCTGTACAGCACCATGCGCAACCCCAATGACCTGACGCAGACCACGGTGCCCGGCTCCATTGTCTATTACAATATGCAGGACTTCAACAAATGGTTCGTCATCCAGGCCATCGTGCTGATCCTGCTGGGCTGCCTGCTCTTCGTCACCAACACCCACATCCGCCGCCGCTACTATATCGGCAACTATGTGGCCACCGCCGCCTACGCCGGGTACAGCGTGTACCTGACCGTGATGTGCCACAGCTATATCGAGGCCTTCAAGGCCCAGTGGCTGCGCGTCGACTTTGCCGCCCTGGCGGAGCATGCCGAGATGTGGAACACGCTCTATACCGAGTCCACCTTCTGGTTCGACGTGCACTACGGTGTTTTCGCGGCACTGATCATCGTGGCGGTGCTGCTCGTCGCCAACGCGGTGTGGAAGGTCACCCTGATGAAGGATGAAGCCCGCCTCATCGCCAAAGGAAAGGGGGCAGTCGCATGACCAACGAAGATCGTACGATCCAACGGGACCGTATGCGTTTCATCAAGAATACGCTCGCGTCCAACCTGGCCATCGTCGGCATCCTGTTTGACGTGTTCTTTTTCGTCAACCTTTACCAGTCCGATGTGGGCACCTACTACTACAATATCCTGATCGGTGTCTCCATCGTTTACAACCTTGTCTTCCTGCTGGCGGTTTTCCTCTCCTCTGAGGGCGTCAAGAACTACCAGCTTAACTACTCCTGGCTGCTGGTGGTGCTGGGGGTGCTGCAGTTCGTGCGCATCTTCATCATCCCGACCCAGGCCCACGCCGCCAAAACGTTGGTCGAAGGCGCCGAGGTCTCGGTCATGAGCGACGGCCAGTTTATGTGGCAGGTCGCGTTCCTCGTCATCTCCGGCGCTTGCCTGATCGCTTCCGCCGTCGTCAACATCATCAAGTGCCGCGCGCTTTCAGAGCATCTGAAGACCCTCGGCCAACAGAACGTATAAGGAGGCGAAGACATGGCAACGCTGAGTATCCAGCATATCGACAAGATATACGATAACAACGTGCAGGCTGTCTTTGACTTCAATCTGGACGTGAAAGACGGCGAGCTCATCGTGCTGGTCGGCCCCTCCGGCTGCGGCAAGTCCACCACGCTGCGCATGGTGGCGGGCCTTGAGGACATCTCGGCCGGCAAGCTGCTGCTGGACGGCAAGGACATCACCGCCACCCCCGCCAAGGACCGTGACATGGCGATGGTCTTCCAGAACTACGCCCTGTACGGCCACATGACCATCTACGAGAACATGGCGTTCTCGCTGACCCTGCGCAAAGAGAACCCCAACGTCATCCACAAAAAGGTGCTGGCCGCGGCCGAGATCCTGGGCCTGACCAGCCAGCTGAACAAAAAGCCGGCCCAGCTTTCGGGCGGCCAGCGGCAGCGCGTGGCGATGGGCCGTTCCATCGTGCGCAACCCCAAGGTCTTCCTGTTCGACGAGCCGCTGTCGAACCTGGATGCCAAGCTGCGCGGTGCCACCCGCCGCGAGATCCTGCTGCTGCACAAGCGCCTGCAGGCCACCATGCTCTACGTCACCCATGACCAGACCGAGGCGTTGACGCTCGCGGACCGCATCGTCTGTATGTCGATGGGCCATGTGCAGCAGGTCGGCACCCCGCTGGAGCTGTACGATGACCCCGCCAACGTCTTTGTCGCCAGCTTTATCGGCCTGCCGCCGATGAACCTGTACGACGTCAAGGTGGCGGGCGCCGAGCTCGTCGGCGCCAACTTCAAGGCCGCCCTCACGGCCGAGGAGCAGGACCTGCTCAAGGCCTACCAGGGCAAGGAGATCATCCTCGGTGTGCGGCCCGAGAACATCGCTGAAGGGCCGGACGTCAAGGCGACCGTGTTCTCCAACGAGAACCTCGGCATGAACACGCTGGTCCACGCCTACATCGGCGGCGACAAAAAGACCAAGATCTCGGCCAAGCTGAAGGGCTGGAGCAACTACAAGGCCGGCGACGACGTATCCTTCTCCTTCAAGCGCAAGCACTTCTTCGACAAAGACACGACCAACGCCATCAGGAGGGGTGAGTGAGTATGGATAAGAAAAAACCCAATCCCATCGCTGAGATGTGGCGCAAATTCCTGGTCTCGCTCAAACGCCGCCCGCAGATGATCCCGCTGGTCGCGTTGTCCCTGACTTTCGTCTACTACTCCTTCAACCTGACCCACATTTCCGATACCACGGCGCGCATCCAGGGGGCCAACATGGGCCTGGCCGGCTTTGCTACCATGCTTTTCTCGATGCTCTCCTTCCTGTGCTGCCTCAACGCTTTTCCTTACCGCAAAAAGCCCGTCATCCCGATGGTGGTGCTGCTGTATGTGATGTTCGTCATCATCGGCTTTGCCGACTTCACCTACATGAACGCCATCCTCGCTTCGATGCGCCGCGCCAATAACCCGGTCGTCGTCACCCAGCAGACCATCTACATCAAGTACGCGTATGACTGCCTGCGCAACCACATGGTGTTCCTGATCATCACCGCGGTCCTTGTGGCCACGCTGCCCATCTACACCAAGCTGCTGCGCAAGATCAAGACCTCCATCGAGGTGGAAGACAACGGCGAGATGGGCGAGATCGACATCTCCGGCGAAGACTGAACCCCCACAGGAGCAACGACCAGCCCATGAGTGACCGCAAACGCAAAACCGCACAAAAGCCGGAGGTCGAAAAGCAGTCCGACTACTATGACCTCAAGACCAAGGCGGTACAGGACCTCGCCGAGGCCGACGAAAGCAACTCGCCCGAGGTCTCCAAGGAGGAGCTGCGCGGCTATCTCTCCGGTCCCAAGTTCAAGATCGCGGACTGGGCCAAGGTGCTGTTCATCAAATGGTGGTTCCCGGCGGCAACGTGCTTTTTCTTCTTCTGGGGACTGGGCAACTACATGGCCGACCAGCTGGACCTGTATCTCGTCACGGCCCTCGGTCTCGGCATGGTGACCGACATCCTCACCAACAACGCCCTGCGCTTTTTTGAGCGCACCCCCGGCGAGCACAGCCGCTGGATGATGTTCCCCAAAAAAGGGTTCCTCACCTTCCCACTCAACATCCTGTATGCGTTCGTGCTGCTGATTTTGGTCGGCATTTTGTACAGCGCCGTCAACATCGGCATCAACCAGATCACCGGTCAGGCGGACGCCGTGACCCTGGGTGTTGAGCCCATCCTGTTCGGTATGTTCTATCTCGGCTTTGATTCGCTGCTGATCGGGGCCAAACACCTCGTGCAGCGCATCGTGCATGACGCCATGCACAAAGCAGCACAGTAAAGACCCCGTCATGCGGCCCCGCCCCGGGGACCGCAGCAGCTCCAAATCCATGCGTAAGGAGACAGGAACTATGGCATACTTGACCCTGAAAGACATCAACAAAATCTATCCCAACGGCTACCATGCGGTGCACAACTTCAACCTGGAGATCGAGAAGAACGAGTTCATCGTCTTCGTCGGTCCCTCGGGCTGCGGCAAGTCCACGACGCTGCGCATGATCGCCGGCCTTGAGGAGATCTCCAACGGCGAGTTCCTGATCAACGGCAAGCGTGCCAACGAGATGGGCCCCCGTGAGCGCGAGATCGCCATGGTGTTCCAGAGCTACGCGCTGTACCCGCAGATGACGGTGTTTGACAACATCGCCTTTGGCCTGACCCTGCAGGGCGTGGACGAGGAAGTCATTGAACAGAAGGTCAAAAAGACGGCGGCCATCCTCGGCCTGACCGATTACCTGGACCGTCTGCCGCGCGCGCTGTCCGGCGGCCAGCGCCAGCGTGTCGCCATCGGGCGCGCCATCATCCGCAAGGTGGGCGTGTTCCTGATGGACGAGCCGCTCTCGAACCTTGACGCCAAGCAGCGCGTGACCATGCGCTCCGAGATCGCCCAGATCCACCGCGAGACCGGCGCCACCACCATCTACGTCACCCATGACCAGACCGAGGCCATGACCCTGGCCGACCGCATCGTGGTCATGAAGGAGGGCTATGTGCAGCAGGTCGGCACCCCGTACGAGCTGTACTACCAGCCCGCCAACGTCTTCGTCGCCGGCTTCATCGGCGAGCCGCCGATGAACTTTATCCGCGGCACCGTCACGGGCGGTAAGGTCAAGTTCGGCGACAATATGCTGGATGTGGCCAAAAAGCTGGGCGATAAGGCTGCCAAGTACGAGGGCAAGCCCATCGTCTTCGGCTTCCGGCCCGAGAGCATCGTGCTGGGCAAGCAGCCGGACGCCCATGTGGTCAAGGCGAGCGTGGAGCTGACCGAGATGCTCGGCGACAACACCAACGTCTACATCACCGCCGGCGAGGACAAGGCCATCCTCAAGGTCGACCCGCATGACACCCCCGAGACCGACGCCCCCATCGAGTTCTCCATCCCCAACAAGGAGGTCTACCTCTTTGACGGCGAGACCGAAATGGTCATCTGATTTTTACTTACCGCAAAAGCAAGCCCTCGGCTTATGAAAAGCCGGGGGCTTGCTGTGCTCATAGCCAAAATCGTATCATGCCTGCGGTCAGGGGGCTATGCGTTGGCGGGCAACGGAAAACACCGGCCCCCGCCCGTCGGACAGCTGCGCTGTTCGCCGTTCGGACTTACCGTTGTTTTCCTCTTTATATGCCGCCAACTGCATACCCCCTGCCCTCCGGCGCCCAAACGTGCGGAAACCTCACACAAACGGATTCCACATCCTCGACCCGTTCAGCACCCACAGCACGAGCGAGCCGGCGACGAGCAGGCCGCCGGCGGCCATGATGAGGTAATCGCCTTTGGCAAAGGCGCGGGCGCGGTACCAGGTGCGCTTCTCTTTCTTGCCGAAGCAGCGCAGCTCCATCGCCGTCGCCACCACCTCGATGCGCTCCAGGCTCGAAAGGATGAGCGGCAGCAGAATGGCCGAGGCGCCCTTCAGGCGCTTGAACAGGTTCTCCTTGCCGGAAAGCTCCACCCCGCGCGCCTGCTGCGCCAGCGAGATGTCGCGGTATTCCTTGAGGATGTCGGGGATGTAGCGCAGCGCCAGCGAGACCGAGTACGCGATGCGGTAGCTCACGCCGATGCGGTTGAGCGAGGCCGCGAACTCGCTGGGCTGGGTGGTCGAGACGAACAGCAGCACCATCGGGATGGTCACACCGTATTTGAGGATGACGTTGGCATGGTACAGCAGCTGCTGCGTGGTGACGGTGTAGTGCCCCCAGATCGTGAACAGCAGCGTGCGCGCGCCGTACATCTCGACGCCGTATTCCGGCGCGAACAGATAGATGAGCACGTTGTTGAGCACCATGAACACCGTGACGAAGACCAAAAACACCTTGACGTCACGCAGGTGGATGTCCGACAAACGGAACAGCAGCAGCGCGCTCACGCACAAAAACAGCAGGTAGCGGGTGTCAAAGGTGATCATGGCGGCCATCGTCCAGCACAGCATACACACCAGCTTGGCGGCGCCGGTCAGCGCATGGATGGGGGAGGAACGGGGGATGTAGTTGAACACGTTGGTCATGCTTTCTGCACCTCCTCCCGCCTGGCGCGGTCAAAGTCGATAAAGGTCTGCACGAACTCGCTTGGCCGCTCGATGCCGCACAGCAGCGCCAGGTCGTAGAGCGAGGTCTCCTTCAGGCTGGCCCGGGCGATGATGTCGGGGTCGGTCAGGATGTTGGCCGAGGTGTCGTCGGCGATGATCTGCCCGCCGCTGAACACCACCGCGCGCTGCGCGTATTCCAGCATCAGGTGCATATCGTGCGTGATCATGATGACCGTGATGCCATGGCCGTTGAGCTCCCGCAAAAATTCCATGATCTCGGTGTAATGGCGGAAATCCTGCCCGGCGGTCGGCTCGTCCAGGATCAAAACGTGCGGCGACAGGGCCAGGATGGCGGCGATGGTCACGCGCTTTTTCTGCCCGTAGCTCACGGCCGACACCGGCCATTTACGCATCGGGTACAGCCCGCAAATTTTGAGCGTCTCCTCCACGCGCCGGGTGACCTCGTCCTCCGGCACGCCGCGCAGGCGCAGGCCGAAGGCGACCTCGTCAAAGATGAAGGACTTGGAGATCATCTGGTTGGGGTTCTGCATCACATAGCCGATGTGGTCGGCGCG